>CBDVCJ010000232.1:0-6671 GCA_965372445.1 uncultured Thermoplasmata archaeon | reverse complement strand
TGAGTGTCCACATACTACATCCCAAACTTGCCACTAAAAATCGCCATTAAGACATCCGTAATAAAATTCTATTTCCTCAAAATCGGGAGAGGTACCAAATAATTATATTTCAAACTCGACCTTAATTATTCTTTGCTGGCTAACTTATACAGTATAGGTGTTAAAATTACAGTGAATATAGTTACAAATACCAGAGCCGTAAAGACCGTTTCGTCGATCAAATTTATGTTGAATGCATAATTAAGCAACACTAATTCAAGTGCGCCACGCCCACACATTGCATACCCGATCTTAACTGATTCTTTTTTATTGAACTTGGAAAGCCTGGCGCCCAACCCACAGCCAAAGAATTTACCACCAATTGCCAACACTAAAATTGAAACAGTTAATAGAACGACCATGAACACATCGACTTCCTTGACAACAACAACAGTGATCCCAATGAACCCAAAGAACAACGGTCCGAAGATCGCACGAAGTGGTGTATCGATGTCATACTTTAATTTCTCCCAGGCAATCCTTCGCCGTAGCAACGGCGTAACTTGCGAGCCCCATTTACCAATGATCAGCCCTGCGATATAAGCGCCAATGACTTCATGTAGACCAACCATCCTTGCTACGAACGCAAATCCAAACCCTGTGATCAATGTCGCCGTCAATGTGATCTTGCCTTCATGACCTTTAAGCTTCTCGAAGATCGCGTCGAAGATTTTGGTGGCGATCGTGAGTGATACTACTAAAAAGATTATAATTAGTACGGCAAGATAGATGATATTTTCAAATTGGGGCGTTTGAACACCACTGGCAGCAAAAGGCGAGATTAAACCGATCAGGAATACGGCCAGAATATCGTCGACAAAGCTAGCACCAATAACAACAGCTTTGAGTTTTACAAATTTTGATTCCATAAGCAAAGCTGCGGAAACCTCAATGGCGGTATTACTAATAATAGCCGCAATGAACAATGCAGAGACCAGACTAATATCATACATTGGGCCGAGTATGAAATAGATCGGAAATAGCACTAATAAGAACGTAACCACAACGCCGAGAACGCCTACGATTATGCTGGCAGATTTATTCTCGCGAAACGCTTCAAAATCGGTCGTCAAGCCCGCCAACAGCATCAGCATCAGTATACCAAGTTCACTAAACACCCTCAATTCATTCTCAGGCAATGTACTATAAAAAATTAAAATGGGTCCGAGTATTATACCGGCCAAAACTTCACCGATTAGCGATTGAAACCCGTATTTTTGAAAAATATAGCCTAAGGTTCTTCCAATAAGAAGCAAGAGGACGAGGGCAATTAAAAAATCTTCCATTACCTATTTCTCCAAAGTTTCCTTTTTGTTCGTTATTTTGATATTCTACTGGCTAAGATTGCTAATATAATACCAATGCCAGAAAAGCTTGTAGTTATCCAGGCCAAGAAATTTTCGGTTTCGCCATGATACAATGCACTAAGCAGGTTGATGACCAGCCCGATCAAACCAATGCTTGTACCGAGCATAATAAGGAACCTGCCAGCTATTGGATGGTTTTTCCAGATGAGAATGCCGCCTATAATAACCGCGAGGCCGCCCAGCATAGCAATGAAGATCAAGACCCAGAATATCAGTTCGATATTTTCATTCGGCTCGCCAAATATTTCGTGAACTATATCTTGAAGTGCCACTAAGAAATCCACCATCCCAACACTACCACTAATGAATAACAAAGCTCCGCCAACTATTGCTAAGATACCTGCTAGTTTGTTTCTGGGGGAAACCATATTGTTCTACCTCTCGTTAAGCTAATTTTCTCACGGTAAGTTTATTTCTTAAGGTAATGAGAATATTTTTCTAGTAATAAATGTTTTTATTAATAACCCTATATTGCCTAATTGGATTTGAGATTAGAGATTGGAGATTGGAGTGTGCCTAATAAAAGGCGAAAGGCGATAGGCGATAGGGGGCGGGGGGGACTCTAACTTTAAAAATTCCAGAGGAATTTTTAAAGCGAGGTAACTTGGCGAAGCAAGTTACCGTATGAGTCGATATCCCCGCCCGTCTCAAATCTACAATCTCCAATCCACTATGGTAATCATATAACGATCTTACCACTACGAAGAATAACTATTTACCATAATCAATATACATAATGAATTTAATTACTAAGAAAAGAATATCAATTTCAATTAAGAAAATCATCGAAAAAAAAGATAAGTTGGCATGAGGATGAAAGTTGGCATTATTGGTTGCGGTTTCATAGGTTCTACATTAGCCAAAACAATTGAAACCATGGAAGAGATCGATAAGGTATATTTATTGGATAATTCCATCAATCATGCGGAGGATCTTGCAGCGTCGCTTGCTAAAGCCGAGCCGATCTCGGATATAAGAAAATTAATAAATTTCGTTGATCTAGTGATCGAAGCCGCCTCACAGGATGCGGTGAAGAGATATGCACCACTGGTATTAGAGAAAGGCAAAGATATGATGATAATGAGCGTCGGGGCTTTTGTCAATGACAAACTATGGAGATCATTGAAAAAATTGGCTAAGACAAATAATTGTAGAATTTACCTACCGTCAGGTGCAATTTGTGGGTTGGATGGTTTAGAATCCTCAAGAATAGCAAACATCGACAAAGTTACTTTGATAACCACAAAGCCCCCAAAAGGTTTGAAAAATGTGCGATACATAACCAAGCAGGGTATAAACATAGAATCTATCAAGAAACCGTTGACTGTGTTCAATGGTACAGCAAAAGATGCAGTAAAATATTTCCCTAAGAACGTCAATGTCGCTGCTTCTGTTAGTCTGGCAGGTATTGGATTTAAAAAAACCGAGGTCAAGATCATTGCGGACCCCGCCGCTACAAGGAACATGCATAAAATAATCGTAAAGGGTCGGTTTGGCGAGTTCCAGTGTGAGATCAAAAATATTCCATCGATGACAAACCCCAAAACGAGTTATTTAGCTGCGCTCTCTGCAATTGCAACCCTTAAAAAGATCGTGAGCGGTGTATGGATCGGTACTTGAGGTGATATGAAAAAAGATTCGAGATTCCAGTTTGCCTTCGAATAGGCAATAGGGGGGTGGGGGGACTGAAACTTTAAAAATTCCAAAGGAATTTTTAAAGCGAGGTAACTTGGCGAAGCAAGTTACCGTAGGAATCGATATTCCTTATCCGTCCGGAATCTGGAATCTTTATATCAGTCTCCATCCTTCATAGTAAAAGGAGATCAAACAAATGAAAGGTCATAGTTTCAAGGTTATTGGTAATGCAAAGGGCTGTAAGATCAAGAGCTCCATAAAGAGTAGGATAGAGTTTGACCATAGTGATATTGAACTGGGTGAAGATCTAGAGCTTAAATTATATTTACAATTTGACCCTGAAGATATACCAGATGAGATAGCATTCTCAGCTGTGCTGCCTGATGGCTTTAAACAATTTGAACCTATGACGATTAATGTGGACGAACACATCAATGAGGTTGACTGGGCTCCCGAGGATTCTGTGGTTAAAGGCCCAGATGGAGAGTCACAAGCTCCAGAAGAGGTATCGCAAGAATCTACTAGTGGCGGCCCGGAAATTGAGATCCCAATCACATTTAAATATGCAGAAGCCGACCCAGGAGCATATTCACTTGATTTTGTACTGACTCATAGTGAATATGGAACTGAACTAAGCACGATCGAAAATAAATTCATAACTATAAAACCGCCAGAGATTAAAATTGGTGACTGTTTCGTGGATCAACCCGAAATTGTAAAGGGTTCTGAGGTCACGGTTCGAGCGGCAATTGAATGTAGCTCGCCGTTGAAGTTTAGGGGCATCATGGGGGGACAGGTATTTACAGATAATGATTCAATAGTCCACCGCCGTTACGAGCTGCCGACAAAACGGATCGCAATCATAGGAAACAAAGAGATTTCGTGGAACTTTAAGATCCCGCAGGATGAAACCGGTACCGGCAAATTCAATATCGAGATCGAATTTGCGTCACGAGATACGGCAACGAGCAAGATTTTTGAAGATATTTTAACTTTGAAGAAATCAAAGGCAATCGATGTCAGTAGATTCATCAGCTCGAATATTTTAGTATCTGGTGGCGATGATATAAAAATTTCAGCTAAATTGGAAAATATCGGGGTTGAGGCAGTTACATTAGATACGAATTTAAATTTGAGGTTGGCGTCCGGCGAAAAGATCGAATTCGCACCTTTACAAAACCGAACATTAAACCCGGGTGAAAATAAAATTATCAATTGGGACTGGAAGATCCCTGCCGACCTAAAACTGGGCAAGGTCAAAGGAACGTTGTCATGGAAAATATTGGATTTGGATGAGACTCATGAACTTATTGAGGAACTATTAGAGATCAAAGACCCTCATGAGTATTCAATTAAGAGCGTGATTACGGATAAAGATTATTATAATATCGGGGACAAGGTAAAGATCAGAGCTTTTTTTAAAGATAGCGGCACAAGATCGGGTGACCAAGCGGAAGTCGAGGTAAGAATATTAGACATTTTTGGAAAAGAGATCTACCGAGATACCGCAAAATGTAGGATCGACCCTGCAGAAACGGTTAAAGAATGGCTGTGGAATATCCCGAAACAATTCGATGCAGGCACGTATGATATACAATTTAGTATTAAACTTGATGAAGTCGAGATGGCAAAAAAGAACTTTCCGAAGCTGCTCAATATAGATGTGCCGATAAAATTAAATTTGCATTTAGTCTTGCCAGATGTAACCAAGAAATACAGCCATCTAGTGAATTACCTGCGCGAACAGGAGAAGGTGATCAAGAGCCAAGAGCATCACAAACTATCTATTTACACATTAAATTCTAATACCTGGCTCTATTCAATTAGCGATATTGTTCCGTATGGCTTGGAGTTTAATGCGAAAGGATCCTCCGGTATCTTTAAGGAGAATCTATTTAGTTTTGTGGTAGTAACCAATAAATTTACGAAAAAATATATTAATTCGCTATTCAAGATTTTCAATGAGATCGGAATATGTTGGGCCGCAAAAATATACCATGCAGCAAAAGTATTGGGGATCAATAGCGTTACCAAATTCAAATTAAAAACAAATAATTGGTTGGACTACTCGGCCCATCTTCGTGCTTCGGGTAAAGGTAGTATTTCGAATGTGATTTCTAAGGTTTTCAAGAGTTCCGATCTACCATCAAAAGGCCTGGAGTGCACTTTTGGTGCTGTAGGGTTATTTGAGCAAGGTGCGGGCCTTAAATTTGATGAAAGGGCTAAGATCGCTCAGATGCGTTTAATTATGCAGAAAACATTACAGAGATTGGCCGATCCAGCCCAAAAGCTCAGTACCAGATTAATAATTATCGATATCGTGAAATCCTGGCTTAAAAAAGTGCAATCGGAAAGGCCATCAGGTAAAAAGAATGAACAATTGTATTATTACTCTCAACTTCTTCATGGCATTATCATTTTGGAACTTACGAAAGAGATTTTTAAGTTACTTGACGGTATTAAACAAGAAAATTACATTTCAATAGATACATTTTCAAAATATGTTCAATACCAGTTTTTCTATTATCTAACGCTAATAGAATTTTATCGCAACAAGCTTCGATATGACCCATATAGTGATACAAACGATCTTAAGACCAAGCTCAAATCGAATATCAAGTTATTAACTTCATTTGGCAAAGACACTGCGTTTCTTTACGATAAATGGAGAGGCAGGTTAATTAATTATCAACAGAACATGTCGCGCCGCAAGATCTTAGCTACGCTTCGAACTAATTTAAAGATCACCACCAACCCGATAGAAATTGAAGGTATGAAGGGTGATAAAGGCAATAATAAAATACTTTTAGGCAATAGTGGTGAACTACCGATCAAGTTTAGGGCTTACTTTGCTATGCCTTCAAAGGTATGGGGCCTGATCGAGCCTGAAACTGTGGATACCCGTGAAGGTGTATCAATGATCAAGAAGATCACAGTGAACCCTAAACAGACAATTGAAATACCTGTTGCGGTACTGTTTCCAAAAACATTAACCTTTAAAGATTATACCTCGATCATGAAAATAGAGCCAATATTAGGAAACCTTAAAAATGAAGTCTAAATATTTATTGAAGTGATAACAATGGGCAAGATAGAATCATTAACCAAGGAAATCGATAAATTGCATTTAAAAATTGAGGCTTTGGAAGATAAGATCGAGCTGGCGAAAATGAAAGCCGATGACGGTGACCTAAGCAAAGCCGATTTTTATAAGATACGTCAAGAGCTCACAATGAAGATGCGTGGAATTAGAGGTACGATCCACCGCAGGGAGAAGGTGCGAGTTTTGTATGAGCGTCAGGAAAAGGACAAACGCAAAGCGCAAGAAGCGAAACAGAAAGAGAAGGAAGAGAAGCGCGAGCATAAGAGGCTTGAGCGCGAAAAGAAGTTCGAGAAAAAGCAGCGCAAGAAGGAGCGCAAAGCCCGTGAGCGTGCCAAACAGAAAGAACAAAAACGTGCTAAAAAATCCAAACCCGGCAAATCTAAGTCTAAGAAAAAGGGATCCACTAAAAAGCCGAAGACAGGTAAAGGTAAGACCAAAGCGAAAAAGAAAAAAGATTAGAAAATCCAAGATACAAGAACCAAACTTTACTAATTCCGAAGGAATTCGTAATGCGAGGTAACTTGGCG
>CBDVCJ010000231.1:0-6696 GCA_965372445.1 uncultured Thermoplasmata archaeon | reverse complement strand
CTAATGATTATTATTTTGCTGTAGGAGTTCATGAAGATAAGAGAAAAAATACACCAGCATACGCAACCAGTGAACGATTTTGGATTAGGGAAGACGGTAAGACTGGTATTGGGGCTCAAAGTCCTCTTGGAAGATTGTGGGTTAATACTGAACCTACTACAGGTGAAGGTACAATTGAAACTTTAGGAACTGACGTAACAGGTACTAGTACCTTATTTGAAGATGAGTTGATGATAGGAAGCGAGATTTGGATCGAGGTAAGTCATGGTCCAAAACCATGGGATCAACAGAAAGAAATAAGAAGAGTCGTTGCGATAATCAGTGATACAGAAATTGACATAGACAGTGAGTTTAGTCAAGATATCCCAAGCGGAACGAACTTTAAATATTCTCGTCCAATTCTATGCGTTGAAAATAATGAGAGAGTCGGTATATCAACAATAAGCCCGACAGAATCATTAGACGTAAATGGTAGGGTACGAGTGAGAACACTGGATGCAGGTCAGCCCGCTGATACGATTGTTGTAGCTGATTCAACTGGTGTCTTACGTGACTCGGAAAAAACTATAGACGATCTTGAAGATGATGACTGGTATGAAGTCGGTACAACTGATCCCCCGGATGACATAGATGATAATATATGGACCTATGGCAATGTTAGCATCGGGACACCAACTCCAAATCACAAATTACATATTTCTGACACAGATACGACTGCAAATCGAGCAGGTTTGTATGTAGTTCAATCAGGTGCTATATCTGGAACAGGTTATGGACTCTACGTTAATAAGACTGGCGCTTCTACGGCAAATGTAGCCGGTTATTTCTCAGCAACTGGAGCAACGAATAATTATGGATTAATTGTAGAGAATGGCAATGTCGGCATCGGGACGACGAATCCGGATCCGGGAGCGAAACTTGAAGTTGCAGGTCAGATCAAGATAACAGGAGGTTCTCCCGGTCAAGGGAAAGTCTTAACATCAGATGCTAATGGTTTAGCTTCCTGGCAAGCTGTAACACAGCAGAATCTATTTGAAAAAATAGATGCGCCAAGCGGAACAGATCCAATAGCAGACAGTCCAACAGATATACTCTATTTGGCTCAAGGAGGGATAGTAACAATTACAGGCGATGCAGGCACAGATACGATAACAATAAGTGCAACAGAAGTAGATGGTAGTACAACTAATGAATTACAAAACATCTGGGCAACAATAAACAGTGACAGCGGAAGTACAACCGCAAACATCCAAGCAGATACACTCACAATTAGTGGTTCAGGGATAGCAAGTACAAGTATAAGTGACGACACATTAACAATAACCGCAACAGAAGTAGATGGTAGTACAACTAATGAATTACCACTTGCAGGCAATGATATTGATGTCACAGGAACACCCGCAAGGACAGTAGCTTTAGAAGATGATATTGACGTGAGTATTATTCGCGCTAGTACAGGTAATGGTCTAACATTGTATGATGATAACTCAAATCTGGGTATATTTATCGAAGACGAGGGCAACGTCGGCATCGGAACAGCATCACCAAGTCATGAATTACATGTTGCCGGGAGTGCCCGCATCGACGATTGGTTATATGTAGCAGATAACAATGGTGAAGGTATACGTTTTTTAGAAGAACCTCTATTAAGTGCTGCTTTTGATAATATGGATATTAGATTGAATACAGATGGTCTCGACGACGATTCAAGTTTTGATATTTATAATGTTAGTACAAGGGTAGTACGACTTGAATTCGGATCAGGTGCTGATTCTTACATAATTCCATCCGGACATTTTGGTATCGGAACGAGGAATCCTACGAGCCCATTACAGGTTATTGGGCTCACTGTATATACAAGCAATCAATTGGCGATAAATGGTGGACTTACAGCAGGAGCATTTTATAGATCCAATAGCGATCCGTCTTATGTCTGTGTAGTTTATTGAAGTGATGGCTAGCTGAAAATAGACAGAGCATGCGACTAACAAAAAAATTGAAATTACCAATACGTCTAGAGAGCGATGTTGATCTTTAAATAAAGGATAGATATTAAGTCTATCCTTTTTTTCTTTTTTTTTGGTTGGATTTCGTTTTAGATCTATGGGAAAAATCGATCGTCAATCTACTCTTCAGCAGATTGTCCTTTTTCATTAGGTTTCCGCTGTTTTTGAACTTGAGCGGATGGTTGTTGCTGAGGAAACAGCAGTTGTTGGACTTTAACCTTGAATATTGGGGGTAATTCCTTTAGGGATTGTTCCGATTATACCGCTGTTGATTCTTGCGGTTCAGATTTTAACTCTTCATCAGCAAAATTCTCGCCAGACTTACCCTCTATTTCTGATCTTAATTTCTTATAAGTTTCTAAATCAACTTCACCTCTTAAAAACCGCTCTTGTAAGAGTCCCAATTCTTGAGATTTTATAATCATGGCTTGTGGTAATTGATATTGTGGTTGCACAACTTTCGGCGTTAAAGACGGCACAGGAGTTGTTCCAGCGGAAACTTGAGGTTGTACTTGTACTGTTGGAGTAGGTAATTTCGGCTTTGCTTCTACTCCAGCCGCAGGTGTAGTTACTCCAGGTAAACCAGATAATTTAGGAGTTGCCTGTAATAGCTCAGCTTTCACAATTGGAATTTTTGAAGCTTTTTGCTTTTTATGTATAAACAAACTCATTGCTAATGCGACAATTATTACAATAATAATAACAATCAAAATTAACCATATCCAAGATGATTCTTTTTTGGAAATCTCATCTACTGAAGATTCTAAGGTAATAGTAAAATTATGGTAATCACTACCACCTTCACCATCACTAACTGAGACATTTATCCAATACCAACCTAAATCACTTAATTCAGGTACACCGCTTAATATACCGGTATTATTCTCAATATTTAACCAACTTGCATTGGTTTCAAGTGACCATGCCAATTTATCTATCGGTGTATAGTCATCAACTGCCTCGTAATCTACATTATATAATTCATTTATGGCAGCTCCCAACACATCTATAGTTGTAATTATCGGGGGGGCATTACCTTTTATTACGGTCAGTATAAATTCATGCCAATCTTGGCTTCCGTCACCATCGTCAACAGAAACATTTACATTGTACCACCCTGAATCAGAAATTGTAGGTGTGCCATTAAGTATCCCATTAGTGAAATCAATTTTGAGCCAACTTGCATTAGTATCTAGAGACCATCTTTGTTTTGATAATGGACTATCAATATCTATTGCATTATAATCCACTTCATAAAATTTATCAACTTGAGCCATGATAATATCTTCGGTTATAATTATTGGAGGGTCGTTAACATTGATTACAGTTAAGGTAAAATTAGTAAAATCAAGACCTCCCTCAGTATCATTTACAGTTATATTTACCCAATACTCCCTAACATCATAATTTGTAGGTGTTCCATTAAGAATAGCTGTTGTTCGGCTAAACACCAACCAACTCGCATTGGTGGAATAATTCCAGGTGCCGAGCTGGCCAACATTTTCAATATCAATATCTTCATATTCATAGTTAACCTCATAATAAGTATCTTCGAATGCTATGAGATTATTTTCTGTAATAATATTGGGTGGTGTATTATATACATCTGGTTTATTCACAAGCGCTGTAAAAAAATTGTATTTACCATCAGAGGCATAGAACTGATGTGTATGGGTTCCAATATCTAAGTTTTTAATATTAAAGAAATAGTCTTTACCATCCAAATAATTAGTATCAGAGGGGGCAACTTCAAACAACGAATAATTCGTACCACTAATATTTACTTTAATATCAACTGGGACAGCGTTCTCCATATGAAGATATGTAACTGTAAAATTAAAATAAGTACTTGTATTGCCCGTAGTCGGTGCTACACTCGAGTTTAAAATAAACGGTAAAAATATGTATCTATAAAATATGTCACTATCCTTGCCTGCACCATTTGTTTTATCATTATCTACCCAAACTATATGGCTCTTCCCACGATTTACCGCGATATCAGGGAAACCATATTCACCCTTATTTGAATCACCGCCTACGTGTTCTGAGATTATCTGTATATCTTCCCAGTTAGTCCCTGTAACATTACATCTATAAAGTATCACCCTATCAGTGACATAACCGTTCGTTCTATTAGCGTCAGACCAGACAACAAAAATTTTTCCGTTTTCAACTGCAATGCGTGGAATATGTGAAAAGTTAACATTAAAATTGCTGTTAAGAACTGGATCTGAAATTACTTGAATAGGTTCCCAGTTTATACCGTTAAGATTGCATCGATAAAATATTTCCCAATTTTCATTCGGGGTATTATTACTACACCAAACAGTATAGATTTTGTCATTCTCAACCGCTATTGACGGTGCGCTATTCACATTTATTATATTGAAATTCTGACCCTTAGTAGGTTCTGATATAACTTCTATTTCTGACCATGAGTTACCATTGTAATATCTAAAAAATATATTGGAATCAATACCTGTATTATAACCTGGACTATTTGTATTATTATGATCAACCCATCCAATATATACATTTCCGTTCTCAACGGCTATTTCTGGGAGTGAAGAGAACCCAATATTAAAATCGTGACCTAAAACAGGTTCTGAGACTACTTGTATATCTTCCCAACTATTACCTGTAAGATTACCTCTGTAAAATATATCACCATCAGTGCCACAACCGTTAGTATTATTATCATCTTGCCATACAACGTAGATCTTATTGTTCTCAACCGCTACTTTTGGACTCATTGACGCACCGATATTAAAATTTTTACCTTGTGAAGGTTCTGAGACTACTTGTATATCTTCCCAGCTATTGCCAGTAAGATTACATCGGTAAAATATATCCTGATCCTCGTCTACACCATTTATGTCACTATCATCTTGCCAAACTACATAGATTTTACCGTTCTCAACTGCAATATAAGGAATCAAAGAATCTCTATTATTAAAATTCTGACCCGGAACGGGTTCTGAAATTACCTGAATTTCAGACCATTTACTACCGTCATAATATCTATAAAATATATCAGGATCCGGACCTGCACTATTATAATCAGTATTATCATCCCAAACTACATAAATCTTATCATTTTCAACCGCTATTCTGGGTACCCTAGAATCCCCAATATTAATATCTTGACCAACAATGGGTTCAGAAATCACTTCTATTTCTCCCCAGTCAAAATCTTCATCGTTGAGACGTCCATTATATCTTGAAGTTGAAGTGCTGTTCATCTCATTATCGAGATTTTTTGCACTTAAATCAAAATTCCAGTCTGCAATTAATACACTTAATAATATAATGCTTATAACAATAATAGATTTGAATTTTATTCTCAATTCATTTCCCCCGATTGAATAGAATTTTATAACAATAATATTTGTTTATTATTATGATATACTGAATAATCGTATATATTTTTTGGGTTTTAAAGAGCAATCATTACACAACTTCTTTACCTATCTACTTTTATTGTTTTTCATTTAGTTACAGGAGGTTTCTTAATGTTCTTAGAAGTTAAACACTAATCTTATCCATATAAGTTAAAGGAATCTATGCCTCATGCCCGCAATTTTGACAAAACGGAGTATCCACTGGCTTTCCGCAATTTCCACAGAAGGTTGTTGAATCAGGAGCTATCTTGCTCTTAGATTTTTGAGAGGTAACTTTAGACATTGATTTTTGCTTGGATTTACCATTCTTGGATGGCTTGGCTTCTCGTTTTGGTGGCTTTGATTTCTTAGGCGTCTTATGACCTTTGGACTTTCTGGAAGCTGCTTTATTCGTAACTTCAGGTTTAGCTTGCGTTAACCTTCGTGTTCTGAAAAAGAGAAATATTAACAGAACTGCAAGAATTATCACTGCGACAAGTAGAGGGAACGCCAAATCTGTTAAAAACGAATCTTCGGAAGAATCTTCACCTGATCCAGTCTTATAGATTCTTGTTTCGAATATAATGTCTATTTCAACTGTCTGATTGTTATAATTTGCCAGGATTAGTCGATAGTCACCATACTCTGTTATTGAAACAATATTTTTCGTGAATATAACCTGCTGTTGAGACCCATCAATGTAAAACTTGAACTCCCCGCCTCCAACAAACGGATAATAATTCTCATCGTTGACGAACCAGACATCAATAGGAAGACCTTCTTTCACCTGCATTCCATAGATAAATTCAAGTTCTTCACCCTCTTTGAATTCTAAATCTATGGTTTTAAGTGAGCTGGCAGGGATAATTAATTTATCCTGGAATTTTTCATCATCATATTCCCTATGTTCCCCAGCCGATTGAATTGGCAGGGAACACACTAAAAGTATAAAGATGAGAATTAAACATACTTTCCGCCCCCAATAGCACTTATTTTCTTTCATAATGGGACTCAGTACTTTTATCATGAAATATAAAACTTTCTTGGTAATTACTAAGTAAACTTTAAATAGATTGACATGAAAATTTAAATGATTTCTATGAATATTTTAAAAACTTTGGAGATATATTTTATAGTATTATTATTTTAATACTTTCAAATTTTCTTTATATAATTGCTAAAAATTGTTATAAAAATAGATGTGGGGAATGAAAACTCGAAAGTTTAAAAATCTTTTGATCGAAACTTAGCCAGCCTCTCATGTTAGGATTGAGCTATCCCTACAATTTCTATTTTAATAGTCTATGTCT
>CBDVCJ010000230.1:0-6747 GCA_965372445.1 uncultured Thermoplasmata archaeon | reverse complement strand
AGAAGAAACCGGCGGAAAAGGAAGAGAAGAAACCGGCGGAAAAGGAAGAGAAGAAGCCGGTGGAAAAGGAAGAGAAGAAACCGGTGGCCAAGCCCATGAAAGTGCCCTGTCCGAAGTGTAAGACCAAGATCACTATAGAGACCGATGAACGACCGGTAACAATTAAGTGTCCCAAATGTGGTGCCAAAGGCACGATCAAAGCAAAAAAAGAAGAGAAGAAGAAAGCGAAACCCCCCAAGAAGGAGAAGACGCGTGAAGACGCGAAGACGATCGAGCACGAAGCACCAGAGGACGAAAAAATAATATCGACCCCCGATGAATCTGATGACGAAGTGTATCATGAACCCTCGAAGAAATTGTGGGAGCCTACCGAAGGAGAGATACCTTTGGAGGGTGAGGTAAAAGAGGTGCCGCCAATTGACGATAGAAAGAAAAAAGGGCCTAAAAAGGAGGATAGGAAGAAAAAGGGGCCTAAAAAAGAGGATAGGAAGAAAAAGGGGCCTAAAAAAGAGGATAAGAAGAAAAAGCCGACCAAGATCAAATGTAAGTGTGGCGGTACAATAATCGTCAAATCCTCAAAACGTCCGATCAAGATCGAATGTCCCAAGTGTGGTAAGAAAGGTACACTTAAGAAATGATTTTGTTTGAAATTTAATTCCAAATTTATACTCAATGATTGTCATAGTAGAGTGGAGATTATAGATTGGAAACGGGAGGGGATATTGATACTTACGGTAACTTGCTTCGCCAAGTTACCTCGCTTTAAAAATTCCTAGGGAATTTTTAAAGTTAGAGGTAGCTATATGAAAGGCGAGAGGCGACATATGGCAATTTATATCGGGAGCAGGGGAGCCGGGAGCACCGGGAACTCGGGAATCTAGACCCTCGAATCCCGTTCGGGCTCCCGTGCTCCCGTCTGAGGTATCTAATACCCAGGCTCCCGGATTCCCGATTGTTGACAAAGAACTATCGCCTTTCGTCTATCGCCTTTTGTCTTTCGCCTTTCTAAAGGAAATCTCTAATCCTTTTTAGAAAAAGTAAATCTATAGGTTTTTCGCGTATTCAAAAATATTTCCTGCTTGGTAAATATCCATTTGCACTTTTGAGAATGGCTCGACATCTCCCACTTTGGTGTCGGCTTTTGTTATTGTGCTCGTAATAAAATCGATCTTGATCGTGTCGCCGTGCCCTATGTGATCCTCATTCTCCGGCGTTTCTAAATTCAGGTTTTTTATCGTAAGGATCGGAAAGCCGGAGTTGATCGCATTGCGTTTATAGATCGCGCCATACGAATGGCAGATCAAACACGCGATACCAAGCGCTCTGAAGCAATCCACGGCCTGCTGCCGTGACGACCCGGCGCCGAAATTACGGCCTGCGATTACAATATCTCCCTTTTGGGCCTCCTTCGCGAAATGTTCCCAGCCCTGAAGATTGCCAAAAGCATACTGCCCCATTTCATTAATGTCTGTTATTGCTAAATGGCTGTTATGAAAGATCTGGTCGGTATCGATATCATCGATCAATTTACCTTGTTCATCAGTGATGGCCCAAACCTTGCCTGTAAACTGTTCCTGCACCATTTTATTCACCCTCCTTTTCGAGGTCGGCTGCGGTCGCGATCCTGCCGAGAATGGCCGAGGCCATTGCGGTCTCGGGACTGGCCAAATATGTCAAGCCCGCGCCCTGTTTACCTGGAAAATTGCGGTTCGAGCTGGAAACTTTCACCTCATTCTCACCGGTCATGCCCACCTGACCGGAAGCACAGCCGCCGCAGCCAGGGCTGGTGACCATCGCACCGCCCTCAAATAGCGTGGAGATTATGCCCTCTGCTAATAGTTTTCCGTAGACCTCTTTGGTGCCGGGTACTACGGCTAGCATTATCCCTTCTTTGACCCTGCGCCCTTCGAGTAAACGTGCGGCAGCTGCAATATCTTCATAAGTGCCGTTGGTGCAAGAACCAATGAACGCAGAATCGATCGGTTTGCCGCTTATCTCATTAACATCCACAACATTATCAGGTTTTGGAGGCTGCGCAATTTGCGGCTTTAGATCGGACACGTCAATTTCTATGGTCTGGCAATAGTTCGCATCTTCATCTGCATAGATCGGTTCGGCCTTTCGACCGTTATCTCGAGCTGTGCGGTCATTACAATAATCGATGATCTCCTGGGTCGGTGGTAATAATGCTATTATACTGCCCATTTCAGTCGCCATGCTCGCGAGTGTGATCCGTCCTGCAAGCTCCAGGGAATCAATAGCATCACCATAAAATTCCAAAGCTTTGCCAAGCGCACCTTTGGAGCCTAACTTGCGTAATACAAACAAAGTGAGGTCTTTTGCAGTTGTATTTGCTGGGGGTTGGCCTTTGATCAAAACTTTAATTGTCTCTGGCACTTCAAACCAGGTTTTTCCCGCTTTAAATGCAAACGCAATATCCTGGTCGCCCATGCCCTGGCCGAACGCGCCTATAGCTCCAAGAATGTTTAAATGGCTGTCCGTTCCGACCACCACCGAGCCTGGTAATGCGAGCCCTTCCTCAATATCGACATGCGAGCCGATACCGCGGTCGCAATCAAAAACCTTGATGTTTTGTGCGCGTGCAAACAGCCGGCATTCATGTTGGTTGTTCGCATAGGGTATATTGTTCGCTGGCACCACACAATCAAAAGTGAAGAACGTTTTAGTGTTGTCATGAACCTTTTCTCCCGGATACCATTTCTGAAAGTTTTTCACGACATTAGCGCCGCCAAAATCCCTGGCAGTCCGAAGGTCGATCTCGATCCAGACAATTTTACCCGCAGTGGCATCTTCATCGGAATGATTAGACATAATCTTTTCAATTATGCTTTTGGCCATATTAACTCCTCCTTGATAGCTTGAAAATTCATGAAATATTTTGGTTGACATTATACTCGTTAGCTTCGCTAACGGTAATGCAAATCCTGTTAAAATACATTTCTGTTATAGTTTAGAGTTTGCAGTTTCAATTAAGTTGGGGTGGAGGATTACAAACTTAAATAAATTTAGGGTAAGTATGGCTTGGTAAATAATCCAATAATATCTCAAATAACAATAATACTGAATTATACAAGTACCAAGAACCAAATACCAAGCACCAAATAAATTCCAAGTACCAAACTCAAAATTAAATGTGATTTGGAATTTCGGTCCTTGAATTTTGGGCTTTGTTTGGAATTTGTATCTTGGTTCTTGTAATTTTGCCACGGAGATTTTAAATGTTCAATTGCGGTAACTTGCTCCGCCAAGTTACCTCCGTTTTGAAAATCCCAGCGGGATTTTCAATGCAAGGCTGTTTATATAATAAACTGCCGTAATGATCAATAGTATGGTTTTCGTTTTGAAAATCCCGTTGAGATTTCCAAAATTGGGAGTTTATTGGTAGTATTGGATTATTTAACCGGCTCCAATAGCCACGGTACATATTCCACATTACCCATCTATTTCCTTCATCTTCGTCGTTATTATCTCAGCAAAATCGGTGGGTTTGGGATTGGCAAGCTCAAGCACAAAATTCGTGGACCAGAACCCATGGTCGGAATGGTCGCCAAATCTACCGATGGATTGCATGCCGTGGTCTGAACTTACCAAGATCGGGCAGTTATATTTCGACTGGACCTCCTCAACCATTTTACCTAGATCGTCATATATCAATCTCATTTTCATGTTCATGCCGAAACTAAGGTGCCCCATCACATCTGCAATCCCAAAATATCCCATTACAATGTCATGTTCATTGCTATCCAACGCGTTAAAAAATTTATCTTTTATATATTTATGGTGCTTGAAAGCTTTTTGGTCGTATTCTTCGATCGTGATCGATTTGTCCTCAAAAAACGCCTTTAAGTCCAACCGCTCTTCTTCATGACGTTCCTTGATAAAGTTATAGCCCGGCACATCAAATGAGATCGGATTTTCAAAGTTGTTGAGAAAAGTATCTTCATCCTTGAGCCTAAATTTCCATAGCGAATCTTTATCTTCGAAGGCGGATTTCATATTGGTGCCCGCCATGAATGATGCCCAGATTATCGGTGTCTGTGGAAGGTCAAATCCGCTCAGGTCGGTTTTGCCATAACTAACTTGCATCAGGTTCTTATAATTATTTTTTATAACAAAATCATATTCTAAACCATCATAACCAAATATGACTATCATTGACATTTTGCCCCCTATTTATTATATTTATTCTAATTGTATGATAATATGGTCTTATCAATTTTTAACGGCTGAAGGTTGTAATTTTCCATTGTCGAAAGTCAAATGTCCAAAGTCTAAGGTCGAATCCCGAGAAGGACTTTAGACCTTCAGACCTTTGACATAATTAAATGAAATGTACACATCATCCTCAAGCCAAAAACCTTCATCCTTAAAAATTGCGCGTATAAACATTTTTTTTGCAAAGCAATTTCAGGTCATTTCCGTATCAGTGATTATGCCACCTGCAGTTACATCCATGTCTTTGACCAAAACGAACCTTCCAAGCTCCTGGACATCATTGAAATTCTCTACTACTATTGGCTCCGAGGTCTTGATTATCATTTGACCCACCTCGCGCTCTTGAAGGCCCTCGGCATTTTCTTCCAGCACTTCAAGGGTTGACGAATCGATCTTTTTCTCGATCTTTTCTATGACACAATCGACCTCTTGAGTGGCAATTCTTAGAATTATCTTTTCTTTTATATCGAAAGGTATCTTTGACATCCAGAACACATTGGCTCTTAGCCGCTCGACAACCTTTGGTGCGTTTTCTTTAATACACGCCACGGCACCACGTTCGATAAATAATTGGTCCTTGAGCGTTATGCCGATACTTTTACCCGCTTCTGCGGTCTCAGGCTCTTCCCATAGAACTTCAATGGAATTTACTTTGGTCTCATTATTCTGGGGTAAAAATAAAATGGTCTGATCCTTTTTTATTGTACCGGCCTCGATCTTGCCAACGAGTATTCGTTTGTCTTTTACCTTGTATACATCTTGAATTGGAAACCTTAACGGTTTACTGACTAGACTTTCTTTTAAATTAAATGTATCTAAGGCTTCAAGCACTCTCAAACCCGAATGCCAATCCATATTGGTCGATTTATTGGCGACGTTATCGCCCATTTTGGCTGAGATCGGGATCACATAGGTTGGAGTAATATTAATTGAAGCTAAGAATTTTAATGCTTCTTCCTTTACTTCATTAAACCTTTCCTCTTTAAACTCAACCAGATCCATCTTATTAATAACGCAAATAACTTGGTCGAGCCCCAGCATTGCGAGAATATACGCATGTCTTTTAGTCTGCTCGCGCACGCCTTCTTCGGCATCGATAATGAGTATCGCAGCTTCGGCCTGAGACGCGCCAGTGATCATATTTTTTATGAATTCACGATGGCCCGGTGCATCGATTATTGTGTAATTGCGCTTGGCGGTATTGAAAAAGGTCTGGGCGGTATCAATGGTCACACCCTGCATCCGCTCTTCCTCGAGATGGTCCATAATGAACCCGAACTCGATATCGCGGCCCAATGCCTCACAGGTCTTTTTTATCTCTTCGATCTTATCTTCCGGCAGCGAATCCGTGTCAAAAAACAACCTACCGATCAAGGTCGATTTGCCATGATCCACATGTCCAACTATCACGAACTTTAAATTCTCAGTCATAACAAACACCGTCTACATATATCCTAAACTTCTTAATTTCTGCATTACATAGGTCGATTCTTTATCTTGACTTCTACCACTTCGTTCCGAGATCTTGGTGGTCTTTAATTCCTCGACAACTTTGTCAATTGTGTCGGCCTCGGAATCTATTGGCGAACAGCAGCATTCACATCCGATCGATCTGTATCGTTTGCCATTTTTCGCAAAATAAAGTTCAATTACCGGCATCTTCTCGCGTTTTACATATTCCCAGACATTGAGCTCGGTCCAATGAAGCATTGGGTGTATCCTAATATGGTCTTCATCGGCCTGTTTGGATTTATACTGGTCCCATAGTTCTGGGGGTTGGTTTTTATAATCCCATTTGAAATCCTGGTTACGCGGCGAAAACACCCGTTCTTTAGCGCGAATGCCGTGCTCGTCACGCCTTATGCCCAGCAGTAACGCATTCAAGTCATGTTCTTTGATCGAATCTTTAAGTGCCTGGGTCTTGAGCGCGGTACAGCATTCAAGTTTGTTCTTCGGGCCCATACCTTCGCTGAGCGCACCTTCATTTTGCGCAACAATTAACTTCAATCCCCATTCTTTTACATATTTATCTCGGAATTGATAGATTTCCGGGAATTTGAACGAGGTGTCAATGTGTAGAACCGGGAACGGTACTTGGTCATAAAACGCTTTGCGCACCAACCATAAAAGCGCAGTTGAATCTTTGCCGATTGACCATAACATTGCAATATTTCTAAATTGTTTATACGCTTCTCTAATAATGTATATACTTTTACTTTCTAGGTCGTCTAAGTGGTCCATATAAAAACCTCTATCTAGTATTTAGTCAATTTTAATAACAATGTTCAATGTTTTTCGATTTCAATCGAGATATCCGAGGGCTCTCAGGCGTTCTTTAATTTTTTCTTCGTCTTCTTTACTAAATGCCTCTTTCTCTGGCTCTTCCTCTTCTATGCTTGAAATAACTTGTCTTAAAACATATGTTACGTAACTGGATAGTGAATTAAATCCAGTATCTTTGATCCTATTTTTGATCTTATTTGCCAGCGGTGTCGGGATTGAGATTGTGGT
>CBDVCJ010000229.1:0-6759 GCA_965372445.1 uncultured Thermoplasmata archaeon | reverse complement strand
GATATGATATAAATTAACATTAGCATTAGCAAAGAAATTGAAATAAGAGCACTGTTAATGAATATTTTTTTTCTATCAATTAGTTGAATATTTGATGGCGTCTTAATTGAATTCATCATGAATAAACTACAAATTAAAAATATGGAACCAATAATCATCCACCCAAAAAAATTAATTGAACTAATGGTAACCTTTGAAAAATTCGGGTTAAACGCATAAAAACAAACCATAACTAAAAATAAAATACCATTAATTATTAAAAGATCCTTGATGATCTGAAATTCTTTGTCTTTTATGGAAACCTTTATCGCTCTCACAGAAAGGTATAACATAATAAGAATCCCTAAAAGAGGTGCTGAAAAGAACCAAGAAATAACAAATAATGGAACAAATTCATTAGGTCTTCCATGAGCTGATGTAGAAGAACCAACAATCATTAATAATCCTAAAATGGGCAATAAATTAACTAAAATTGAAATCAGCCAAATTTCATGAAACCACTTTGAAATCAGATTTTTTCTATATAATCTTTTAAGAATTTCATTGTATATTTGAAAACTGATTATTGGTATTAAGAATGCATATGCTAGTAAACTGAGCCCAACTACTGGTAAATATTCATCCAACATAGGTGAGGTTATGAAATGAAAAACCACCCATCCACAACCTAATGAAGTTACCGACATAAACCAAAGTGCCATTAAAATATTTCTTTTTATTATCGTAACTTCGCAATCTTTTTCATAATCAAATTCAATATTTTCCCCCATGAACCAACACTAATTAAGAAAAATGCGTATCTCATAAATATAATCTATATTAAATATTTAAACATATATTTAAAAATAATTGACATGAAATTGACGTTAATATGAAATTTCATCATCATCGTCTTTCCATTTGATCTCGTAACCAGATCGCTCTTGAGGCGAATCCTTGCTTTTGTCACCTTTCCATTTATTTGTTATTTTTGCGAGTAGGTTGTACTTTAAAAATAAGAATAGCAACATGAAAACGACAACAATCACGACCGCGATCAAAGCCGCCGCCCACAGTATCCATCCGCTATCGTCTTCAGCCACCTCCCCGCTATCCTGATCTTCTTGTGCGTCGGGCTTGGCGGTCACATTGAACCTATCGGAGTTTATTGCAACGTCATCGATAAATTCGGTAGCAAAAATTACAACTGCATAATATTGGCCGTCTTCAAGATCTTCGCTGATATTGTAAAATATTTTGTAAAAATAAATACCGTCAAAATCTAACGTAGCGTTCAATACCAAGCTCCCCGATTCGTTGTAGACACTCACCCACATCTTGGTCGCGGTCTGGTTGGTGAGGTAACTAAGCTCCGGCATAGCAAAATAGGGATCTATCTCATAAACATGAATGGTATCGTTATCCGCAGAATATTCTATTTTGGGTTGGCTGACGTGCAGGTCATGTAATACCCTGAAGGTATCGGTCCTACTTTCAAAAGTTATGCCTTTGTAACCGATCTTGCAGACCACATAATAATCGCCGGCGGCCAGCTCGGCCACGCTACAGGTTCCTACCCATTCATCGCCCTCAAATTGCAGCTCGCCCGACACATCCACAAAACTATCGTCACGCTCAGAAAAGATACTGTAGGTATGTTCGGAACTGTGCTTAGTGTTTAGCACCGGCGCCTCTTCAAAACTTGACCTTACTTTTAAATTCGTAATTTTTAGGGTTTGATCCGATCTAATATATTCGATTGTTGGTATATTTCCCGTTAAGATATGAGTTATATTGAAGGTCGGTGATATTCCATAATTACTGCCGTAATCCACGGTATTGAAATAGAGCTTAACATAATAACTACCTTCATCTAGTGACGATACATTGACCTTCATACCCCAACCATTATCATCATTGATGAGGTCACCAGAAAGGTCTGTCAAGGTATTATCATTGTCATAGATCGAATATTTAGCTTCCGTAACGATCTCACTCGCTACAATATCGTCTGGGTTCTGGGAAGAACTGATCGCAATATCGTAGATATCTAGTATCTGTGTCATCTCACCCTTGTACTCCAACTCCACCCCAAAAATCGAGATCGGCTCGTCGAGCACGAAAGGCGCCGTATTGTAACTATAGGTTTCAGAATATGATGTGGCGGCTGTGAGCTGCACATAATATTGTCCTAGTGGAAGGCTCGCCAGGTTCAAATTATCAATATAGAACTCTTGGCTCAACTCATTATAACTCAACTCCCCTGAGATACCAGTATGATCATCCCCAGGGCCAAACTTAAATTCAAATATCTCATATGAAATTGTGCTGAGGGTCGTTGGTGTTAATCGCCCGTCTACTGAATAGGTGCTGAACACCGAGATGTTGCCAACACCAATCGATTTATAAGCCTCATTAATTACAACCTCACCCACCTTAAAGAATAACCTGTGATCAACCGAGAAATTACCGGTGCGAACTTCAAAATAGGGTCGATAGCACGCCGAAACGCCCAACACGACATAATAATTACCAACGGGTAGTGAAGATACATTCAGCGCAACGATCTCCCAAAGGTCTGCAGTTAAATAGCTCAAGTCGCCGCTTACACCAGTATATTCGTCATTTTCATTATAAACCCGGGCTCGAATATAATTAGTATTAGTATCTGTTAGATCAGAATTCAAAGGGCTTGGGTGGCACGCCCGTGCCTCGACATCAATAGCCTGTACGAACCCGCCGGTATAATTCACATAACCAGGCTGCACAATCAGTTTGGGTACATAGAGGCCATAATCCCGAACGATCGTCGGCTCGCCCTTGGGCGATACATAACCGTCAGCGCTCACCGCGACCTGCAACTCATAGTGGGTATCGAATAACGAAGGCTGCCAATCCACCTGATAAAAGCCTTTGTATTGCTCTATTGCGGTCAAGGGCACTGAATCTATCTGAACAGCCATCGAATCCGGTGTTACCCAAACTCCATCCTGGTCGCGAATTGAAATATTAATTACCAAATTCTCGCCGGATTTAGGATATGACCACTGCACATCGACCCATAGCGTAGGTGCGATCATCACCAGGTCCGGGTCGCCATACAACACCGTCTGGACAGTATCTCCAGCACGGCGCCATAATGTATCGGAATATCCAAGATCGGAATATAGATAATCATTAGTCGTCGGGTCGTGCATCGAATACACATTCGAGCATTCATCCACCGCCCACCGATGTGATTCGCCGAAACTCAACCCCGAGAACAGCCCCCGCGAGGTCCTATCCAAAAACATCGAAGTCGATTTCTTGGCCGTAATAACGGTGCTGCCCAACGCCGCGACCGCACCTGTTCTGAGCAGATTTTCAGGATGCCTCGACCCACCGACCTGGCACGCCATCATCACAATGAACGGGCTGTGAAGGTTATCGATCTCGTAATACAGATCCCACCCTGAAACGGGGTCAACCGGTGGGTCAATGAAACCATCATCGGGCGGGTTGGGTCCCGTCCATTTCGGGTCGCTGGGGTCGGCGCCCAGGCTCGTTATGCCGATGCCGGTCTCCATCATATAGTTATGAGAACCGTGCCCGTTCTGGCTCCAGAAACTCACACCGTTCTCCAACATGGTCCTTACATTTGTGTAATAGGTATGAAAATCGTTGGTTTTGCCGTAACTCTCTGCGATCAGAGGCAGCTCCTCGCGCGGGCGATAGCTTTTATGTACCTGCCCACCGTCGTCGAACCCGCAGTAATCATCGTCGTCGGAATCACCGTTATCATTATCGTTGGGGTTGCTATCGTCATGGGTATAACTCACAAACGACCACCCGGCTTTATTCCAATGGTCTGCGGTCGGTGGCATATCGTTCGGATTTTCGGGGTTGTCAGCCTGAGAGAACCCGACCTTCCAGTACAGCATCTCGCGGTTGAGCACTGCCCATAACGCAGACGGGTCGGCGATCGGTATCCGGCCGATACTGGCCTTGCCATTGATCGCGCGGTCGAGCGTGGGCTTGATCGTGTTCAACGGCGAGACCACGATAATATCCACATCTTCGGAATAATCCCAGGAACTGCCAGTATCAGGTACACCATCGCCATTAGCATCGTTACAATCCGGGTTGAAATCGATATTAAAACCTTCCAGCCAATTGAAAAAGTTTACTGAGATCTCTTCCATTATACGTTGTTTTGGGGTGTTGTTCTCGGTGAACACCGGCCGCATATATACGACATCGGATTGGGTGGTCTGCCACCATGTAACTGTGGCTTGATTCAACACCTCAACGATCTCGGGGTCGTCAAGTGCAGGTACCGGCGCGCCGTGGTACGCTGCCGAGAATGCCGCGCCTGAAAACCAGGGGCCGCCTTGGGCGTTCAGCACTAAAGATTTATCCAACCCTTTGCTCTTCGAGATTTCATAAATATAATCGAAAACATCCACATCGGATTTCTTGGCCACCACCTCTAACCCCAGATCCTGCCAATGCGAAATCTCGATCATATCTGCAGGGTCGATTATCACCAGATTCTCAATATTGAGTTCTTCAAGAGCTTGAACCACCGCGTATTCGGGTGTATCACCCGCCGTGTAAAGCATCGGCACATTCTTCAACGCCGCTACAACCGCCCCATTCGTCACAGATTCGGTCATAGCGTCCGAAGTTCGCGGATATTCTTTGTAGTGGAATTCCAAACTATCCGACCCGGGATTCAGCTGCTGCGCATTCCAGGTTTTCTCGGGTTCCGTGAAACCCCAATATACCGTAGTACCAAACGAGCCGTTGATCGAGAACGGGCGGGTGTGGATCGTGACGCTATAATCACCATCCTCGGTTGCCATGCAGTATCCATATTCAGGCCTTTGGCCTTTGAAGAATAACGGCTCGAAAGACGCCTCTAACAGGAAATCGTCACCGGGCCCCTTGCCAGGCTCGTAAATGAACGAATCAAAATCGCGATAATCGGAGGCGTTGGTGGCGTTAACATGATAGATCCAATCTGTCACGACCGCGATCCACTGCCCTTTTTTCACCGGCCCGAATTGAAATGTTTTGTGGTCCAAAGCAGCTGGTAAGGGATAGGCAGATTTATCGCCCACCGGCAAGGTTCCATTAAAACTTAGCTGGTCGTAGCCCGGGGGGTAAGAATATTCTTTGAACGGTAGATAGGAATAATAGGGCGACAGCCCGATATCGCCATAACCGCTGTTGGAATATAATTTATTGTTGGTCGGGTTAGTATGGCCGACCTGGCCGAGGTTGTTATGTTCTAATGGATGCAATGCATAAGGGTCCCTGATGCCGATCCGATAATCTGTGTTCGCCTGCGGGTCATTCCACTCGATCTCGAACTTGAGCCATGCAAGCTCATCAGCGGTAAGATCAACCCCAACCGAAAACTGGCCTGTTCGGCTGCCTGAGGTATCTCGACGGATCTCGGTGCCACCGTTCGCATTCGGCACATACGCCAAAACAGCGGTATCAATGCCCAGCTGGCGCTGGTTGGACCAATAATATCTTGCAATATCTGCGGAACCCTCATAGACATTATCCTCGTAAGTCACATCATTGACTTCATTGACATCATCAAAATAACTTACAAGTTGGGCTTTGCGTGCAGTATCCACAATTCCGATAAAATCGATATCTATCTCAGAGGAGATCTTGCGCAGGTATTCCGAATAATCGCCGATCAAATTCCCGTTCTCGCGGATGGCTGCATCCGATATCATCATGGATTCGAATTTCGTGCCGCCTTCCCAATGCACCGCCGCCGGGATCGCGCTGCAGAAGAGCAGATCATCGAGATAGGTCGAGTCGTCCTGGTGCACGAAGATCGCGCGATGGTTGAAATTGTCGCCGGAGGTCTGGTCGAGTTTGGGGGCCGGCCAGGCGGGTGTACGGGGAGTTGAATGGATTAATGAGGTGTCATCATCGGGTTCTACCCCTGTTGAATCGGAACTAGATACTGCACCGACATTCGTCGGGGTTAACAGTAATAGAATAATTCCTCCTATAATAATCTTGAATAATATTTTTAACATTAATACACTGTTTATTAAATACCTGTGATATTATATTAATCTTTTTCAATATTATTTTAAATCGTTTTCGTCGTCCCATTCAATTTCATTTTGAATTTCTTGTTGCGATGGTTTTTTTAATTTCTTTTGAGAAGATTTATCGATTAATTGTTTCTTCATTTTCTTTTTTCGTAAAATTAGTAAGCAAACAATAATAATTATTATTAAAATTATCGAAACAATTATTATCATTATTTGAATGATTATACTAGAATCATTTTTTTCTTCAGGTGAAGACGGATTTTCATTCGAAGTATTATTTACAAAAACTTCAATACTAATCATCAAAGAATAGTTGGTCCCATTAAACGCTCTAGCAGAAATTGTATGTAATCCATTCTCAACTTTTGTTGTATCCCAAAGATAGCTCCATGATGTTGTACCTTCAACCTGAAACCAAGTTCCATTGTCAATTTTTATTTCAACTTTTTTAATAGAACCATTTGAAGTTGACGCGGTTCCGAAGATATTGTATTCTCCATTAATCATTGAACCCGGTTCTGGGTAAGAAATAAAACAATTCAATCTATTATTATTACTATTACTATTATTATCAAGATAAAAAGTTAAATTAATTTCTTGAGATAAATCACCTTCTCCAACGATATTCATTGCACTAACGCTATAATAATATGTTTTTCCAATAGCAACATCTGAATCGTTGTAATAAGTTACATTATTAATTTTAGCTAAT
>CBDVCJ010000228.1:0-6765 GCA_965372445.1 uncultured Thermoplasmata archaeon | reverse complement strand
TAAAAATCAGAAATTATTTTTAATATCTCTTACGTTGAAAAATTTTCATCGATGTCATTATGTTTGATTATTATTATTATCTTCGAGTAATTCGGAGGTTCATCAAGTAACATGCAAGGAGAAATTTTAAAAAGAATTTCCACTCCTAAATTATTAAAATTTTTATATGTTTTATTAAATGATAGCCAAGGAGATGATACCGAATCAGAATCATCAAGCCAATCTTTGTCTCGAATTTTATCTTCAGGACATGTAATATTTAATTTTTTTTCTATTTCTTTAATATTGTTTTTAAAATAATTTGCCATAATATATGAGAGTAGAATCCAAAAATTTTCGGGTTCTTTATTTTCATGTCGTTCTTTGTATTTTTTAATTATCTCATCATTTTCATTCTCAATAATCTCAAATAAATCATTTTTATATTGATTGAAATGTTCTTTTAATTTACTATCAAACAATGCAATATATGCATGCGAGAATGTCTTATAAGATAGAATTTGTTTTTGTGTTGTTTGATTGTTCAAGTACTTACCTCTTTAATACGTTTTAGATGTTCAATATCATCACCAGAATGTGAAATATTTGTGATTTTTGCAGCTTTAATTAAAAGTTTTACACATTTCGACCCCTTAATCATAAAAATACATTTTTCCCTATAATAAACAAAACACATATAATAATAATCTCTACATGGGGGTTTGCCTGTTGAAATCTTGGTACACATAGAAGTTGTTAGAAGTTCATCTGGATGCTTAGATGATTCTATTAAATTGTCAATTCGTTTTTGAGTAGATTGATCTTGAATGTATAAAAATGTATTATGTGAATTTAAAAAATCTTTTTCTGTTTTACAGAGTTGAATATAATCTCCTTGTCTCAATTTTATAAATCGATTTAATTTTAAGTGGTATTCATGAGAGTCACCACGACATGGAGATCTTGAATGTTCTATACAATGAGCTATACACCAATGGTTATTAAAATCATGAAGTTTGTCATATTGATATATTAATCTTACTCTTCGTATTGGTCGATTTAGATATGCTCTACAAACTACATTAAAACCTGGATTAATTGTTTCATCTGGGTTAAAAGGTGTATTATTAGGTGAATCGTTCATATATTAACTTCCCTTTAAATTGATTTAGAGTTTTTTCGTGTGTATGAGTAAGCGGATTATTTTGAATATAAACCAATTTTTTTATTCGTTATTTTTCTCTTTTTGAACCCCCTTCAGACCTCGTGACACATTTCTATAAATAGCATAATGTATTATAAGTATTTCTATAGACCCAATTCAGATATAAATGTGCAAGGACAGGACATATGTCACCCTACTGGTTTATTTTTTAAATTTCGATAACCTGAGGTGGCATAATTGTACATCCATAATGGCGAAATATATCTTGATAAAAGTCATATCCAGATAATACGCGAAGAACCAAAATATGTCAAAAAGAGGTATCATGCAGTCGTAGCAACACTTTCTAAAGTAAGCAATCAAAAAAGAGTAAAACCAACTAGATCTAATGGCATTGGTAAACGCCCGTTTTATAAAATTCTTAAAAGATTTAAGGAAGAGGGAATACCTGGATTAAGACATAGATTAAGAATACCGAAAAAGAGCCCCTATACGACACCAGACTGGCTTGAAGAGATAGTTGTAAAAGTACGATGGTCACTAATCAAGAGAGAGTTCTAAGAGATGTTAGGCGACGCTCGTTTGCTTTTTTTTATCTTGCCAAGATAGGCAGATTTATGAAGCCCCGGGCGTCATTTGTAACATAAGCTAATAGTTGTTCGTAGTCTGTAGTCGGCCAGTATTTATGATAGTGTCGATATGATGAAAATGATGCCAAAAATATTTCTCTGGAGACAAATGATACTCTATCAAATCTGCAAATCTGTCACAATATGGGCCGCACTGATGCATATCCCTCAGAACATTTTTGTTAAAAAATGGATGTAGGAATGGCCAATAGGGCATACCACCCCATAGCACTCTCCCAAAATAAATGTGCTCTTTTCTCCGTTTTCCTTCATGTTTTTATCGATAGGAGTCCATAAGACAGTTTCTTCTGTGAAAAGATCGTACAAGAACTCAGAGAGAAAATCCCTACCAGATAGGATAGTGGATACCCCCCAACGTAAGTCATCGGAAGCAGACCGAGTTGCAACTTGATTTGGAACAATTTTCATTTCTAGATTACCACGTCGTGTCTTCTGGATTGAAGTCTCTGTAAGTGTGCCCTCTCCTTTGAATTTAGGACTAATAAGTTTGAAACGCCAATTTCCGATGATTTTTTCCATGCGTTGTTCTTTTATTCCATAGAGCATTTTGCTTAGTTCTTGAGGTTCAATGTCTGTAACTCTCGGGTATGGGATGTCCCCTTGGATATCATGGAACTGCCGAATGGCACCCTGCATTTCAGAGTGCTCTAGGGCTTCGCGGACTTCGAAAATAGAAGTGAAGTCCACAAAGACGTTTTGGTTAACTGCTTTTCCGAGAAGGCCTGTTAAAAGTGGCACTGTCGTTTCTTGTAACGCACTTGATATTTCCAATTGCCTCCAAGAGGAAAGAGTGTGTGAGAAGAGAAGACCCACTGACCCATGGGCATTTCCCAAGATAGCACGTTCACACGCTTTATACAAATCGAGGAAGGTTCTAGTACCATCATCGAGATGGCCGCCCCCTCAACACGCTCTGAAGAAAGAACACACAATAGAGTTGCCTTAGGGTTAAAAAGGCAATGGTCCACACAGTTCGTAATACACGGTTTGCGAGGGGGTAGATCTATACTACGTCCGTACGTACTCAGACGACCATCTGGTACCACGGTTACAACGACAGTCTTCTCGGTGTGAAGCAAGGCCCCTAATTGGCTGCGTTGACTGTTCTTGATTTGAACTCGCCGGGATGTGATTATACTTGTTTCTGGCCATTGTAGTTGTTGTCTACCTTTGTTACGCTGGTTTCTAACTTGCAAGCATACATCCAAGCATGAACTGTCTTTTCTCACCTTGACATAATCTGCCAATGATCCTTTGCATTCTTGAAGAATTACTTCTTGTGATTCTCTATTTATTAAAAGCATATCCGCGCCTTTCACTTGAGCTAATCTAATGATCTCGAAGTCTCCTCCACGTTCTAAACAAGTCACCAATGACCCAAATATTTCTCCATAGACTTCGGTGAAGATATTGTCTTTTGATACGTCACCCAGCGGTATCTTTCTTTGCATGGTTTCCAAAAGGACATCCAAAACTACACGACGCAGAGTGGGAGACATACCTCTTCCAACCAATGCAGTGAGCATCTCGATTCCAACACTTGAAATACTGAGTAGGCGTAATGAATTACTGTTCCTGAGTGCCTTAGCTTGAGGGGTTAATTTTTTTCAGAAAGTGGTCGCTCAACAAATCGAATTCGAATACTATTGTGGTTCATAATCATCATTCTTCTTTATTTTATATCTTAGAATGTCGCATAAACTCGTTTATAATCTAACTCAAATTCGCATATCATCCCCTTTTGGTATAATATTCGAACTTATTTCGCCTATACATACATTTTTTTGAAACTCAATCTGGCTTCCCTCTTCCTCGGTTTTATACACTATAAAACCTATAAATATTCAAAAGTTATATTATTTTCGTACTTCGAAAAGAATGACGACGTTTTTTAATAAGAGTGAATGAACAAAAATCTCAGTGACGGGTTCCACGAGGTGAACCATTGACTCAGACATTATTTTCTTCAATTGTTGGCTCTTTTTTCACCTTTGGCACCGGCGCCTGTCCCTGTGGCTCCTGCGGTTCAACTTGAGGTTGTTCAACCAGAGGTTGAGGTACTGGTTCTTCTTCCAATTGAGGTATAGGTTCTGCCTGTGGCGGTGCAGATTCAATTTGTGGCTGAGGTACTTGAGGTGTAACCTCAGGGGTTGGTGGTTGTTCTGTTGGAACTTGAGGTTGCTCTGGGGGTGGTGTATCAGGAGATGGCACTTGTTCTGGCGGGACTTCGGGTAGAGGGGGTTGTTTCGGAGTTGGCACAGGTTCAGGCGGCACTTCAGCCGTTGGTGGCTGCTCGACCACTGGCGGCGGTGCTTCTGGCGCAGGGGCTTGTTCAGCTGGTACTTCTCCCGGTGGTCGAGGAGCTGGTTCTTCGACTGCTGGCTCTTCCCCAGGTTTTTTCTTCAAAACAAACAAAAATAAAAGCACGAGAATCACTACAAGTATTATTATAATAATTAAGGCCCAGATCCACCAGTCGATCTCAGAGTCTTTCTCAGTTTCACCATCATCTACATCAACTATTTTATTTATATATGGTGTAGAATATGTGCTTGTGGTTACAGGGATTGTACCGTCGGATGTGGTGAAATAAAATGTATGGTTACCTTCGGATAGTTTCATACTGAACGTGTAAACCCCATTTGCAGGCTCTTCCCCATCTTTTAATGTCATATCGTACGATCCATTGTCAATGAAGATTTTGATCAAGTTAGGCACATCCCCATCCTCGTCATAATAATGGACGGTAAATGTAAATTCAGTTTCAACATCGCCTTCGGAAGGCGTTAAAGTTATGTCAGATAATACAGGTGCATTGTTTCCATCGACCGGTACTGATGTAACCGTTAGTACAAAATTATGATAGTCCCACCCGTCTTCACCGTCAAAAACAGATACATTGACAATATACAACCCGCCGTCATCTATATCCGGGGTGCCACTAAGAACCCCTGTTGTCATATGCATTGTGAGCCAGGTTGCATTGGTTTTTAAGCTCCATTGTAAATAATCTACAGGCGTGCGGTCGTCCTCAGCTTCATAATCGACCGAATACAACTCGCCGACAACTGCAGTAACATCGTCTTGGGTTAAAATGTCCGGGGGTTGGTTCGCTGTTTCATAGACGGTCAATGTAAAATTATGCGAATCGAATCCGCCTTCACCATCACCAACGGTAACATTCACCCAATACAAACCGACATGAGCCAAAGTTGGTGAGCCACTTAGAACTCTTAACATTTTATTAAAACTTAACCAACTTGCATTGCGGTTATAAGACCATATTAAAGAATCAACAGGTGTTCGGTCATCAGTTGCTTCGTAAATAATGTTATATGATTCACCTGCAGTTATGCTGACTTTATCGATAGTTGTAATTTCTGGCGGGTCATTATCAGGTTCAGGAACTTCACCAGGTATTACTGTAAGAATGATCTCATGCCAATCCTGGCCTCCATCGCCATCATCGACAGTCACATTAATATTATACCAACCCGCATCCGTGTTAGTTGGTATGCCTGAAAGAATGCCTGTACTAACGTCGATCCCCAACCAGGTTGCGTTGGTTACCAATGACCAGGATAGTTGTGATAATGGACTGTCAACATCCATAGCATTGTAATCTACCGAATACAAAATGTTTGCATCGGTTGTAAGTACATCCGCAGTAGTGATTTGGGGGTGGTCATTGACATTCAAGACTATCAAGGTGTAAGTTACATATGTACCTCCACCATCACCATCAACCACTGATACATTGACCCAATATTCACCTACATCGTCGTTGGTAGGAGTACCCGATATTATTCCAATGGCTGTATCGATATCCAACCACGCAGTTGCATTTGTAGCCAAAGACCAGACCTGGTTTACTAATGGGCTATCGACATCCGTGGCATTATAATCCATCCGGTACAGTTCATCTTCATAGGTGGTTTCAATATTGGCGGTATTAATTATTGGGTCGTCATTAACTTCAATTAGTGTAAATGTAAAATTCGTGAAATCGATCTCTATAGTGTCATTAATTGAGATATTAACCCAAAAATCACCCATATCATTTTGGGTGGGTGTGCCGTTGAGTATTGCAGTGATATTATCAAAATCCAGCCAGCTGGCATTCGAAGAAAAGTTCCATGATATGGATTGACCTACATTCGCAACATCAATATCTTCATATTCATAGAGAACTTCATAATAAGTATCTTCAATTGCGGTTAAGTTATCTGAGGTCGTAATCGTTGGTCGGGTATTATAAACAGTTGGATAGTTGAAAAGAGATGTTGATGTATTATTTACACCATCGGATGTCCAGAATTTATAAGTGTGAACTCCAATATCTAAATTGGTAATATTCAAGAAATAATCTTTGCCATCAACATAATTTGTGTCTGAAGTATCCACTTCGATCATTGAATGTTCAGTCCTACTGATGTTTACAACAATCTGCATAGGTGTTGTATTTTCTTTATGCAAATATTTCACAGTGAAATTGAAATATGTACTGGTATTACCTGACATTGGTGTCACGGTCGGAGATAACAATTTTAATGATCCATATGTATATTTGTAAAATATATCTGTATCCCCACCTGCACCATTCGTATTATTGTAGTCTTTCCAAACAACATGAAGTCTATCGTTTTGCTCAATAATTCTTGGTTCTCCAGAAATACCTGTGTTAAAATTCTGACCTGAAACAGGTTCAGATAATACATGCACTTGTCCCCAATTTGAACCCGCCATTTTATGTTTGTAAAAAATATCTAAATCCGTACCTGCTCCATTTGTATTGTTTGTGTCTGCCCAAACAACATATATATTTCCGCTTTTAACATCTATTGTAGGAATCATTGAAAGGCCAGTATTGAAATTCTGACCTGGGACAGGTTCGGAAATAATTTCCACATCCAACCAAGAGTTACCATCAAATTCTCTATAGAAAATATCTTGATCAGTTCCTGCTCCATT
>CBDVCJ010000227.1:0-6770 GCA_965372445.1 uncultured Thermoplasmata archaeon | reverse complement strand
CGAGAGACGAGAGCTTGTCGCCTTTCGTCTTTCGCCCTTCGCCTTTCCCGAGTAATTCTTCTAATTCGCGCTGGGTGATCACACGCTCGTCCTGGCCATACATGTATTCTGTGGGCTGATATTCCAACCCTCCGGTAGCAATTATTATCGCTCCGGCTTTTAAAGTAATTTCATCGCCATCACGGTCATTTTTAACAAAACTGGCAGTAAAATCGCCAACATGACCGTCGATATTGTTTAACTCAAAATTGGTATAAACATTGATCATATCATTTGATTCGATTTGCGATTGCAATTCGTTCAAGTGATCTTGTGGATTGTCGGCCCCATCCAATAAATATTGTAAATTTCTAAGATTACCGCCTAGCTCGGAACTTTTCTCAACCAAATCAACCTTGTATCCTTGAGCCGCGAGCTCTAAAGCCGCTGTCATCCCGGCCAACCCGCCACCAAGTACTAACCCGGATGGATTTATGTCTATGTACTGCTGTGCGATTGGTCGAAGAAGCTCGGCGTTTGCTATTGCCATCCTAACTAAATCTTTGGCTTTTTCAGTCGCTTTTTCAGGTTCGTGCATATGTACCCAGGAACACTGGTCACGAATGTTCGCCATATCGAACAAGTATATATTCAACCCGGCTTCACGAAGCGTGTTCTGGAATAACGGTTCATGTGTACGAGGAGTACACGATGCAACTACAACTCGGTTCAAGTTGTGTTCTTCGATCTTTTCTTTTATTCGCTCCTGTGTATCTTGAGAGCAGGTGTAAAGATTATGCTCGACGTAAGCAACACCCGGCAGATCTTCCGCATATTCTACGACGTCCGGTACATCAACTACGCCACCGATATTGATTCCACAATGGCAAACAAATACACCGATCCTGGGTTCTTCCGAAATTATATCTTTTTCTTCAGGGTATTCCTTTTTAGTGATAAGCTTGCCTCGTTCAGAAGAAATTATGCTGCTGGCCCGAGCCGCAGCGCCGCTAGCCTGAGCCACGGTATCAGGTATATCTTTCGGCGCAGAGAACGCGCCGCAAACATAAACTCCAGGTTTGGATGTGTCAAGCGGTGAGAATGTGGTGGTTTTACAAAAATTATATGGGTTGAGTTCAACCCCGAACACTTCGCTTAATTTTTGTACGTTTTTTGGTGGATTAAAACCTACGGATAATACTACCAGCTCGAAAACTTCGTCATTGACCTCTCCATTTTCGTCAATGTATCTTACAATAAGATTAGTCGTTTCGGGCTCTTCAATGATTTCTGCAACCCGGCTGCGTATAAATCTTATCCCATACTCGTCCTTAGCACGGTTATAATAATCATCAAACTCCTTCCCAATTGCGCGCATATCCATGAAGAAAATCGTAGACTTCAAACCTTCAGTATGTTCCTGAGCTATAATTGCCTCTTTAGTCGCGAACATACAACAAACAGATGAACAGTATGGATTACCACGTTTGGCGTTCCGTGACCCGACACATTGAAGCCACGCCACGGATCTTGGTATTTCACCGTCTGAAGGGCGGATGACAAGACCTCCGGTAGGTCCTGAGGCACTTAGTGTACGTTCAAATTCTATACTGGTCAATACATTATCAAACTGACCGTAACCTAACTCCTGGTAGGGTTGAGGATCGTGGTTCTCGAACCCGGTGTTAAGTATTATACTGCCAACCTCGAGCTCGGTCTCCTCGGCTTCCTGGTGGTAATCTATGGCCTCGGCTCGACACAAGTTCTCACAAATGCCACAGCCTATACAGATATTTTTGTCAATGGAAAATACCAGCGGGACCGCCTGGGGATATTTAACAAAGACACCCGTCCTGAGATTCAACCCTGCATTATATTCATCAATAGCTCTAACGGGACACTCCTGTGCACATACACCACACCCTGTACATTTCTCCTCGACGATCATTCTAGGTCCTTTTATTAACTTTACCTTGAAATTGCCTGGCTCGCCTTCAACAGCCTCGATCGACGCATTGGTAATTATCTCAATATTATGGTGCCTGCCTGTAGCAACAAGTTTAGGTGACATTATGCACATAGAACAATCGTTCGTGGGGAAGGTTTTATCCAGTTGGGCCATTACACCCCCGATGGTGGGTTCGCGTTCCACCAGATAGACCTTGAACCCTGAATCTGCCAGGTCTAAAGACGCCTGCATCCCCGAGATTCCACCCCCAACTACCATTATAGCGCCTACTTTACCGGTCTGGTTAGCTGGTTGGGTTTCGATGACATCGTCCGACATTACCAGTCACCTCCCTGAATCAATCCATAGATAGGCGACTGGCCTTGGATATTTTTTACATTAACGATGCCTCTTCGTTTCAGCTCCAGAACGTTATTTAATATTTGTTTTGCCGGAACCCCCATCTCTTTTGATAAGTTCTTAACTGAATTGGGATTTGCTTTGAGTTTATTTACGATCTTATAAGCTAGAAGCTCTGTAGAAATTGCTTCCTGAAGTAATTGGTCTATCTTTTCCGGTTCGATTTTCTCACCATATACATTACCTTCGACAAGAACATCTTCGAGTTTGCCGGCAATGGCTCTTAATCGACTGTTCGCCATTGCATCTCGAGCCGCAACAAGATCCTCCATTTTTACAGGATCATTTTTTATTTGGTTTGGACCCAATTTCTTGATCTGCTCGGTAAAATCTGAAATGACCTCTGCAAACCGTTTACCTTCCGAAGCTGAGATCCATTCAAGTCTAAGCCGTTCGGTTTCCAGGGGCGTCTCTTCCAACACTTTGTTTAAAACCTCGATCTTGCGTTTGGCATGGTAGTTGCCTTTGAGATAGTGACAGTCGCCTAGGTGACACCCTCCGATCAGCACGCCGTCAACCCCGAGTATGAACGCATCCAGCACCATGGTCGGATCGACCATCCCTGAACACATGACCCTGAGAACCCTGATGTTGGGCGGATACTGGAACCTGGACACCCCCGCAAGATCCGCGCCGGCATACGAACACCAATTACACAATATACCGAGGATCGAAGGTTTGAATTCGCTCAAGCATCCACCTCCTTCAACAAGGCCTCAACTTGAGCATAAAGTTCCGGTGACCGGAAGTGCCCGACAGAAATCGCATTTTTTATACAGGTGGCTGCACAGGTGCCGCAACCTTTACAAAGTGCAGGGTTAACTTCAGCATGGTCCTGGGATAAGGTTACAGCATGATATGGACAAACCGAAACACATACACCGCATTTCACACATTTATCTTGATCGACAACTGCAACTGCACCTTCGCCCCACAAGTTATCTTTGGAAAGTATTGTCGCAACTCTAGCGGCAGCACCTCTGGCCTGTGAAGCAGATTCACTAAGCGATTTTGGCCATTGCGCGCTGCCGGCAAGGTATATACCGTCAGTCGCAAAATCGAGTGGTCGAAGTTTCATGTGGGCTTCGAGAAAGAATTTGTCTTTACTAAGAGGTACTTTAAGCTTTTTGGCTATCTCCTCGTTTTCAGGGCTGGGTTCCAGACCTGTGGCCAATATTAAAGTATCGGGTTTGACCTCGAGCCTAATACCACTAGCAGTATCGAGTGTATTGATTTTGATCTCATTTTCATTGATATCGATCTGGAGTGGGTCTTCAGGGTCGTATCTTATGAATTTTATACCTTTTTCAAGAGCTCTATTGTATAACTCTTCCCTTTGTCCATACGTCCTGATATCTCTATAAAAAACTGTGATATTGAGTGAAGGGTCACGCTCGATCAGATTTAAGACAGTATCTATACTGGCAGTGCAACAGAATCTTGAACAATAAGGTCGGTCCGGTACGCGAGAACCTGCACAAAGCATGAAGGCAATATTCTTGCCGAGACTTGCACCTGCCTTAATGCTTTTCTCAGCTTCATCTAAAGTTATAACTTTTTCATTGAGCCCGTATCCCATATCTCCTTGTTTGGGTATGAAAGGTTGCGAACCGGTAGCTACAACTATAGCTCCAACCCGTATTTCCTGCGGGCCTGACAGTGTGTCGAGCATGATATCAAAGTTCCCAACATATCCCAAACAATCTGCTAAAGAGCTGTTGGTTAAAATTGTAACGTTATCATTAGAGGTCAACTTTGATTTGAGGTCAGCCAAAACTTTCTGGGGATCTTCAATATCCCAAGATGATATCCTATCCTTGAAAAGTCCGCCAATTTCTTCGGTCTTCTCAACCAATGTAACCGGGAACCCCTGCTCGGCAATAGAAAGTGCAGCTGTCATCCCAGTTATTCCACCGCCAAGTACGAGCCCTTTCTTTGTCACATCTAACTTGTGCTCATCGAGCGGTTCAAGTATCATTGATTTTGCTACCGCCATTTTTACCAGGTCTTTGGCTTTCTCAGTAGCTTCTTCTTTCTCTTGCATGTGCACCCAGGAGCACTGGTCGCGGATATTGGCCATTTCAAATAGGTACTGGTTCAAACCGGCTTCTTTACAAGTTTCCCTGAACAAAGGTTCGTGTGTTCGGGGTGTACAGGACGCAACTACAACTCTGTTCAGATCTTTTTCTTCAATGGTCTTTTTGATCTTGGCCAATGCATCTTGCGAACAGCTGTATAGGTTACCTTCGGCATATGCCACTCCAGGCATTTTGCTAATGAACCCAACAACCTCGTCAACATTCACAATGCCACCGATATTGATGCCGCAGTTACACACGAACACGCCGATCCGCGGTTCTTCTCCCTTTACATCTTTCTCAGGCGGGTAAACTTTCTCTTGTAAGTCGACCTCTTGACCATGTACAACGACCTCTGCCGCTCTTGCAGCTGCAGCACTTGCCTGAGCTACGGTATCCGGTATATCCTTGGGCGATTCGGAAAGGCCGCAGACGTATATACTTGGGGTTGAAGTGTCGATGGCAGCCTCGCCTGGCGTGACTATGAACCCGTCGGGGTCGGTCTCGATACCCAATTTTGCGGCTAAAGACGGTGTATCTGAAGAAGGTTCGATAGCAGTGGAAAGAACTACCAGGTCTGATGGATAATCTTTGACATCGTCATCTGAGATCGCAGTTACAAAAAGCCGGCCGGTTTCGTCCTGGCCAACACTCGCGGCTCGGGCTCTAACTAGCGTAATTCCGTATTCATTTGAAGCTCGGTCTATATAATCATCGAACTCTTTACCAAAAGAGCGCATGTCCATATAGAAAATGGTAATGTCCAGGTCAGGGTCGTGTTCTTTTGCTATGATCGCTTCTTTAACTGCATACATGCAACATACGCTGGAACAGTAAGATTTGCCAGTTTTACAATCGCGCGAACCTGCACACTGGATGAATGAAATGTTATGTGGATGTGAATCGTCTGATAACCGTTTCAGTTCGCCTTCAAATGGTCCAGACGCGCTCAACATCCGTTCCATTTGTAATGCGGTGATGACATCCGGGTACTTGCCATAGCCATATTCCAGTCTGGTATCTCCCGATATCTCCTGGAAGCCCGTAGCAATAATTACTGCGCCAACATTAAGTGTAACCTCTTCATTTTCCATTTCCGGGTTGATTGCTTCGGCCTGGCAAGCCTTTACACATTTCTTACAATCGATACAGGGGCCGGGTTTCTTCTTGCCCTTGACGATCCTGATCTTGGTTTTATCGATGCAGAAAATGTTGGGGACTGCCTGGGGGAACAGACGATAGATCGCTTTTCTTTTATTCAACCCCATATTGAACTCATCATCAACATCTATCGGGCATACCTCTGAACATTCACCGCAGCCAGTACACTTGTCTTCAATCACAAACCTGGCTTTTTTTACAACCGTTGCATTAAAATTACCGGACTCGCCTTCAAGTGACGAAAGTTCTGAATATGTAAGTACATCAATATTTGGATGGGAATAACATTCGGCCATCTTGGGTGCTAAAATACAAATTGAACAGTCATTGGTTGGAAAGGTTTTATCCAATTGCGCCATTCTACCTCCTATAGATGGACTTTTTTCCACAAGATATACCTTGATTCCAGATTCGGCCAGGTCAAGCGCGGATTGGATACCCGCGATACCTCCTCCAAGTACAAGTACGCTTTTTGGGTTTTCCTGACTGTTCATTAGATGCCTCTCCCCATAATAGAATATATGACTTGATATTTTAGATAAATATTTTGGTCGAATAGGGATTGGGGGAATAGTAATAACTGCATTTCAAATTTATGGTTAGAATAGACTCTACATAAGCACTTGAAAGTGATGTAGGATGTGTACCCTCGTTTCACTCGCGTGTGGGATAGTATCAATAAGTAGACATTATGTCCAAGATCCCTCATCGGGATTCGCTGTTCGGGATTTATTATTTTCCAACACCCTGCACCCAACACTCGATACCCACACTCAAAAATGAAAAACGTTTCCCGAATCTCGTATCCCGAAAGAGGCCTTCAGATCTTGGACCTTAGAGCCCGCACATATTGATTTTTATCTACAAAACACATCCAAATCCCAACCAAAACCCTTAAATACTAGAAGGAGCATATATGTTAAGTGTGGTTATACAACCTGGGGTTGTATAGTGAAGGTGGTAATATGAATTTTTTGTATAGAAATAAACTCGCTGAGAAAGGCGAATCTTCAGGGAACAATAATCCCCTGAGTGGTAATTATCAATTTGGATCTCATTTATTTGAAGAGATTCCGTACAAACTTGACGCGATCGTAAATATAGGTTTTTGGGTTAAAGATCTGTGTGAAGATCAAGAATGTGAGGAGGAAGAATAATGATAGGTAAGAAAAAATATAAGAAAA
>CBDVCJ010000226.1:0-6791 GCA_965372445.1 uncultured Thermoplasmata archaeon | reverse complement strand
CCACAGACCACAGCCCCATCTTGCCACTATAATAACTATCTTTCCCTAAATTGGGCGATGGACTAAAATTAAAATGTTTTCAAAGATAATTTTTTCAATTGATAGCAAAAACTTATAAAATATAACGTGATTTTAATAACGTGTAGTGACATAATGAAAGCCCCACATTCACATGAAAAGACCTCAAGCCAGATCTTTGAATTCCGCACGGTCGAAAAAAAGAAACTTATACTTTCTTTAATAATAACTTCGATCGTGATGGTGGTCGAGCTTATTGGCGGTTTCCTGACCAATAGCATTGCCTTGATCTCGGATGCGGGCCATATGTTCACACATTGCTTTGCTATTGGTATCGCATTAGGTGCAATAATAATCGCACAACGCCCGCCATGTCATCACCGAACTTTCGGGCTGCATAGGGCGGAAGTGTTAGCTGCGTTTATCAATGGTATTTTTCTTCTCATCATTGTCGTTGTGATCTTCTATGAAGCGGTTCAGAGGCTATTGCATCCCTTAGATGTATTTGGTCTTGAGATGTTGATCATTGGCGTGATCGGGTTAGGGACGAATCTTGCCAGTATTTATATCCTGCATGGTAGCCATAAACATAATTTGAATGTGAAGAGCGTATTTTATCATCTGATCGCTGATACCGTCTCGTCGGTCGGAGTGGTCATTGCAGCGGTTGTGATATTCTATACCAGTTGGAACATTCTCGACCCCATTGTTAGCTTTGCGATCTCTATTATTATTTTGGTTTGGGCGATCGGGATACTGAAAGAATCGTCTAGAATTCTATTGGAGATCGCGCCAAAAGGTTATGATATAGATACGATCTCTCAAGATCTCAAACGAAAATTTCCCGAAATTGTGGATATCAATGGCGCCCATGTCTGGGCAATAACATTAGATATGTACATTTTTTATGCACATATTTGTTTTAAACCCAAGAATAAAAATGAAAGAACCATCAAGAAGATAAATAAATATCTCAGCAAAAAATATAATATTATCGAGTCGACGATCCAAATTGACACCGTGGAAACCCCGCATGTCTGCTTTTTTAAATAAAAGGGTAGGATCAAGTTTTGCTCTTATTGATCTCCTTTTCTTCCAGCTGCAGCGGCGGGCATTTTTTATCGGCGTAAGAGCAGAATACACAGCAATCGCCCTCTTTCGGAGTTATGGGTTTGCCACATTTTGGACATTTGAAAATTATTTGGCAATAATCGATCGGCATTTCGGCCTCGGTATTCTCACCGCAAAAGGGACATGTTAGGGTTGCTTGGGTTTCAACCATTTTATTACCTCCATATTTTAATATCAAGCCAAAACATTTTCGACAATTTTATCTAATTCAGCTTCTGGTAATACTTGACCTTCAAGAATTATATTGTCTGCCAACACTAACGCAGGTAACTTATGAATGCCTAACTTTCTCAAGCGTTGGTTCGATCTTAATTGCTGATATTTCTTAACTAAAGTAACTCTCGAATCGGATTTGGAGGGTATCACCAACTCGACTTTATCGCTATATTTCCATTTAATGTGCTGGGCTAGCACGTACATCAATTTCGAGACTTTGGACTGGGTGACGATCGGTTTCAAACAGCAGCTGCCACCAGGGCTCTCAGGTATCAACTGCACGATCTCGGGAAAGAATTCGAGCAGAATTTTTTCTGACATATATCTCTTCCATAAACATATTATTTAACTAAATCTCCTTTGACCATTTTTCTGGGTCTGCATCGAAGGCCGTCTTGCAACCCGCCATACAAAAATAGTAGGTCTTTCCGTTGTATTCTGATTTGTGTTGTGCGGTAGCTTCGTCAACATTCATCTTGCAAATTGGATCTACAGCCATTTTTATTCACCTCCTTTTAATTAATCTAATTTTGCGAATTTTAAAGTTGCGGCATTGGTAACTACCGAAAGCGAGCTTGCCGACATTGCCGCAGCAGCGATAATAGGGTTCAAAAGCCCCAATGCTGCGATCGGGATCGCACCGGTATTGTAACCAAGTGCCCAAAATAAGTTCTGTCTGATCTTCTTCATTGTGAGTTTACTGAGCTTTATTGCCTTAACTACATCCATGAGATCGTCTTTAATAAGCACAATGCCCCCAGTCTCCTTTGCAACATCAGATCCGGAACCAAGCGCGATCCCAATGTCTGCTTGGGCAAGTGCAGGCGCGTCATTGATCCCGTCACCCACCATGCTCACAACCTTACCTCCGCGCTGAAGCTCTTTTATTACATTTGCTTTTTCGCCGGGTAGCACATTGGCGATCACTTGTTCTATTCCTACTTTCTTGGCGACTGCTTTTGCCGTAACCTCATTATCGCCCGTTAGCATCACGGTCTTGATCCCCAGTTTTTTCAGTTCTGATATTGCGTTGGCCGAATTATGCTTGATCGTGTCTGCTACTGCTATGATTCCTGAAATCTCTTGATCGACACTGAGCATCATCGCAGTCTTTCCTTCAGTCTCAAGTTTCTTTAGCACTTTTTCTTTGGCTTTCACGACCATTCCATTTTTCTCCATTAGGCGTCTATTACCAAGTAGTATTGTTTTGCCTTCGAAAACTGCCTTGATGCCATGGCCTGGGATGGCTTCAAAGCTCGATACGGTCGGCACCTCAATTTTACGGTCTTTTGCACCCTTTACTATGGCTTCACCCAAAGGATGTTCCGAGTCCTTTTCAGCCATCGCAGCATATCTTAACACTTCATTATTCGAGTAACTTCCCGTTACAACCACATCCGTCAATTCAGGTTCGCCTTTCGTTATGGTGCCAGTCTTATCGAACACAACGATATTGAGACTTCGTGCACGCTCCAGATACTCGCCGCCTCTAATTAGTATCCCCGCCTCGGCACCTTTACCCACACCTACCATCAATGCAGTGGGCGTCGCAATGCCGAGCGCGCAGGGACATGAAATGATCAGTACCGCCACGAAAAATAAAACTGCATTTGTCCAAGTGCTAAAAATAATCCAGGCACTGAAAGTCACAATGCCTGCTAATATTACTGCTGGCACGAAATACGCCGCGACATTATCAGCATATCTTTGTATCGGTGCACTGGACACCTGGGCCTCCTCAACCATTTTGACGATCTGCATCAGCATTGTTTCAGAGCCCACCTTGGTGACCTTGAACTTGAACGACCCAAGCTTATTTATTGTACCGCCAATGACCTCATCCCCTGTTTTCTTTTCAACTGGTATGCTTTCGCCAGTGAGCATCTTCTCATCAACTGATGAGATGCCATCCATCACCACTCCATCTGTTGCTATCTGCTCGCCCGGTTTGACCTTGACTATATCCCCCGATACCAATTTTTCAACGGGTATCTCAACCTCTCTACCTTTCTTGAGAACTGTGGCCATTTTGGGTTTAAGATCGAGAAGTTTTCTCACTGCGGCAGAGCTCTTTCTCTTGATCACATCCTCCATATATTTGCCGAGTAGAATAAAAGCGATGATGATCGCAGCCACATCAAAATAGACCTCGCCTTCAGCTCCGGGAAGGATATCCACAGAGGTGATAAATTGGTCTAGCACGATGATCGCACTGAAGAAATAAGCCGATAGTGTACCTATGCTGATCAATAGGTCCATATTAGCTCGCCCGTGTTTGATCGCCTTGGCAGCCCCGACATAGAAACTCTTACCGCCTATGAAAATAATTGGTGTGGTTAGAATGAACATCCAGACCCCGCCGTTGAACCATGGCAAGAACTCGAACGGCACCCAGGTCAAGATCGTAACACCTGCTGCCAGTCCGATAAATAACCCGAGTCTGAAAACGCCAATCAATACCACTCCAACGATTGCCACCGATACGCGTTTCTTCATATCTTCCAATTCTTTATCCGGGTCTTCGAAGGTGTTGGCACAGCTCTCCATACAGAAATAATATGTTCGACCGCCGATGACTCTGGTGATCGCCTTTCTTTTATCAACCTTCATACCGCAAATAGGGTCGATCGCGACATACTCGTCTTCCACATCCGCTTCGGAAGGCATCTTAGGGGGTTGAGCTTTTGATCTCTTTTCCGCAGATTCTAAGCCCTCCTCCTCCACTTGTTTGCGAAATGTGTCGGCGCAACCCTGCATACAGAAATAATATGTTTTACCACCGATCTCCTCCTTTATTCCAGTTTTCTTATTAACCGTCATCCCGCAAACGGGGTCGATCGCGGTATCATCAGTACCCTCAGGTGCTCCTGCGGGCATATCCCTCCTATCAGATGCATAATCAAAAGCCTCATAGCCTGTGGATTTTATGGTACTCTTGATATTATCAACATTGACTTTCATAGGGTCATACTTCACAAGCGCTGTCTTATCAACAAAATTAACCCCAGCAAAATCCACACCATCCAGATCTTTTAAATTCGTTCCAATACTTTGTGCACAAGAGGTGCAGGTCATGCCTTTAATGTGAAGCTTGAGCTCTTCTTGATCATTTTGTTCGGGGGCAGTCATTCTATTTTCCTCGATTATCTATATGGAGTTACTAATTTACCACGATTTCGCTATACAAAACAAAAATAAATGTTATATTAATTTAACAAACGTAAAATTTAATACCCATAACTCTATCCTTAGGCCCATGAAACTCGATAAAGTAGATATAAACATTTTGGAAATTCTTCAAAAAGATGGGCGGGCATCCTACCGGGACATCGCTAAAAAAGTCGGTGTGACGACACCAACCGTCGCGAGCAAAGTTAGCATGTACGAACAGATGGGCATTACCAAAGGGTTTAGTGTAATGCTCAATACAGACGCTTTGGGCGAGCTCAGTATTTTATTATCTGTCAAATGTAAGCCGTCGGACGTCAGCAAGGTTGCGAAAAAATTGACGAAGCTTGACGATATAAGGGAGGTTTATCTTACCGGCGGTTCCTGGCTTCAAGCCAAAGCTACTTTGATTGATACTATTCAATTGAATGAATTTATCACACAACTATCGAGCATCAAAGAGATCCTGGATTATGAGTATAAAACCATTGTCGAAACCCTTAAGGAAGAGCCGAGAGCGGTGCTGTCGGAGGGTATAAATGCCGTAATTGATTGCTTCTATTGCAGGAAACCGATGCACGACAAGCCCGTGAAAATTAAATTGGACGGTCGAGACCATTTTTTATGCTGTAATATCTGTGCGAAAGAATATAAGAAGAAGATCGCAAAATTGAAAGGAACATGAAACAAAAGTCATTCGATCAAAGCTTGGAATTGATTCAGGATCATAAATATTTAGCTTCTAATATTGTCTTATTTTCTTGATAAATGTAGGATCTCACATACATAAAGATCAAAATTATACCTATTAATATAAATGCTGAAATTAGGGCAATCACCAAAGTTTCATAAAAAACAAAATCAACATTTCCTGGTTGTAATCCACTTATCCCACCTTCTGAGCTTGACTCTTTATAACTATTAGCTAATTCTTTCATTTGCGGGATAAAAGTAATATAAATGATAAAAAAATTAATTGAATAAAAAAACGAAAATGCAGCCCCTACAAGATATCGGATCTTGTACCTTTTTGGATATAGAATACATACATAACCAATCCCTATCAATATTATTCCGGTAATTAACAATAAAGTAGAACCTGAACTTCCCCCTAATACTGACATAGTGATCTGTATAGCAACCAAATTTACACCCATAGGGATAATGAATAAAGCTCCAAATACTATCAATAATATTGAACCAATAATGTTTTGTTCTTCTTTTTTATCCATATTTTCATCCCAATTATATTTCCCTCTAATTAATTATAATAATCTAGTTATATTTATACGTACTCCCCGCATTTAACACATTCATCAGGTACACAATCTTCATGATACGGTAATTTACATTGACTGCAGTGCACTACTTCCTCATCCTTATCGATATCTCCCCCACAGTTACCACACTTTTTCGGCATTAACAATCACCCTTAACCACATAAAAAAATGTATTTAGAAGTATAAAAAGATTGGTGTAAAACTAATTGGATCAAAACTTAATATTCGTAAGTTTCCACGTTATCATCCAATTTATCGGTATGCTCTTTAACAACTTTATGAAAACGCTTGGTCTCGACCCGTTTTTGGACCTCTATGAACCTTGCCCGGTCAGTTCGTAGACGCCTTATCGATGCCAATATTTCATGGCGGTCGACGCCAAGTTCATAACTTAGATGGTCAACCGAAATATTGGGGTTCTTATCGATGTTCTCCAAAACATGCATATCAATACCCATTTCGGTTATTCGTTTACCTTGGGGGGGCGGGTAGCGGTTCTCTGTTCTATGTTCACTTGGGCGCCTATCACTGCGGCTTGTACGCTCATTCATCGGCGGTGGCGGTGGTCGTGGTATTCTGCGTCGAGGCTCTTCCATATCGTATTCAGGCCGGGGCCTGCGAGGTTCGGGGCGATGCTCGGGACGGTGTCTGGGCGGTTCTTGATATCCACTGGATCGCGGTGGGTTCGGCCGTGATGGGCGTTTCGTACTATGTTGGGAGTGTCTGGGTCGCTGCGATTTTGCCATCGTAATCTCCTCAATATCCGAAAAGTTTTTTGTAGGTTAAATAATTTGTGTATTATAATTCAAATATAATATTTGTTAATTACTTGTCTATTTTCTATATGATGAAAATCACTATACAAGTGATAAGTGGTAAGATTATAGAATTAGTGGGAACAAACAAAAATACGAAACACTAAATCCGAAATACTAAATAAATCCCAATTTAGAATAACTCAAAACGTTTTTATTGTAA
>CBDVCJ010000225.1:0-6794 GCA_965372445.1 uncultured Thermoplasmata archaeon | reverse complement strand
CAAGTTACCTCGCTTTAAAAATTCCTTCGGAATTTCTAAAGTTCGAGTTCCCCCCGCCCCACCTATTACCACGCCGGAAGTGAATTGAAACCTGAAATCGTCAGAATTCGCGATTCGAGCATTTATAGGCACACAGGCACACAGGCACTAAGTAAATTATCTCTGATACCTGCCTGTGTGCCTTTGGAACTTTGTGCCTATTTTAAATTAATCTGGAATCCGGAATCTGAAATCTCTATGGCAGCCTTTTAGCCATAACGTACGCATCTTCGGTCGGATAATAGTCATCAATTAAGCTATGGATCTCATATCCTTTATCCTTATAGAAATTCAGTGCCGGTATATTATTTACTGATACCTGAAGTGTAATTGTTTTTGTTCGAAATTTATTGAGCTGACCTTCGGCAGCATTGAGCAGTTTTGAGGCCAGACCCTTGCGCCTAAAATCGGGATGAATATCTAAGGTTACGATATTTGCAGTTTTGGCTGTTTTGTCGGTCGAATATATTATGAAGCCAATTAACCTTTTATTGTGATCTATCACCAAACTGTGGATCTCGGAATCAGTAATATAATAAAGGAACTGGAGCTCGTCATATTGAACCTGCTGGTTAAAGCACAGTTCATCTAATTTCTTTAATTCCTCCGCATCCTCGAGGGTGGCCTCTCTAAAGATCATACCTTCCGTTTTCATGTTATAGATCACCCGAAAAAAATCAATATTCCCATCGATATTTTTTTATTAAGAATTGTGTTAGGAACGTCTGGTATTCCGGTCGCACTATTTCTGTATCCACCATTAATTCGTAGCTTTTCTGTACTTCGGAATTTATGTGTTTGCCCAAACTAAGTTCTGAGATTTCACCCCTAATGAGATCTTGAACTTCCCGAAACTTGCGTTGTATTTTCACTTTCCATCTATGATCCTGGCCATCCAAATATGGCTTGCCAAGTGCGCGTTCTGAATTGCACCATTTCTCGATGAATCGCTCAACGTTTTTATTATCTTCGGGCGGACCCTGATGCAGCTCGTCTGGGGGTAAGATATAGGTTTGGAACTCGAATAAAATTATCGAGGTTTGAGTCTCCACGACCGTAAATGCCGATTCTTGGATTTGGAAGCCTTTGGCATCACATAGCTTGGCTATCGCTTTCCGGGCTTTACGTAATTGACTGTATAATATATCCGGTATAACCTCTGGGGTATTGAACATAACCGCAATAAATTTCGTTGCACGCTCCTCAATTAATCCAATAATTTCAGTTTCGGATAATGGTTGGATGCGGTTGGGGAAAAAGAATTCGCGTTTGGGTGACGAACAGTAAGCGTTACTTGCATATTTGAAAAGCTCAACGTTTTCGTGCGAAAGTGCCGACGCAACATTGCGATTTGGATCTACGGGGTCAATAAAAATTAACGGGTCATTTTTAAATTCATTATCGATTGCCTTTAGGTCACGCTCGTTCTCCATATCGATATATTTTGGTAGTTCCCAATCCTTTGCGGCATCTAATAACGGTTGAAAACCATTGTAATATTTTATTAATAGCTCACATAAATATCCCGAAAATCCTTGTACCTCGACCTCGGCACCATAGACCCCGATCCCTTTCATGAATTGCTTCAATAATAGAACATCTGGTATTAGATCCTTAGCTAAATTATCTTTTATATATTTGGTATGAAACGGGGTTCGATCTACTGCAGACAATAGTTGGCTCGCATCCGTTATGCGATAGCAGGGCACGATATCGATCTGGAAACCTTTGAAATTGCCAGAGATATAGGGATGCTCCGCATATCGTTCCTGACCCTCGGGGACAATAATCTTACCGATCTGAAGCGCAGCTTTTTCCAATTCTGATCTTGGTGTAGTTTGTGGGAACATCATGAATATATCTATATCTGGATTGGTAAGATGTGTGTCCTTAGCCACGGACCCTACTAATATCGGCTCAATTTCAATGTCTAGCTTTAGCTCTTTGAGCGTCTCTGCAATTCTTTGATGTAATTCCTCAACAATTTCCGAAATGAGCGCGTTCTCTTGGTCGGTGGGTATGATCTCCTTTAAGATCGCTTGATGTAAATCATGATTCAAGATCTATCTCCTTAACTATAGTATAAATTGGCCCTTCACGGGTAAGGTCGCTCTTTTTCAACCGTATACAATTAATATCTACCTCACCAAACTCATGGCCCTCATAATCATTCAGAATTTTCTGTAGCGCCTCTCTGCCCCGGCGGCTCTTGACTCGTGCCAAGGTTAAATGCGGCGAAAAACCGCGGCGCTCAGCCTTAAAACCCAAAGCTGATAGCTCTTGATTTAATCTCTTGGCAATCGTAATTAAATGGTCGGGATTGGCCAACCCAACCCAGATGACTTTTATGTAATTCGAGTTCGGAAATGCGCCGATATTACTGAGCTTAAGTTTGAATGGCGGTATACCCGCAACACACTTTTGCATTATATTGGTAATATCATCGGTTAATTCTTCTTCGGTATCGCCGAGAAACTTTAATGTTATATGAATGTTGGCCGGCTCAACTAGTTTAAGGGGGGCACGGGAACGCCTTAAAGCCTCTTCTAACTCAACAAGTTCGGGCTTTGCACCAATATCTGCCGAAATAAAAGCTCGTAGTTTCATAGTTATTGTTAAAATAATCTAATATTTTAATGTTTTTGACTAATTAGGCTATTTGCAGCGTTTTGGCTAATTATTATCTGTGATTGTAAACACCACACGCTCTTCCGAGGCCGGTGGCGGCGGTTTGCGCGAATCTTCTGGCTTTTCTTGCTTCTCGTCGGGCTTAGAGCGTTTCTTATATATTGCTACCGCAACAATAATAATAACAATAATTATCCCAACGATCAATCCGATAAAATAAACCACGCCACCAACCGGTTCGGCCAATGGCTTGAGGCTGTCGAACATTCCTCCAAAAAGGTCACTTTCTTCTTCTTCGCCGGGTTTAGCAGGCACATCGATCTTTTTTAAGGCTTGATTGTTGTCAAGATTCAATTCTGCAGGTGTAACATCTTTAATTAATACTAATATCGTATGTTCACCTTTAGTTTTCGGGATCCATGAGATCGTGATAACTTTAGCATCTGAAGGCTGGACTGTTACTGGTGAGGCTTTGATCAATACTCCTTTCAGGCCTTCGGGATCGGCATCATAAAACTCAACTGTGCCGGACCCCTCCAGGTCGCCAATATTATGGATCTTGGCACTGATCTTGATTCTATCCCCAAGAATTAGTTTGGGTTTAGAAAATGTGATATCTTCTTCAGCTAGGGTCATGTCCGGTGGATTCTGTACTGTGAGTGTCATTTCGGTATTATCGCTAAGTGTGCCATCTGTGATAGAGGCCGTTATCGTATAGCTGCCGGGGTCTGACGGCGCTTGGATCTCTCGTTGATAATTGCCCTTGGAATCGGTTACGGTTTGCCAACTTACTGTAAGACCTTTTATTTCAATATCGACATTTGTATCACTAACACTAACGCCAGTGTCATAGGTTGCCTTGCCAGCCACTTCAACTTTCTCCTGGGGTTGGGTCTGGGTTGGCTTTAGGGTGAGTGTAAGCGCGATTTTTGTTACGGCTTCATTAACTACATTGACATCGATCTTGAATTCCTGCGAATATTGAAACCCATCGAAGGCTCTGGCCACAATGCTATGTTCGCCGTCTTCAACAGATTCGGTTTCCCAATAATGGAACCATTCAGCCTCAATAATATCTGAACCTGAATTTATATTTGTATAGGTCACATTTTGCCAGCCATCATTATCTATTTTAATTTCGATCTTTAGATCTACCGCGTCTGTAGAGGTGGCGGTCCCCTCGATCTTGAGCTCGCCACTAACATGGTCTCCATTCGAAGGTTGAGAAATTGTCACGGTCGGAGGTTGGCTGGGCTCGATCGTAATTTTCACAGAGGCCGTTACAAGCTCGCTTTCACTTTTATCGTTATCCCGTACTTTCAAGAGCGCATCATAAATGCCGGTGGAGGTGTAGGAATGCGTGATTATTTGGTTGGAGATCCATCCTGTTTCGTAACTATCGCCGAAATCGAAATAATAATCCCCCACAAACCCATCGACATCATAAGAATCCGACGCATCGAACTCCACATCCTCACCCAAAGTAGAACTTGAGGGATTGACCTTCAGTACTGCCACTGGTTTAGCATTATAGACTGCAATAATGGCGGTATCGGAACCTGTCGCATTATTATTGTCCCTGACGTATAAAGTTACAGTGTAGGTATTCCTCTGTTTATAGGTATAGCCAACAACTTCACCGTAGCCCATATCGCCATTATCAAAGTTCCAGGTCCAATTATCGATCCGCCCCACAGGGTCGGGGTCGGTTGAGTTAGAGCCGTCAAAAATTATCTCCTGGCCCGCAAAAGTCTCTTGATCCTCGCCGGCATCTGCAATTGGCGGGTTATTATCGACAAAAATGGTAATTCGCGCAGAATCATTGTACATGCCATCATTAACTGTTAAGGTCACCCTATAGGAGCCAGTACTTGAATATTCATGTTCGGTCAAGGGTTTGTCGCTGCTATTACCGTCCCCAAAATCCCAATAATAGCTCAATGGATCCTCTTCGGGGTCTGTAGAACTGGCGCCGTCAAAATAGACCGTTTCATAAACATCGAAGCGCTCGCCACTGGACGGCGAGGTTATTTCGGCATTCGGTGGCTGGTTCTGGCCACCGCCACCGCCAACAATTATTACTACTGGCTGGCTGGTGTCGTTCAGTTCGCCGTCACTCACGGTTAACCTTATGACATATACAAAAGGTACTGAATAGGAATGCGTTGTGATCTTGCCGGAACCTGTTTCGCTGTCGCCGAAATTCCAAGTGTAGCTCAGGGTATCGTTATCAGGGTCGCTTGAGGAAGAGCCGTCAAATGTGATTTCATCATTGACTTGGTATTGATCGCCATTATTGGGTTTTAATATTTCTGCGACGGGGGCCTGGTTATCATCCTGACGTGAGCTTGGATGACCTAATGTGGTTGGTGGTATTATTAAAATTGAGAATATTAAAAATAACGATACTGCTAATGAAATCAACGAGGTACCCCTGATTTTCATACCCATGATTCAGCCTCAAAACAATATATCTCCGCAACTTTAAATATTTTGTGTTATGCATCTAATAGAAAAAATTACTTAGCAAAAAGACTGAATTAAAGCACAACGTTAAAAGGATAGAGGGTTGCCATAGTAGATTGGAGATTATAGATTGGAGATAGCCCATCGAGAGGCGATATATGGTGACTATAAATCGGGAGTAACGGGAATACGGGAATAACGCAGGTAAAATAAATTATACATCAAACAGGTTCCCATTTTACCTTTAGTGTTAGCTTCTCTTCGAGTTGCTAACACCGGGAGTAACGAGAATGGGTACCATACCCATTAATTTTCGATACTCCCGAACTCCCGACTAAGGTAATTATCACTCAGACTCCCGATACTCCCGACTATATGTAATTCAGTATTAATTTCGAATCTCCAATCTCTAATCCACATTATTAGAAAATATGTGCCCCCCATCCTACATCCTCCAACCTATCTTACCACCGGACCAATAGTCCAATAAGTAGAATTGTATAGTCAAAATGCCCAATCAATCGAAAAAATAATAAACTAATAATAGTATTATGACCCTTCAGGAGTAATGAAAGGGGTTGAGGATTATGGCTAAGAGTGCCTCCAAACCATCAAAAGAAGACGTTAAAGCGATGATAAAGTTCAAAAAAGAACGCAAAAAGCTCGATATTCTATTAAAAAAGGGTAAGATCCATCAGGCAACCTACTATAGACGTTTACAAAAGATTGCCCCCAAAGGCCAGCAGATCCCAGGTATGCCGATGCAGCAGGCACCAGGCATGGCACCTGTGCCGCCGCCGGTACCCGGGCAGGCGATGCCGCAGGCTCCAGCACCGCCCCAGGTGCCGATTGCACCTTCGGCGCATGAAGAGATCCCAAAAGTTGGCAAACCGTTAGCTATTTCTTCTGATGATATCGAGGTTGTTGAATGCCATGCATGCGGAGGCTTAATTACGGTTACAGCACCCCAACGCCCTGTTATTGTCGAATGTCCGTCCTGTGGTGCAAAGGGAGAAGTGGAAAAGATCGAAGAGAAAGCGGTGGAGACCGCCCCTGTAACTGCGACCGAAGCGGAATTTGCCAGCCCTACTTTTTATTTGGGAGCTGATAAAGACGTTGAAAAGCCAAAATTTGGAGCTTCTTTGGAGCCAGAATACATGCAACCCGAGGTCGTCCCCAAACCCACCGTAGAATCACCCAAGGTAGAGGAGGATAAACCCGAAGTTATAGAAGATGAAAGAACAGCAACCGTGGAATATGACGAGAGTTTATATGAATCTCGTGAGCCCGAGACAACCTATGAACACGGTGATCTATCAAAGAGCAAGGTCATGGATTTTGGCGCTGCAACGGCAGATGAGGAAGAGGCCGAGACCCCCACACCCGAACCTGAAGTCAAGACCCCTAAAGTCTCGGTTAAACCTTCGGAACCCAGTGTTAAAACGCCCACGGTATCGGTCAAGCCATCGCTAAAGCCTAAGGTAAAAAAAGAGGATTAAAAATATTGTATCAATAAAGATCTGATTTTTAGGACCTTTTATTTTATTGTAACAGCGGCAATTAGTTTTTAGGGAACTTCTCCCAATTTTGGGGATGATAGTTATTATAGTGGCAAGATGGGGCTGTGGTGTGTGGAAATACCAAGACAATTGAAGATAGAA
>CBDVCJ010000224.1:0-6837 GCA_965372445.1 uncultured Thermoplasmata archaeon | reverse complement strand
CATGACGGTAATGAACTTGTTGTCGTTAGTAAATCCGGTTGAGCCACAATGATATACTGGGATGGTACTGAATGGAAATCTACAAAATTGTATAAAGACCCTGTTGGATTGGCACGCGTGGCCGTTGGCGACTGCGATCTGGATAATCCAGGTAAAGAAATTGTGGTTGGAAGCGATTCGGGCGCGGTCGCGATCATTCGCGGTAGCGGTAATTCATGGAATACCGAAGTGATCTTTACCGATACCGATAAAAATCGCGGTGTTTGGGTGGGTGATGCAAACCCGAACCATCCCGGTAATGAAATTGTTGCATATGGATATTCAAATAATGTCACCTTGATATTTGGCAGCAGCAAAACCTGGGAAGTCAAAACGATTTGGGAAGATGCTGACAAAGGCCATGAGGTAAGGATCGGTGAATTCGATCCAACCCATAAAGGCAATGAAATTCTTGTAGTTGGTTATTCAAATAATGCTACAATGGTTGCCTACAATTATGCAGATTTCGAGATCTCTTCGGGCGATAAAACCAAAATAATCACATCCGGAGGCGAGATTAAATACGAGATCAACTTAACTGCGATCGAAGGATTTGACCGAGATGTGACCTTAACACTAATATCTGGCATACCTTCAATTGCCAATTACAATTTTGACCCTAATACAGTCATTCTTTCATCTGGGGTGGCGGATGGAACTTCGATCTTAACTTTAAATATCGAGCCAACGACACTGATCGCTCAATATAACCTGACAATTATTGCCACCGGAGGAGGTAAAACCCATAGCATTATACTGAAATTAGATATTCAGGGTGATACTACCTCGCCGTCAGTCCAACAAATTAACATCCAACCTGACAGTAATGATATAGATATTCATAAAAAAATCGTTATCAATTTCGATGAGCCAATGAATACAACGTCCGTGGAATCGGAATTTTCAATTTCACCGACAGTCAATGGAACTTTTTCATGGACTGAGTTAGAAAAACTTGAATTCACACCGAATTCTGATCTGAAATATGATAAAACCTATTCCATCGAGGTGGGTGAAAATAGTAAGGATCTAGCGGGCAATCTATTATTGCTAAATGATAATAGCACCTTTAAATTCAAAACTGAAATTGCACCGGGTGAAGAGTGTAATACTATTCTTTTACCAATTTTGACAATTGTGATCATTGTAATATTGGTGTTTTTAGGTCAAAGTGCGAAGAAGGACAAATCGCAAGAAGAAAAACTAAAAGAAGAAGAAGCCACTAAGAAATCCAAAGAAAAAGAGCTCGAGGTTGCACCCCAGCCCGAAGAGCCGCCTACACCTTCGGCCGCACCGCCTACATTGCCAGCCCCCGCCCCCGCGCCAGAGCCCTTACCAACCATAGTCGCACCCGCGCCAGAGACCCCGCCACGTGAACAACTGACGGTCACTGAAGTCGTGGCACCTCAGGTCGTACAACCAGAATCTCCAGTCCCGCAACCGGTACAACCACCACTGGGTCAACCCCCGAAAAGGATCAAGCTCAAGAAACGTCCAAAAACTCGAAGGCCAAAATTAAAACAACCAACGCTAAAGGAATCCCCCCCGGTCCCAAAGGTAGTGCAAGATCCCCCAGAGGAAGATTGTTAAATAAATCCTAAATCTGATAAAATGAAAAGAAAATATTTTTATCCGGGCAATAGCAGCCACAATTTGTTTATTACACTCATTACGATCTTTATTATACTAATTTCATTAATGATCGCTCCAATAACGGCTCAGGAACTCGGTACATTTGAAAACACAAGAAATCGTGAAGTTGAACCTAATCAGAGTACATTTAACGCGACCCGAATTTTTCACGACAGCTCGGCTTTGTCCGGCGGTATAGATTTTGGAGATGCAAATAATGACGGCACAACAGAATTAGTTGTTGTGGGTTGGTCAAACCGCGCTACAATGTTGAGTTATAATGAAAGCAGCATGGATTGGGATAAGATCCTTATTTGGGAGGACACTTGCGAGTTAATGGATGTTGCTATATCGGATATCGATGACAGCAACCAAGGTAATGAATTGGTGGTTGGTGGTTATTCTAATAATCTGACATCACTGACCTGGAATAAAAACACCAAACTATGGGAGACAAAAACGCTTTGGACCTCACCTTATCACATATTTGGCCTTGCCGCAGGAGATATTGATCCTGATTACGATGGTAATGAAATTGCAGTTGTGGATTGGAAATCACCTACAATAACTATCGTTAGTTATAGCAATGATAACTGGATAAATGTGACGCTCGATGTTGCGGAGCCATTGACCAATGTGGAAATTGGTGATCTGGATCCATCACATCCCGGAGTTGAGCTTATTGCGGTGGGTTCAAACGGTTCTGTATTATTCATCTTTAAAGAAAATAATGTTTGGAATATCACAACAATTTGGCAGGATACAATTGGATTGTTCAATGCCGAAATTACAGAATTTGATGAGGACCATTCGGGCAAAGAACTGCTGGTGGTCGGCCGTTCAAAAAATGCGACCGAATTATACCCGGACCCCGCAAATGATGGCGCTTGGATAGTAAAAACATTATGGCATGCCCCGGGTGGTTTGGAAGGGTTGGCGATCGGTGATTTCAACTCGTTTTACGATGGTAGCGAGATCGCGATCGGGGGTTATTCCAATACTGCAACTATGTTAGGTCGAAACGATGACGAGAATGAATGGACATCAATAATAATGTGGAATGAGCATGACCCCCAGGAAACGGAATTAAATGGCGTGATGGTGGCGGATTTCTATCCCGAACATGAAAGTAATGAAGTTGCAGTTGTCGGCTATTCCGGGAAAGTAACGATGTTAATATACGAAGAGCCGGATTTCAAACTCAGCAGTCCAACATATACAAAAACCATTGCACCTGGAGACTATACTACGTTTAGTATTGTTGTCGATCCAATAAGTGATTTCAACTTTGAGGTCGGGCTTGCAATACAAAATCCACCTTTAACTGAAGGGTTATCTTATAATTTTTCGCAGCTCAATATTTTGCCACCAGACCGGTCTGTTATAACGATCCAAACAGAACCATCCACGCTTGGAGATACTTACATAATAACGATCGTCGGTACTAGTCGCTCAGCCCCAAAGCAAACCCATACTCTTGAGCTCAATTTGATCATAGAATCAGATACCACCCCTGATTTCGAGCTGGAAGTTATCCCATTCTCAAACACTATAAGTTTTACTCCAGATGGTCATAATACCATAAGTTATGAAATTTACATCGAACCTATAAATGATCTGGATTCAAAATTGATATTGAATATTTCGGGTCAACCTGCGACTGTTGTTATTACGGTCGAACCGCCCCTAATAGACCCCACAAGTGAAATTAGAACTTCGACCCTAACAATAAAGATAAACGAGAACACACCAGCAGAAAATTTTACTATTTTTGTAAGCGCCTTAGCGTCCGATGGAAGTATTTCACATAAAACAAGAATTTATCTCAATGTCGAATCAACAACCCCATCACCACTTGCCAATGGTAGTTCCGATGAAGATTTTGATAAACTTGTCATTGCGAGTACAATTATTATAGTTATTTTAATAATTATTATCTTATTTGCAATATTATATAAATCTAAAAGAAAAGAAGATGTTAAACCGAAAAAATAAAATTTAGCTTTGGTTGGTGAAAGTTCAATGAAAAGTATAAAATCTAACGTGATTGTAACGATTATAATATTTTTATTTTTAATAACCATTCAATTTACCAATGTTGGCTCTCAAGATTCGAATGGGGAACTTTTTATTGAAAAATACTTAACAGAATTTTCGAATGGTGGTGAGAAGTTAAGATTGACAGCGACACCTGACGGTGAAGTCGTGAATATAAAGTTACCTTCGTCAGCAACAGTTTTGGAGGGTGAACTCGAGCTTCGCGGGGTACTGCCGCAACAAATCACAAGTTATAAGGTAGGTAAACAACCGGTATATATTACGGGGACAGATTTTAATAATGACAACAATATTGATCTCGTAACTGCCAATAAATATGAAAATACGATCTCAGTGATTTTAAATGATGGAAATGGCGGTTTTAGTTCCTCGATGAGCTACCCGGTGGGAGACTTACCAACTTATATTTATACTGGTGACCTAAATAAAGACAATGCAAACGACATTGCGTGTATTAATAAAGATAGTAATAGCATAACAGTTTTCTTTAATGTAGGTGACGGTACCTTCGAAAAAAGTGCGGATTATATTACGGCAGATGAACCGCGATCTTTAATCGGAGCTGATTTTGATGCTGATAATGACATCGACCTGGTGACGGTTAATAATAATGACAATACACTCTCGATTTTTTTTAATAACGGCGATGGTACTTTCCAACCTCGTGCCGATCGTACTACTGAATACTCCCCAATTTGTGGCGCCTCAGGTGACTTGGATGGTGATGGTGATGTCGATCTGGTCATAGGTAACACCGGAGATAATATAGTAATCGGTGAGAAGATCTATCGCAGTACAGTTTCGATCATGCTGAACAAAGGCGATGGGACCTTTAAGGAACGGGTGGATTATATCGTCGGTAAAAAACCGATCGAGGTTGTGGTCGCGGATTTCGATGGGGATACAGATCTAGATCTGGCAACCTCAAACGAAGCACATCGCAATATTTCGGTGTTGCTCAATAATGGCAAAGGCGAGTTCGGAGCACAAAAAATATATCCAATAACAAAACAAGGTATAGCTGCACCCTCGTTATTCACCACTTGTGATATCGATGGTGATAATGATATTGACTTTGTAGTGGCAATCCCGGCTACAGATACGGTTGCCGTTGTTTTCAATAATGGCGATGGCACATTTCCAAAGTTTGAAAATTATTTAATGGGCTATTTACCAATGGCAGTATTTGCCGGTGATTTCGACGGCGATAAAAATATAGATTTAGCAACCGTTAATCGTGAAACTAATTCCGTCACGGTTTCAATCAATGACGGCTTTGGCGCTTTCGCAAAATATTCTGAATATAGTGTTCACGGTTGGCCGCGAGGTTTATACACTGCAGATCTGGATGCGGATAGTGATCTTGATATAATAGTCGCCAACTACGACGGCGCCATTACGATCTGGTTTAATAACGGTGATGGTACATATTATGGACGTATTGATTACAAATTAGGGGTTGAAACCTTTTCGGTTTTAGCTGAAGACCTGGATAAGGACAATGACCTCGACCTAATAATTTCGATCGAATTCAATTTCACAATCGGTGTGATCTTCAATAATGGCGACGGGACTTTCGATCTCGCCAACAGACACCTTTACGAGATCGGTGGTAATCCGTATGCATTGGTAGCGGAAGATATTAATAACGATGGTTGGCCCGATATTATTGCCTCAACCGCCTATCAACATGCGATATTTTATTCTACAAATAAAGGTGACGGCACATTTAATAACTTTACAAAGTATGATATGGGCGAGCATTATACATTTGACCTGGCCGCAGTGGATATCGATGGCGATAACGATATAGATATAATTGCGACCAACCTAGGTGAAGAGGAAAGACCTGAAAATACGGTATCTGTGATATTAAACCGTGGTGATGGCACCTATTCCGAAACGTATATTGATTACATAGTCGATGAGGGGCCAATTGGGGTAACGACCGGGGACTTCAATCACGATGGCAGACCGGATATTGCAACTGCCAACCGCGGAACAAATTCGGTTTCAATATTGTTCAATTTGGGAAATGGTACTTTTGGCAACGAAATTAATTATCCCGCGGGCAGAGAACCGTATGGAATATACAGTAAAGATATCAACCAAGACGGTAATATCGACATTCTTGTACCAAATCATCGTGGTAATTCGGTTTTTGTTTTGGTCAATGATGGGAATGGCGAATTCTCAAACTTAAACTATGAATTTTTAGTTGGCTCCGGCCCCACGAAATTGGTTGTGGCAGATGTAAATGATGATCAAAGTGAAGATGCATTGACCGTGAATTTGAATACCAATACGGTCTCGATCCATTTAATGATCTATTATCCTGCCAATATTAAGGTTGACATTGGAAATGATAATGTGGTGGAATGGGAAACTAATGAATATTTTACAACCTCCAAAACATTTAAAAATTCATTGGTAAATGAATTAAATGAATATTTGGAGAAGGCCCGAAATGAGGGAGCCGAGGGTGAGATCGAAGTACCAATAAATGTTTCTGCAGATAGTATGGGTATAGTGGAATTCTCTAGGTTGTCCTTAAAATATTCTATGGAACCCCCCAAAGATGAAACCAATGGAGAACTCAATCAATCTGATGAGCCTGATGAATTTGAAAATATTGAAGTTGTTGGTTTAATACTCTTAGTCGCGGTCATAATCATTATAGCATTAATTGCAAATGCAAAATATCGCAATAAATGAATCAGAACTAGTAATCAAAGGTATAATATAACTTTTAATAGAAAATAATTATGAGCAGATCATACATTAATGATCCCTGCAACGATTAGTATAAAAAGAATAAAACCAATAATAATCATAATATAACTTATAATAACTGCCATTGTAAAATAAACGTGAAATTTCGCGATTTTTTCGGGTGAGTCAAATGTTTGTGATACCCAATCTTTTTTACGTCTACTCATATTAATAGAGGATTTCGTAATATGTAATAAAATTTGCTATAGTTAGGAGTTAGGAGTCAGGTATGAGGAGTCAGGGCAATTTTTTATTGATTAAAAAGGATTAGAGATTTCTTTTGGAAAGGCGAAAGGCGAGAGGCGACATATGGCAATTTAAATCGGGAGCGTCGGG
>CBDVCJ010000223.1:0-6856 GCA_965372445.1 uncultured Thermoplasmata archaeon | reverse complement strand
TTTTTACAAATATTTTTCAAGTTTTATAATTTTAAATAAATATCTTTAATATTTCCACCCACCTTCATAATTTTTTATGATATTATTATCTTTTATTTTTCCTTCTTTTACTATTTATTTTTTCCTAATAAATCTTTAAATCATTATAAGTCATATCTATAAATATGAGAGATCGGAACATTATCTTAAAAATAAAGGAAAAGCGAAATGTAGGGAAGCTAGGAAAAAAGTTTTCAGGAAAAGATCTTGTTAGAATAGGAATTAAACCAGGCACCGCTTGGACATATCTTTGGAAACATTGCAGAGGAACTAAATATCCTGTAAATGAATATTTTATTCAAAATCCTGATGGATCATATAGCTTAATGGATGAATGAGATAATTCTTTTTCTGAGTTGGTTTTCAAGATCTTTATAGCTCCTATATTCTATTCTATCTAAGCCAGCAAGATCAGCTGATACTTTACTCCCTTTTTTACATACCAATAGAACAGGTTTTCTGAATCCATATGCTAATCCCAGCTCCAAAGTAACGTTAGGGTTAGCTCGGGCTAGAGCATTACAAGAGTTACAATTTTCCTCGGAAATTTCATATATTCCAAACTTAGAACTTTGAATTTTTCCACATATTTTACAAAATATATGACCGGTGTGAAACCCTTCATTGGCATAGAATGGTTTATACTCTTTTGGGACAGCCATATCTATAGCTACACGAAAATCATCAATAACATTTGGAAAATAAGAATGCGCCACAAAGAACTCTTTATCATCTGTAACAATTTTCACTGTGCAAGAGCTACCTGTTAAAGGGCATTTTTGGCTTAATATCTGTTCTTCTTTAATCGGCTTCCTCACTTCCTTGCGGTCTAATATTTTTGTAAGTACTATTTGTTTCTGGAGAACATCTGACTGCAATGGTCCAAATATAAAATCACCGTGGGAAAGAGGAATGATATTTTCAGATTCCGTCAAGTTAATCGTGGTGAAAAAGATATAAGGCGAGGCGAGGGGTTCTACCTAAAAGATTATTCTCTATTGCCAAGGGGCAAAGGCACTTGGAAAATAAAAATCACTGATTACCACCTTTACGCAATCAGATTCTTCCCCCCACCTCAGTAATTAGATAGGTTTGGGAGGTTAAAAAAATATCGGTTATAAGGCGAGGGGAAAGGTGAGCCGTTTATCCCCCCTCAGTCTTGCGGAAGAGGTGGATTGGTTTCTCAACATCTTTCCCCTCAAAACAAAGATGATTTAAAACAGCTTAATATTTTCGATTTACAAGAGAAGGTCGAGGCTGAGAGCGTTGTGCGAAACAAGAGGGAAATATTAAGTACCAAGGGGGAAAGTCTGATACAAAATAAAAATCAATTTCTTCCCTCCCGCCTCGGGGGGTAATTAATATAAAGCTTTAAAATACTATTGGAATAGAGGATTTAATATGGGAAGCAATATCGTATTATATTCAATTCTTTTGGCAGTAGAAAAAGTATTTAGAGATGCCCGAAGAAATACGCCCGAGAGGTGGATTACTACTGAGGATGTTAGAGAACAAGCTAAAAAATACTTATTCAAAGAAGATATTAAGAGATTACATCAAGTTGATTATTCAAAGAGAATAGCAGGTGAAATTCATCATCTCTATAAAGATAAAAAATATATTCAAAAATTAGAACGTGCAACATATAGATTAAATTTAGATAATTCAAAAGTAAAAGAATGGTTCAATAAACCCGATTCATATACTGATTATTGGTCTATTGATGGTATAACTTATGGAAAAGAAAGATAAACTAAATAAACCCGCCACGATTAACTTGACAGTATCTTAATAGCTTATGCTCTACAATCGCTCTATGCAAACAGAAACGCCTGGTATACCAAAGTTAAAGTAAAGGCTATAGTTCTTCTTCCAAGTTCAAGAGTTCTCGTATCAGAACTCCTCTACTCTTATGATCGATATCGATACCTTTCCTTTCAGCAAGCTCATGAAGATGTTGGTCAGAATATTCAATAAGTATTTCGAGTACAAAATTATCATCTGACATCAGATTCTCCCCCTTAAATATTCATCTGAATTGTTTTTCAGAAATAAAAAAGTATCTGTATCAGCAATCTTTTAATATTATCAATGCCCTTAACATCGATATCAAATCAATATTGAGACTAAGGGGGTTTAATATGGATAAGAGGTACCTATTTGGGGTATTAATTTGTATCATAATTTTAGTTGCAATAATAGCCTGGCCTAAACCAAATGGAAATGGTGAACCTAATCAACCGCCAGTAATAGATGCGGGAATAAATAAATCCGGTAAAGTGGGAGACAGTATAAACTTTTTAGATGCCACAGCTAATGACCCAGATGGCGATGATTTAACTTATAATTGGGAGTTCGGTGATGGAAACACAGTTAATGAATATAGACCTAACCATATCTATAATTCACCAGGAACATTTATTGTGACATTCGAAGTAAGTGACGGTGAAAATAAGGTTACAGACACTTTAAATGTAACAATTACCTTGAACAAATTACCATTAGCAAAATTCCAAGTTACACCATTTCAAGCAACCATTGGAACAACATTTAATGTTGATGCGACAGAATCTTATGATCCCGATGGAAATATCACTAAATATGAATGGGACTGGGAAGGCGATGGTGTATATGACGATACAGGAATTGAATCCTCGTATATATATAACATTGTAGGCAATTTTAAAATAGAATTAAGAGTAACTGATAGTAATGGCGCGTATGGCTTCAATTGGAGTACGATTTCTGTTGAAAAAATATCAAATAAATATCCTATAGCAATATTCGAAGTAACGCCATTAAATTCAACAGTAGGATCAACTTTTTCTGTTGACGCCACTGAATCTTATGATCCAGATGGGAATATTACAAAATACGAATGGGATTGGACAAATGACGGAACTTATGACGATACTGGTATCAATGCAAATCACATTTATAATATTGTGGGTAAATATACTATTACATTAAGAGTTACGGATAATGAAGATGCGACAAGCACCAATTCAACAAAGATAAATGTAATAAAAACACAAAATATACCACCAGTTGCAATTTTTCATATCATACCTTTATCTGCAACTATTGATACGATCTTCGAAGTTAATGCTACAGAATCTTATGATACAGATGGTAATATCACTAAATATGAATGGGATTGGACAAGTGATGGAACTTATGATGATACAGGGATGAAATCCTCGCATATTTATAGTATTTCAGGTAACTATAAAATTACATTAAGAGTTACAGATAACGAGGGCGCAATTGGTATTAATTCAACTGAGATAAGTGTCCTACCGAAAGAAATTCCTCCGCCCGCTGATGAAAATGTAACAGTCTATTACATAGATGTTGGACAGGGCGATTCTATATTGATTCATACACCTGAAGATAAATTTATTTTAATCGATGCAGGTGATAAAAATGCATATACTAAGGTTATCAACTTCTTAAATGATAAATCAATCGAAACAATTGATGTATTTATTGCTACTCATCCGGATGCAGATCATATTGGAGGGGCTGATGAAGTTCTCGAAAGTTTTGAGGTACTGAATATATATCATCCGGGATATGAAAAAACCACCACTGCTTATAATGAATTTATCACAGCTGCAGAAAACGAAAATGTACCAATCTATACTGATGATGATATTGATCCTGGTGATTTCATTAGTATTGATACATCAATTACTTTACAAATAATGCATATCGATAAAAATGCAGGCAACTCAAATGATGCAACTATAGTAACAAGATTGGATTATGATGGTGTAAGCTTTCTTTTTACTGGCGACATAAGCGATTCAGTTGAGAGTCAAATAATAACCGACCCTAATCTCGATTTTAATATCGATATTCTAAAGGTAGCTCATCACGGAAGTAAATATAGTACATCTAATGGCTTTCTCGATGAAACCACTCCCGAGGATGGTGTTATTTCTGTTGGTGAAGGTAATAGTTATGGGCATCCAACCACTGAAACACTAAATCGGTTATTAAGTCATAGTGTTGATGTATATAGAACAGATTATCATGGTACGGTAACCATTACCTCAGATGGTGATACTTGGGATATTTATACAGAAAAGAATGATATTCCCGTAAACAATCCACCAGTTGCCGATTTTAGTTATGCTATCGATGAATTAACAGTTACTTTTACCGACCAATCCACAGATGCTGACGGCGATACGTTAACATACCAATGGTCCTTTGGCGATGGAGAAAGCTCAAGCTTGAAAAATCCAGTTCATTCATATAACTCCGATGGTATCTACTCCGTTTCATTGAAAGTAGATGATGGAACCGATTTTGATACGATAAGTAAAGATGTCGATGTTAGCTCAACTCCGCCACCTAGTGGTAAAATTGTTATTAATGAAGTAGAGGCAAATCCCGAAGGTACAGATAGTGGTAACGAATGGGTCGAACTATATAATCCGTCAAGCAATAGCGTTGATATTGGTGGTTGGAAAATAAAATCAACCGCGGGAACTACGCATACATATAATATTCCATCAGGAACAACATTAAATCCTGGACAATACTTAGTAATAACCTTTAGCAGCCAATTTGTTGATAATAATGGTGAAAAATTACAGTTATTCGATCAATCTAATAATCTAAAAGATGAAACTCTGACCTTTTCAGATACTGCTAATGATGGACGCACATGGCAGAGGTCACCAAATGGAGTTGATACGGATTCAGATGGGGATTGGACATTTAAGACGGGGACTAAAGGATCTTCCAATTGATAAAAAGTAAGGTTAAGGTTTATTTGATGAAATGGAAAGAAAGTTAATTTCAATTAAATATAATAATATTAAAATCAATTGGGAGAAAAAGATTATAAATATATAAAATAATTGCAAAAGCAAATATTGGTACATTGGGGTTAGGAGGATGCAACTTCCATGAAGGAATTATTAGATCAAATCAAAAAGGTATTACCTGATTTTAATTTAGCTAAAATTGAAAGGATAAAAAATGAAATCCGTAAAGAATTAGAAGGAAATCCCCCTCAAATTGCGTTAATTGGTGAAACTGGTGTTGGTAAAACCACAACGATAAATGCGGTATTTAACCAAGGGCTTGAAATTAGTCATACTGTTCCATGCACAAAGAAACCAAAAGAGGTCGATGTTCCTGTGGAAGAATATATTGGAACGAAAGGTGCAATAAAAATAATGGATATGCCTGGTTTAAGTGAGGATTTGGAAACCGATAAAAAGCATAAAGAGGTCTATTTAGAAGTTCTTCCAAAGTGCGATGTAGCGGTTTGGATTCTCAAAGCAGATGTAAGGACAATGACACAAATACAGATTTATCTTACCGATGTTGTAGTAAAGGCGATGAAAGGTTATGATAGGATTGTAATTGGCCTAAACCAGGTAGATATTATTCAACCAGGAAAATGGAACAAAGAAGCGAATATCCCCTCCCGAGAGCAGGAAAGTAGTATAAATACCAGAATAGATGATATATCTAAGAAAATACAACAAGTATGTAATATTCCAAAAGAAAGAATTATCCCATATTCTGCTCTTAAACGATACCGATTAGATGCGCTTTTTAGAGGAATGATGGATGCCTGCCCACATACGCGTGCGTGGGTACTATACGATCGCCAAGCGATAGCTGAATTCGTTGATTTAATTGACCCAGAATACATTGCTGAGGTAAATCATCTCGGAAATATTTCTCAAAAGGGAGGGAAATAAATGGCAAATGATGACCGAGGTGATATTGTTAAACGGTTACGAAAAGAACTAGAATATCAGAAAAAAGAACGGATAAGGAGTTTCCAAAGAGGTAAAAAAAGTTTTACCGATTGGGTAGCTGACTTATTAAAAAAACTATATAATGTTATTGCTGTTGAAATTATTGGTGGAATTGCCAATTGGCTTTGGGAGTTGTTTTTTGGGAAAAGGAAATAAAAATACTATAAGGGATGATTCAGGTATGCTAGATAATAAAAAAACCGTCAATTTAGAAGAATCTTATTGGCGCACAAAATATGCAGAAGTTTTTCCAAAACATGAACGTTTTTGTGAAAAGTTGGAATCATTAATTAAAGAAATACTTCATAATAATGAGATTGAGTATTTTACTATAGTGTCACGGCCAAAGGAAGAAGAACGCTTTATAAAAAAGGTATATTCCACAACTTACACATTTGTTAATCCGATTGAAGAAATGGTCGATCTCTCAGGTATTAGAATTGTACTATTTTCAATTGATGATGTTGAAAAAGTTAGTTCTCTTATTAATGAAAATTTCAACATTAATGAACACCGAAGTTTTGATAAAAGAAGTAAAATGCAACCTAATGAAGTGGGTTATTTATCGATTCATAAATGCATAACTTTAAAAGAAGATAGAACTCAGTTAACTGAGTGGTCCAATTTTATAGACTTACAAGCAGAGATACAAATCCGCACTATTCTTCAGCATTCTTGGGCAGACATATCACATAAACTAGATTATAAAAATGAAGATGAGATACCCAATATTTTACGCCGACAAATCTATCTTTTAGCAGGCTTATTAGAGATAGCAGATGGGAAATTATCTGAAATATTAAATCAGTTAAATGAATTAAATCAGGAAATTCAGTTTCAACTTGAAAGCGGAACCGATCCAATCCCTATTGATGTTATAAAAATAAAGCAATACCTAATAGCATCTAATACTATCAAAACTTTAAAAAGTAAATTACTTGAATCAGATTTACGAATTCAGGATGATAATAATATTCAATGTATAATTGACATCTCTCGTTTGATAAAATATACTGGATTAACCAAGT
>CBDVCJ010000222.1:0-6879 GCA_965372445.1 uncultured Thermoplasmata archaeon | reverse complement strand
CGTTGAGGCAAACATATCCCACGAACCATTCCATTGACAAACATGTCCTACGAACTAAAGTTGAGGCAAACATATCCCACATACTAGTGATTAGGCAATCATATCCCACAGATCAATAATAAGACAAACTTATCCTACGAACTAACGTAAGAAACACTTAGTCACACCCAAATCATTTCTTAGGTTTAGGTTCCAGGTTGGGCTTGGGCGATAGTTTTGGATTTTTGGTTGGTTTGGGTTTATCTTTGGGCGCGGATTTTGAGGCTTTGGCGCCCTTTTTCGGTTCTTTGTCTTCATCCTTTTTAGATTTGGCTTTGTCCTCATCTTCCTCTTTGGGTTTCTTTTTGCCTAAAACGCCGATTGCCACAATAATAATAATTAATAAGATGATCATTGCAAGAAAAGTATAGATCACCCAATCGTCCACCCCTTCGATAATTTCATCTACTTTTCCTTCTTCGGTGACCGTGATAATTACTGTTGTCGTATCTGATTGACCGTTTACATCTAAAATGTAGAGCTTGATCTTGTGGGTGCCCGGTGATAAGATCTGTATAAAGCTACTAGTAGTGCTGAGCTCGCCGTCGCGGTCGGAATGCCAGGTATAAGCTATGCTGCCATGACCTTCGCTCTCAGAACCGTCAAAGATCACCTCCTCGCCGGATTTATAATGGGCATTCGGCCTGGGTGAGGAAATACGTGCCTTGGGCGGTATTATAATGTCAGTCGGGGCAACTAAATGATGATCAATAGTAATCGGGCCACGGCTGTAATCCGAAAATTCAGGGTTCTTGCCATCGTTAATTATTGCATAAATATAATAGTCACCCTCGGGGAGATATAATGTATTCCACATAAATTCATCCATTTCGCCATTTTCACTTAGTAGATTTTGAATCAATTGACCCTTCAGCCCGGAACTATTTAGATCATAATAAATCGAAATAAATGCATCATCGTCGGGGTCATAATCCACCCATGTTATTCTATAAGATACATTGGCTATGTCATTAAGACCATCAGGTTCAACAATTTCGATGAACGGATCCTCATTTTCAGTAGGTTCTGGTCCTTCAGGGTGCTTTATTGTTATGGGACCTTTGCTCATGCTTTTACCGATATCGTTTCTATTATCGGTTATCAGTGCATATATATAATAATCTCCATTTGGAATCTCGGAGGTCACCCATATGAAATAATCATCTTCATTATCCTCCGGGATATCCCAGGCACCTTCAACAAATTGCCCCGAGAAATATTCTTTTAACGGTGAATAATAAAGTTTGATGACTGCATTATCATCAGGGTCAGTATCGTCCCATTTAATGACAAAGGCTTTATCGATATCATCATCTTGAATGCCGTCAGGTTCTAGAATTTTGATGGTCGGTTTTGTATTATTTATGGTATGTGAAATTGTTAATGGGCCGGAACTGTAATTATAGTACGGGGAATGGATACCATCTTCGATCTTGCCATAGATGTAGTAATCACCATCATCCAACGCCGAAGTATTCCAAACGTGCATGTTGATCTCGGTACCATCAGACGCCTTGCCATCATCGTCTTCCATTATCCCTTCAATAATTGGGACACCATTGAAATCCGCGTCGTCGTCATCATAATATAACGTGATCTCAGCATCGTCATCCTCGTCCGAATCGATCCAGGCAATAAAATACGACGCGTCCACCATATCCTCAACGCCATTGGGCTCGAGGATCGTTATATCCGGTTCATCGTTCATAGAGATATCGTGATTGATCTTGACCTTTCCATCGCTGTAATTTATTATCGTGTCTCGATGGCCATCTGTGATCTCAAAAACTATATAATACTCACCCTCCGGCACTGAGCTGGTCTTCCATTTAAATTTGTCATTATCGCCATCTTTATTTTCATACCGTAGGGAGAGTAACCTGCCTTTATTTCCATTCTCCGTGTCATTATCGTTGTCATAGGAGATATTAATGATCGCATTATCATCGGGGTCGCTATCCGCCCATCGAATTGTGAACGAGGTATGCGCTGCAACGGTCTTGTTATCAGGTGGGTTCAAAATGATTAATTTTGGTGGCACATTATGGGTTATCGTAACGTTATATTTACTCGCAACGGAATGATAATTTCCATAATCGTCGTAGATCGTTGCGGCTAATTGATAGCTGCCATTATCTACTAATGAACAGTCCCATTCATATTCGCCATCATTATCAGTCCCAAATACGATCGGGATGCCGTAAATCACACCTTCACCCTCGGTTGGGGTTTGACGCGGGTTTGATGGCATAGGTTCGATCTTGGTGTTCGGTAATTCGAGCCAGCCGTCATTTCCACTATTGCCACGACCGCCGGCAGCTTTGTCACCAGTCAATCTAATATTATAGAATATGTCGACCGATAAAACGTTATGTTCATCGGGGTCTTTACCGATCCATTTGATTGTATAAGATAGATCCGCTTCATCCTTCACACCATCCGGTTCTGTGATTACGATATTAGGCGGTAGATCTCTGAAGACTGTTAATAATTTATCCTTATATGCTGAAGATATAATTATATCATTATCAGCATCATTATCAAGATCCTCGATCTCGATATGATAAGGGCCGGGATGCATATAGAAAAGATATGTGCTCGGGAAATTGCCTTTGCCGCTGTTATTGAACACCTGAACATTATTGTCGTGAAGATTAATAACTGCAATATCCAGATCGCCATCCATATCTATATCCTTAACAATGACCTTGATCGGGGTATCACCGCAGTCATATTCGATCCTGGACGAGAAATTACCCGGGATAGTATCACTATTTTTCAGTATTGATATTGTATCGGCATGGCGATTGGCAGTTACAATATCGATATCGCCATCGCCGTCTATGTCGCCAGCGGCTATGCTGCGTGGGCCTGGATCTGATTTATATTTATCTTTCTCAGTAAAAATACCCAAACCAATATTTTCTAGAACGGTAATTGTATCGTCAAGAAGGTCGGCGGAGATTATATCTATATCGCCATCCCCATCAATATCTGCAATGCAAAATTCTCGGGGATGGGTGCCCACGTTATATGTATCTGTAAGTTTAAAACCGCCATTTTGATCGTTGAACATAATCCCAATCTTGTTCTTATAGAAGTCATTACAAACAATATCTATATAACCGTCGCCGTTAAGATCGGCAGCTTCGATCCATACTGGGTCGGTCAAAGCAGAGAAATTTATGGGGTTTGTGAAGTTGCCGGTGCCATCATTATAAAGGACCGTCAGGGTGCCGCCATAGTGGTTTGAGACCATAATATCCAGATCGCCGTTATTATCCTCGCGTACATCTGCAACAACCACACACCGGGGTCCATTCCCCGAAGTGCCGGTAATGAAATCGGTGCGGTTGATGAGCTTGCCGCGGCCGTTATTGAAATATACGGTCACAGTATCGTCAAATAGATTGGCCACCACGACATCCAAAAAACCGTCGTTGTTGACATCCCCGGTTGTAAAATGCTCGGGGAAATCGCCTACATCATAGTCGAAGATCGTTGACCACCCAGGTTCGGTTGTGGTTTGGGCCTCGACATTACCTGTAAATGGTAAGATCGTCATCACCATTAACCCTGAAATTATAAGTAACACAGTTACAAATAATGATTTCAGAGGCGCTGAAATGTTTAGGTTTGGCATATAATTTAAATTTCTATTTTGCAAGATTCTACCTCCTGTAGACTATTGTATTCTTCTATAATATTTAATAGAATATATATCTATAATGCACTGATTATAATTGTTATGGAAGTTAACATTAATAAATATTCTTATTGGATATAAATAATAGCTATATAGTTATAAATAATAATCATATAATTAAGATATTATTAATATCGCAACAATTATCGGAATAAAGTTACAAATCGAGAAAATACTTAAGAAAGATATAAAAAAAAGAGAGAAAGGATGATGCTTATGTCCTTAATGTTTGGCATCATCAATTTTGTATCGCTTTTATTACAGCCATACCAACGAATGCAGTCCCGTCATTAAGCTTGCCTTTGACCTCAACTTCAACTTCAGCACCGGGAGCACCGATCGAATCTTCTACCATTAATCTATCGGCCTTGCCAATATATCTATTATTGTTGATGGTGCCGTATTTTAGATCGACACCAGCTCCGGCAACAGTAACAGAGGTCGGATCTACATCCAATGCGGTGTATTCAGGGTTATCTGGGAACGACTCAACCTTGACATTCACATAGTTACCCATAGAGTCTAGATTCAAGGATTGTGGTTCTATAGTAGTATCTGTCGGGATACCGACAGAAGTAGATAACGATGTGCCAGCGGTTACAGGTGTACCATAGCCGTTGAACCAGTAGTTGACACCCCAAACACCATTGCCACGGTTTATACCAACTGTGGGTTCGAACCAGGATGGTGCGTTTATTCTTAGATAGTTCATCTGGAGCATGCCGTTATTGTAAACCATGACCTGGTACTGTAGGTTCTGGCCTGAATAACCCAGAATGTCACAAATCCATGTTATGGTTACGTGGTCGCCATACATGTCGTAGTAGATCCTATGGCCATAAGAAGTATAGACCCATAGATCTTCCCATAGAACCGCAACTTGATATTCACCGCATCCATAATTTGTATAATGGGATGGGAACGGACTGCTGTAATAATTCCAGTATTCCGTGTGCCTGTAATATTCAGGACCGTCCTTGAAGTCGATGTAACCGTTTGTGGAAATATATACCATATTCGAACTCCAGTCGTAGAGCTGGAATGTGAACGGTAGTGGCATCGCGATATAATCATCATCACCATACCAGAAAGGTGGTAAGGGTGCTGGATTACGCGGTGGTTCCCAAGTGAAAGGTACAGTATCGATCTCGTACTCTGGACCGCCATAAGATGGCATGATATGTGCACTCGAGGATGTTAGGACTGCTAATCCGGTTATCACCAATATTAATACGAGGATAACACTTATTATTGCACGTCTCATATTTTGCCTTCCTCCTGAGGCTTATTGTTATTTATATCGCGCCACACCTTGGCGCTTTTCTGCAAGAAAACGCCATGCAAGGGCTTCGTTAGAAGCCCGATGCTTAGCGCTTTGCGCCATTATCGCTTTTACACTAGCAAAGCGATGAGGTAGGGCTGTGTAAACAGCCCACACCTTGGCGCTTTTCTGCAAGAAAACGCCATGCAAGGGCTTCGTTAGAAGCCCGCTGCTTAGCGCTTTGCGCCATTATCGCGTTTACACTAGCAAAGCGATGAGGTATAGGCTGCGTAGCCAGCCGTCACCTTAGCGCAGATCCGCAGAAGCGGCGTGGTTAGGCTCGAAAGTCAGCTCAAACCTCGGCACTTAGATTCTACGTTGCACTTCTGCGATATTTATTCGCATTTTATCTAACGCATGCTAAACTAACTTTGACATTAATCTAGCCTTCCCTATTCTTAACATATGTATCATTTAATATTTAATATCATCTTGTAAATTTACATATCCGAAGTAAATTTACATACAATTTCATTACATAAAAACAAAAAGTATACGTTACCAAAGAGTATGGTATCATTCTGTTTGGGTAATTCTTGAATAATTAACAATATAGCATTCAAATATATATATATCAAATAAGAATTTTAAAAAAAAAGAAATGATGATGTTTAATTCACACCATCATTGATCTACAACGCTTTGATCACTGCTATGCCTTTGAAGCTCGTACCGTCATTCAGACTGCCCGATATCATAACTTCAACTTCATCACCAGGTCCGCCGATCGCATCTTCGACCATCAGTCTATCTGCCTTGCCAATGAATCTGTTATTGTTCCAGGTGCCGAATTTCAAGTCTGCGCCAACGCCCGCAACTGAAACCGAGGATGCATCTACATCATGCGGCGTATATTCCGGATTGTCAGGGAATGTCTCGACCTTCGTGTTTACATAGTTACCATCGGATTCAAGATTCAATGAAGTTGGTTCAAAGTTACAGGTTTTGGCTGTGCCTTCCTCCATATCAAAGAACCCGATAGAAGATACGGCAAAATCACGATTGTTTCTGCAACCGTATTGTAGGATATATGTGCCGGTTACAGGTGCGGTCCAGCTCCATTTTTCCCAATCGGCAAAGCCATAACTACCAACCCCAATGGGTGTCCATGAAGTTATGTCATGGTACCAAACCTGTGCGATCATTGCATTACTGAGTGTGAAAATTTGTACTGCGGCATTATCATTATATGGTACGTAATCCACAGCTTTGAAAGCTGCCCAGCCCTCGATCGACGCTCCGGCGGATAGTGTGAAGGTCTGTCTGAGTGTAGTAAAGATGCTAGAATGACCCGCAGTTATTCGTGCGAAATAATCGTCTTCTGCTGGATAGAGGTATCTGTTTTGGATGTAACTCAGATAATAGGAAGTGTGTACACCCGCACTACCATAAAAGCCAGATGGTCTGTATAATGCCCAACCGTTCAAATCACCTGATTCAAAGCCTTGATTAATTAACTCGCGGTTTTCCTCTGGCGCTGCCGCTGATGGGAACAATAATGCAATTCCCGAGGTAATCAATATAACGCACAAGGTTATTCCGACAATTGCTTTTTTCATGTTTTGCCTCCCTCCTAAGGCCGATTATTATATATAGTGCACCATATCTAGGCGCTCTTATTATTTTTATAATTCCGATATTATTTTAATCTAGTTAATTACAAATATATATTTGTATATATATATAATCTTGCAGTAAATTTACGTAAACAATGTAAATTTACCCAATATTAAAAGAATGAATTCATAAAAATGGTTTTTCAATTCGTTAAAATCTTGCGAAAAAGCTAGTAGCTAGCTTGCTATTATTGTTG
>CBDVCJ010000221.1:0-6897 GCA_965372445.1 uncultured Thermoplasmata archaeon | reverse complement strand
GCGAGGCAACTTGACGAAGTAAGTTGCCGCAAGTACCAATTCCAAAATTCCAAACCGTATTTGGATTTTGGGTGTTGGTATTTGTTTGGAATTTGTCTCTTGGTTCTTGGAATTTAATAAGCCACATCCCACAAGCCCAGCCCTCTTAACTTAATATTGCATTTCTAACCAACACATTATCAAAACCCAAGTTTGACACTTAGCTCTGCTATTTTTATTCAAAAAATTAATTTGACAGTTTACCTCCGATCCACTATTATAGGCCTCAATCCCGATAAAAACCCTGATTTTAAGTATAAATTACACTGGTTATTGGGTCGAAATAGGTAAAAATATACAACTTTCATTTATTCCCTCCGAAAAATCCCCACAACTGTCAAATTCTATGTGGAAATTTGTCTTAAAAATTGGAAAAAAAGACCCCAATTTATACATCTGGCTAAAAATCATTCTAACTGTCAAATTCATATACAAAAATTAAGTTAAAAATCCCTAAAAAATCAGAATCTAGCAGAAAATGTCAAAGTTGGGTTAGAACTATCTCTACTTTTTATTAAGATGATAATTATTGATCTTCTTGAAAATTTCGGTATCTTAATAATCCCACCTGACTATATCTTTCTGATTAGGCTGTGGTTCTCCTGGAAGCGATGGCTGGGGCGGTGGCTGAAGTGGTGGTTGTTGAGAGGGGGGTTGTTGAGGGGGTAGTGGGTATTGGCTCGGTGGATTAAATGGTGGGGTTTGGGGTGGCTGAGGGGGTAGGGGTTGTTGAATCGGTGGATAACCTGTTTGAGGGGGATAGCCTGGCCCGCCCATTCTGCGTCTTTTTCTCGCCATGAATACAATCAATATAACAACGATAATTACAATAATGGCAACAATTCCAAATATCATGAATAATAGAAAATCCGCATTTTCAGAATCGTCTCCATTTCCATCTCCCGCCTTTTCAAAGATTATTTCAACATCTTGTCCTTCAGTTGTATATCCCGAAACTTCTCGACCCTTGATTTCTTCACGATCCAAACCTTTCACATTATTAATTTCCCAACCTCTCGGGACCGTAATTTCAAGTAAATCTACATCATCAATTTCTGTAAATTTCAAAGTGTGTTTATTTTCACCCTCGTCTACACCATGAAAAGTAATCACTATATTAATGGTCAAGGTAATTGGATCTGTACTATCCACATCTCCTTCCGCACCTTCACTATCAAATTGGACCGAGGATAGTTGGCCTTCCATATTGTCTACATATACTGACGTATCGTCATCAGCTTCTAATTCACTTTCAAACTCATCTTCCATATCTTTTACTTCATCTTCGGTTACCTCTCCATCACCCCAAGTTCCATCAATATCTTTTCTTAAATCAGAAGCATCTTCATCTGTATGTTTTATAGACGCAGTAAATTTTATTGAATTTACACTTGTCATAGTGAAAGTATTGTCTAATTCTTCTATATCGGCACTTATATTATTTGTTATTAATAAGGCTCCAATTACCAAGAAAATTATTACATTAATTGTTAATAACAATTTCTTCATTAAGAACCCCCTTTTATTGCATATGGACAATAGCATTAATAGCTTATAAATATAAGTATCATGAGGCGAGAGGGGTATAAAACAAGAGGTAAATTTATTAAGTCCCAAAGGGGAAAGTCTGATACAAAATACGATTAAATTGTTAACCCTCTCGCCTCACACAATAATGGTTTTGTAGGTTTAAAGCGTTGTGAAGGTACTTTCAGTCTACCCCCCCGAATTCGGCTTTATATACTCATTTGACAATGTCCCTTTTGGTGATAAAAAAATGATAGACGATCACTACAGTTGGGAACAAGTTTATGGGCTTATGGGCTGCACAACTAAATTTTATAAAACGAAAATTGAGGAACTCTAAGCTCAAATATATTGGTTCTCTGATTACAAAATTTCACAAGGGAGGAAAGTTCATGGATGACATGGATATTCAATTAATAATAGAACAACGTTTGAGGTGGCTTAAGGGAGGTAACAAGATCACGTTGCCGTGAACTCACGATAATCTCTGCCTTGACTTGATCGAATTTTGTCAAAATTGGGGGTGAGGTCCGTCTAGGTTCCCATCCCATCAACCTCATCCCCTACCCCTACCCCCACCGGCCAGCAAAACACCCACAATTAGAAGTTGATAAAAATGATATTTCTAAAGCGCATTAAAGGTATCTGGCAAATTAAGATAATCCCCGACGAAAGTGTAATGTTCGAGTTTAATAAATAAAAATAAGGCTTATCGGGATGGTTGTAAATAATATTTTGCACTATCAAGCCAGTGTACTAAAATTAAGGCTAATCATGTCGCCATATAATAACTAACTGGTTGTGGTTCTGGTTTTAAGCCTTTGCGTGTACGCACTTCGGTCGTGACCTTATGCAGTAGATCTTTGGGCAGTTTCTCGAACCCTGCAAATTCTGTTGTCCAAAGTGCCCTGCCCTGCGTTGCACTGCGGATCGCACTAGCAAACCCGAACATTTCAGAAACTGGTGCTAAGGCCGTTATCATAACTATCTCACCATCTTGGCTGATATCTTCCACATTCGCGCGCCTTTGCTGTACTTCACGACTTGCACTACCCATTAGCTCTGAAGGTAAGTTAATGAATACCTTTATGCGCGGTTCTAGAATGATGTTACCTGCCGAGACCATTGCACCATGAATTGCAGTTCTTGCCGCAGGTATTACCTGGGCAGGTCCACGGTGTATCGCATCTTCGTGAAGTTTCGCATCGACAAGCTTGACCTTTAGACCCATAACAGGTTCTCGAGTGCGCGGGCCCTGGTCCATAGCTTCATGAAAGGCCTGCACCAATAATTCCCGGGTCTCGTGCAAATACTGGATACCTTTAGTTACATTTGTGAAGAAATTCGTGCCGTGAATATCGTACAGCCCTCGTGCCTCTTCTTTTGTCATACCCAGATCGATCAAGGTACGTGCAACCTGTTTCGGGTTCTTGATCCTACCCGTCGGCAAATCGCCATCCTGAATAAGTTTTATTATCTCAGGTTCCAACGGCTCGACTATGATAAAAAAATGATTGTGTTTATTTGGGGATTTACCTTCAAAGGGACCCGCTCGGCCTTCTACCGACTCCCTATATACTACAATAGGCTCTGAAGATTGAATATCGACACCATGCTCATGTACAATTCTATACTCAGTGATTTCAAGATGGAGCTCGCCCATCCCAGACATCAGATGTTCACCGGTCTCCTGGTTGATCTCGATCTGGATTGACGGGTCTGCTTTTGCTACGGTTCTCAAAACCTCGATGAGTTTCGGTAGATCTTTCATATGTTTAGCTTCAACAGCTACTGTCACTACGGGTTCGGAATAATGTTTGATCTGTTCGAACGCTTCAACCTCGGGGTCGGAGCTAACTGTGGATCCCGCTATGGCATTCTTGACCCCGCTAACTGCAACAATATTCCCAGCTACAACTTCATCTACAGGTATCCTATCCGGCCCGACGAAGAACCCGACTTGCTGGACACGATTATTGCCCGGCATACCGATAGTATACAGTTCCTGACCTTTACGGATCGTACCACCGTATAATCTACCTGTAGCGATCTCACCTGCATGTGGGTCAATCCAGATCTTGGTCACCATCAATACGGTCGCCCCATCCGTCCTACACTCGACCATAGCCTTTCCTATTTCACTATCAGGTTCACCATGCCAGATATGTGGGATACGGTATGGCTGAGCTTCGGCCGGACTCGGCATATGGCCTACTACCATATCTAAAAGTATCTCATGGATCTTGGATTTCTTAGCTAATGTCTTCTGTTCTCCTTTGGTACAATAATCGTAAACGTCCTTAAATGATATCCCGCTTTTCTCCATGTGCGGAGCCGAAATTCCCCAGTTCATTTTGGCTGATCCGAAGGCTACAGTCCCATCTTCCACTTTACACAACCATTTATCTTTAAACTCCGGTGGTGCAAACTTTTTAATTAGATCGTTCACCCCATTGATGATCTTAACGAACCGTTCCTGCATCTGTTCTGGTGTAACCTTTAACTCATTAACCAAACGGTCGACCTTATTAATGAATAGTGTAGGTCGCGCTTTCTCCTTCAGCGCTTGACGGATAACGGTCTCGGTCTGCGGCATAATACCTTCAACCGCACAGACCACAACTACGCATCCATCCACCGCACGCATCGCTCGTGTTACATCACCCCCGAAATCCACATGACCTGGCGTATCAATCAAATTAATCAAATAAACATTATCTTCATAATTATGCACCATTGATGCATTGGCTGCATTAATTGTAATCCCTCGATCCTGCTCCTGCTCGTCGAAATCCAGCAGAAGCTGCAAGCCTGCAAGCTCTTCCGACATCATTCCCGCACCTGCGATCAGGTTATCACTTAACGTGGTCTTGCCATGATCAATATGTGCAGCAATTCCAATGTTTCGGATAAATTCTGGTTTGGTCATTATTTGACTTGCTTTTTTTATGTTCTCTTCTTTACGCCCCATTTCCGTCACCTAATTTAAGTTATTTATCTAATTTTGATAAAATTGAGTTTAATGATTTATCAACAATTGTTATTAAATTATCTTGCAGACGCCGAAACTCGTTCGATATCTTCTTTTTTATTCACTGCAAAACTTGTAATCTCACCCTTCGATGCCAGAATAAGTTCTTCTGCCAAACATGCCGCTACAGGTTTTTTATTTTTATGCGAACCTTTCACTGCGCCCTTACAGATATGCCTTAAAGCTATATCCAGCCTCCTCGAAGGCGTAGAATCCACAGACTTTGGCACTGATATACCACCTAACCTTAATCTCGTGATCTCTTCCCTAGGTGCGGAATTCTCTAAGGCTTCTATTAAGATCTGCAACGGGTTCTTCTTTGTCCTTTTGGCAACGATCTCAAACGCGTCTTTAACGACTCTGTAAGATTTGGATTTCTTACCGGTATATTTTTCAGTTCTCATCATATTATTTATTAACCGCTCAATAATACTAACTTTGATTTTGCCAAATTTGCGATTTGCAAATCGTGCGCTTTTATGTGGTAAAAAAATCGGATGAAGGTTTATATAACGCTTTAAACCTTGATCATGAATCTTGATCTCGCTCATATCATATTTATCAAATAGTAAAGGAGAAAAAGGTGGCTTATCGGCTTCCTTTGCCTTTTTTGGTTTGCGCTTCGGTTTAGCTTCCTTTTCGGATTCGGTTTTAACCTCTTTCTTATCATCTTTCTTATCGTCTTTCTTGACATCTTTCTTAGCATCTTTCTTAGCATCTTTCTTAGCATCTTTCTTGACATCGTTCTCTGCCCCTTTTTTGGGCTCTTTATCAGTTTCTGGCTCTTTTGCCTTCTTTTCTTCACCCTTCTTTGTACTCTTGCGCTTTGGTTTTTCGACTTTTGAAGGTTTGGTCTCTTCCGACGGTTTATCCTCCTTAGGCTCTTTTTCCGGTTTGACGGCTTTTATTCCCGGCTCCGCTGGCGCCTCTTCCTTGGGCTTTTCCGTGGATCCCACCTCTGGCTTGGGTTCCTCCTCTGGCTTGGATTCCGCCTCTGGTTTGGGTTCCTCCTCTGGTTTGGGTTCCGCCTCTGGCTTGGGTTCCTCCTCTGGCTTGGGTTCCTCCTCTGGCTTGGGTTCCGCCTCTGGTTTGGGTTCCACCTCTGGCTTGGATTCCACCTCTGGCTTGGGTTCCTCTGCAGGTGGCTCTTCAGGAGTTACAGGCTCTTTCGACGGTACTTCCACCTTTTCTGCTTCCTTCGGAGGCTCTTCAGGGACTGGCTCCTCTGGGGGTTGTTCTTCGGTTTCGACCGCCTTGGCTTTTTTATCTGGTTTGTCGTCTGGCATGTTGACCACACAAATGTTTAACTTTATATCAAATACACCCACCAGAAAGATGGGGTGCATAATTACGATTATCTTACAGGTTTCTCTTTCCTACCACGTACCATCTCATCCAATGAAACATCATTCACTTTGATAACCTTGAACCTAACACCAGGCAGGTCACCGTAAGACCGGCCCATTCTGCCTCCAATACCTTCGACCAGCACTTCATCATGCTCATCGATAAAGTTGATTGCACCGTCACCGACCGCAAATGCAGTTATCTGCTTGCCATTCTTGATCAATTGAACCTTTACACATTTACGGATCGCCGAATTGGGCTGCTTCGCCTCAATCCCGACTTTTTCCAAGACAATACCTTTACCCTGAGGTGATTTACCTAACGGTGAAGATTTTGCCTTAAGTTTCATGATGCGGCGTTTATAATATCTATCGTTCCATCTTTGTTTTTGTCGATTCTTCTTTAATTTTCGTGCTGTATATAGCCCTGTAGGCACCAAATCACCTTCCAATATGAAATTGTAAGTATGCCATTAATATGACAATAACCAATAAAGCTTTCGGTAATATGGGTTTTAATATATAATAGTTGAGTTAATATGCCAAGATTAGGTGATAGGTAGTAGGACATAGGTGGTGGGGGATAGGTCCGGCGTACGCAGTCCTGTGTCCGTAGTCCGATAAGTTGTGAGTTGTGGTTAATTAGGTGATATGTTTTAGGCAATAGGTTATAGGGACATTACTGTCGAATGTCATTTATCGGGAGTAGCGGGAACCCGGGAGTCTGAGTAAAAATACCACCGTCGGGAGTATCGAAATTAATGAGTATGGTACCCTTTCTCGTTACTCCCGTACTCCCGTTCGCGCTCCCGTACTCCCGATGCTCCCGGTGCTCCCGAAGTGTGACTTGCCAGATACCACCTTAAAATTGCGCACAACACCCAACACCCAACAATATGGACCCCTACTTTGGAAAAGCCGAAGGGTTTTACAATCGAAAACCATAACAATGAT
>CBDVCJ010000220.1:0-6909 GCA_965372445.1 uncultured Thermoplasmata archaeon | reverse complement strand
CCACATTCAGTGATTCAAGCCCTGCGAAAGAGCTCAAATTTGGAGCTGGCGGCTCAGACAATTCGACTTTGAATCTAGAATTAAATAAGGACGCGACCGTAATTTCCGCGCAGATGAGCATTCAAAGCTCCGCAGAAGCCGATACCTATCCCACAGATGTAGTAGTTGACGTGGGGACCGATGGCGATCCAGATTGGGCGTTCAAAGGTAAAGGCTATGGCAGTTTTGGCCGTCAAACTACGTTCAGTAACGGTCAGGAATACCGAAATGTGATGTTTAAAATTGGCGGATATAATAGAGATACCTACATTAAGATCCCACGGAATGCAACGATCTCAAGTGCGACAATGAAATTAAAGGGATTCTTTGGCGGAGAAACTTATGTTGCAACTGTTGATTATTATGGTGAGGTATATTACACGATCTTTTACCCTGACGGTACTTTTGGGACACCTGTGAAAGTTGAAGATATCTCAACCTCCCAGGGTCGTGCAGGCACGGCAGTTGCAGATTTCGATAACGACGGCGACCTGGATTTCATTGTGGGTGAGGGTTCATCTGGGACCGGCTGGAAGAATATCTATTATTATGAAAAGATCGGGGCCGGCGCTACCTTTGCACCTAAACGTGTTGTTGGGCAAGTCTATGCAAGTTCCCATCCCTATGATTTTGCGGTCGGAGATTTTAATAAAGATGGTAATATAGACTTTATGGCTGAAGGTTATGCTGATAGCTCCGGGCTTGGATATCTTTTTTTTGGGGATGGAAATGGAATGTTCCCTTCGGGTGACCATAGCTTTGGCATATATTATCCCTACGGTAAATCCCAAGGCGATCTTGATGGAGATGGCTACATCGATATCGTAATTGGTGGCAGGCCGCAATCAGCGGGGAATTATGATGTATGGTGGTTTGAAAATAGCGGCTCCGGTGATAGTTACACCTCGCATGACCTGGGCGTGGCTTATCCCGGTGCTTATGGTATTGTGGTCGGGGATTGGGATCTGGATGGCAATCAGGATATTTTACATACCCAGTGGGATGCGAATTGGTGGTTTACCAAAGGGAAGGGAGATGGCACTTTTAACGCCGCCTCTGCAACCGGCCTAAACTCTGGTGGAAGTTATCCTGGCTTTGGGGACGCCTTCGACTTCAACTCTGACGGTAACTTGGATCTGGTTTGCTATTCAGATTATGGCAGTGGAATGCTTGCGTATTATTTAGGTAATGGCGATGCGACCTTCAACCCCACCAAAATCGCCATAGGCGATGTAGGTCAGAGCGCGATGGGGGTTGCGGCACCAACCTTCTCGGACCTAGGCCATGTAACGAACCCCAAAATGGATATTGGTGACGATGGTAGTTTTGAATGGAAACCACCCGGCGAATTTTCGACTACCGATAATATAAACATCAGAGCCCCACTACAAGGATTATTGGTCAACCCCCCCGCACATATCGCCAATAAGATGGTCAGGGATGCATATGGAAATGAATTCTATAAGATACCGTTAAATTTTACATCCGACACTTCTGGATATATAGGTCTTGAAATTGATATTGAATATTCATATAAGGCGCTCATAAATGAAAAGCCGGGCGGTGATCTCGCCGGTGAATTAAATGAGTATATGAAAAAAGTTGACCCGAACATTTCGCCCCATTTGATCAATATTACAATACCCATAGGCGTTACGACCTCAACTGCCGGCAAGATCAAGATCTCGGATGTGAATATCATATATAACCTACCACCCGAATTCATTAAACCGATTATGACCAAGACACTTGAAGAAGATGCGGTCATAGACAATTTAGTTGATCTAAGTAAGCATTACATTGACCCCGACGAGCCCTCCGTAGATCTGAAATATACGATCGAGAGCAATTCCGAATCGGAGAATATCAGAGTTTATACCGATGGTACATATTACCTAAAGGTCGCGCCCGAGATACCCCATTGGTTTGGCCGTACCGAGGTCGTGGTTCGTGCGACGGATATGTATGGCGAATATGCGCTTTCAAATGAATTCATCATCAAAATCGAACCAATTGAGGATGACCCGTATGCAAATGCACCGCGACCCATACCAGACATTACCATTTATGAAGGTGGAATGGACGATTCCACAGATTTGGATGAAATGGATTATTTTATAGACCCTGAAGGCGATTCCTTATTTTTCGAAGCTGAAATAGATCCAGAAAATAAATACAATGGCGAAGAAATAACTGTGAATATCAATTCTAAAAATGTGTTGATCGTCAAAGGTTTGGGCGATTGGTTCGGTAATAACGTGCCGGTTTGGCTCTATTGCGATGATAATAGTGATGTGAAAACCTTTGAAGATGGAAACTATGAACATCAAGAGATCTTGGTGCATGTTTTACCGGTAAATGATGCACCTTATTGGGATGAGATCCCGGAGATCAATATTGATGAAGATTCATTTGAAGAGGCCTATAAAAATGTTCTTAATCTTACATATTACGTTCACGATATCGATACCCCACTTGAGAACCTGAGCTTTAATATCCAATATAATAGCGACGAAAATATCATTGTCAGGCTAAGGGAAAACAATTCTATTGATCTAAAAGTCCCGGAAAATTACTTTGGACCAAGTATTGTCGGGGTCAGGGCTATAGATAACGATACTTTTTCAGATACAACGTTCAATATAATCATTAACCCGATAAACGATGCACCGACCATAGATATTGAATCACCGCTTGAAAATACTGAAGTGGCAGGTGATACGGATATTTATGGTACCGCATTTGATCTAGAAGATACGATACAATATGTGCGGATCAAGATCAACGAGTTTGGCATCTGGGAATATCTTAGCGGCGACCTAAATAACTGGAAATTTAAATGGGATGCGACCAGTATAATTCCAGGAACATATCAGATCATTGCCGAGGTGTTTGATGGCGAGCTTTTTGCTAGGGATGAACTGGACTTGACGGTGGTGACCAGTCTGAACAAGCGTCCAACCGTGAATATACTCAAGCCTGAGAACGGCACTGAAGTCGTGGGCAGTATCAATATCGAGGGGTCGGCTTATGATGAGGATGGAATGATAACTTTAGTACAGATCCAAATTGACGGTGAGGGTAGCTGGTTCAGATGCATCGGAACGAACTCGTGGAATTTTGAGCTATTTTTGGAGAATATGACAAACGGAAAACATACCATATCTGCCAGGGCGTTTGACAGTGAGCATTATTCCGAGTTGGATTCAACCGTAATAACTATAAAAAATGTAAAGCAAGAACCTACTTCGGATCCAATAGTACCAGGTTTATTTTCGGATGATGAAGGTTCGAACACAATATTCTTATTGTTATTGATCTTAATAATAATTGTCATTATCGTTATTGTTACATTGATCGCAGCACGAGCAAGAACCCGACGGGCGGTAGATAAAGAACTAGCCGCCATAAAAGAGGAGACCGACCGTATCGAGCCGGATCAAGATGAAACGGCAGCGGGCGCGATAAATTACAAGAAATACAAGTTCGCGACTCCGTTGGCGTTGCCGGCCTTTGAAGCGACTGAGGAACAAAAATAAGGCATATTTGTAACTAAAATCGAACAATTAAAATTGATAGCTCTTGCTGAAGATCGGGTTTTGAGAAATATCTTTAAATAGCCAATATTTTTTGAATTATTTGCATAGTGGTGGATAGTATCTATGTGCTTTTCCCGAAACTGACACCACATTCAGGGCAGTATTTCCAGTTTGAGAGCACTTCAAAGCCACAGATTGGGCATTTGGGTTTATCTTCGGTTGGCATTGGTACTGAGGTTGCACCGCGTACCTCGCCCGCTTTTGCCGCCATGCGTTCTTCCCTGGATAATTTACTGTAATCATACGGGTCGGGTCCAAGCTTTTTTTCACCCATGGGGGTAAGTTTTTTACTGCCGCATCGAGTGCACATCATAGTTCCACCGCAGGCATATTTTTCACAAACTGTAACTCCAAAGCTTTCACCGCAATTATCACAGACTTGGTTCACAGGTCTCTTACAATCTTCACAATATGCCACCATAAACATCACCTTTAATTAAAATCAAGTATAAATTGATTAGTCACTGTATATTATTAATACCTTAAAAAATAATCGGTTTAATTGCGAATTCTAAATTCCTTTTTACGTTCTTCGAACCGCTCCACGAATTTATCGCCTAGTTCCCACGCAAGAAATTCAATCTCTTCTTTTTTCTTTTTAAAGGTCGATTTACTGGCGGTTTCAATATAATTATTGAATTTTCGCAGTTTCAAAATAAAGTCCGAAAAGATCCATAGGCATATCATGAAGAATATTGCAGAGCCAATAAATAGCCAATAATCCCAGTTACCGAGAAACTCCAAGGTATCCCTTATATATTCACTGTCTTTGGCTATATCTGCACCGGGTATAAAAACACCTATTGTGCTAATAAATAAAAGAATGCCAGTAATAATTAATCCAATACCACTGAGTTCGAATTTATGGTTGCGATAGAATGTCAGGTCCAAGCGTGTCACCCCTTTAGTTTCAACGTAAATTAAAGGATGGGTATGTATTTTAAATCTAAATCATTTTCGCTCTTTTTTTGGTCAATTCAGATAAAAACATCTAAATATATTTTTTTACCCATCATAACTCCAAAGATCAATAAAATTAGCGCGATAGGCCCTATCAGAAAGAAATCAAAACCGCCGGTATTGAACCCTAACATACTAGTTAAAACCCGCCCCCCGCCGTGGTAGGGCGAGATCACGGCCAAGCCTCTGGCTGTTTCGGTCCAATTTTCCCAGAATGTATCGGCCTCGGCGCCGCTCAAACGGCTGGTCATTATATAGAAGGCCCCGATAGTTTTCAAAGCGGTTTCGGTAAAGATCATCGAAATTATCGTAAAGATTATGATCAAACGATTAAAAGCAAATTTTACATTTTTAAAGATATGAATTGGGATGTGGCTGGCGAATGCGGTAACAATTAAAAAAACGACACACACAAAATAGGCCATTATAATTATTACCGGTAGATTCGGGAATGTATTGGAAAAATAGAACGGTAAAACTGGTATTAAAAAGATCGAGAACAGAATTAACCCCGACATTAGGCTGATGCTGACGATCTTAGCAACTGTAATGCCATTCATATCTATCGGGTAGAGCGCGATCGATCTTATCGTGCCTTTTTTGAGTTCGGTACCATACAGAGTCTGTGCAGTCATAATAAAGATCAGGGCCGCGAAAAACAGCGCGATCCCGAATTGATAATTGATGTTTTCGGTCTCTACGGCCTCGATCTTGGCGGCACGCTCTTCCGGATCTTCGTAATCTTGTTCCAGCTCGTCTAAATATCTATCGTGGTCGGGTGCGGTATTTGCGATCGGTGACAGCACAATTGCGAGCACAATACCAATAAGAAAAAGCATCATCATGAATTTCAAACTTCCATGAATGTCCTTGAATACTATAGTTTGGATCAATGGACGACTGTTGCGAATATTAATAGGTTCTAATTGTATTTCGCCGCTTGGTGCCTCACGATATCTCGGCAACGAGGTTTCGGGCTTTTTTATCGGTTTGGATAAATACCGCGGCAGTTTCAGGCTGTTTCCACAGTACTGGCATTCGATAAATTCTTTACCTGTAGCTTCGAGCGTGAAGATATTTTTACAAACCGGGCACCGGACTTTGACTTTTCCTGATGACGGATTTGGCAATTTAACCTCACCTTTTACTTAGCAAATAATTCTATCGAAAACATCTTCCATAGTTCCAAGCGCTTTCATTTCATAAAGTTCGATATTGTTCGCAACTAACGCTTTCGGAATCAATCCTGCATATTCCCTACCTGCCAAAGTAACGTTTAGGCCACCTTCGATCAATTTTATTGAAGATATGCCACGCGTATTATTCAATACCTCGGCTGCTTTCTGGGGATTGGAGACCTCAAGAGAGTACGAGGGCATTAAAAACTTGCGTTTAAGATCTCTCGCAGCGCCTGCAGTCACGATCTTGCCATTGGCAATAAACGCGAATCTATCGACAATGTATTCGCTTTCAATTAGATTGTGTGACGTGAAGAATATCGCGCGGTCTTTGGTGAGCCATTTCCGAAGTAAATTACGGATACGTTTGCGGAGCTCGATATCAATCATATTGAAAGGTTCATCTAAAAACAGGATCTTAGCATCGGTTAACAATACCCGAGCGATCTCTAATCGCTGACGCAAGCCCGACGATAATTTCAGAATTTTCACATTGGTTTTTTCAGTTAACTGCATAAGCTCAATTAGGTTTTGCACATATCCAACGAGCTCGGATCTGGGTACTTGCGACATTTTACCAAAAAAGGTCAGGTATTCACGACAGGTCATGTAATCATAAAGGAATGGAATTTCGACCAGAATAGAAATGTATTTTCTTAGCAGGTTTGGATGGTTTCTAACACTAATACCTGCGACATAGGCATCACCTTTATCAGGGCGTGTAAGACCGGTAAGTACACGAATCATTGTGGTTTTACCGGCACCATTGGGGCCGAATAGCCCGAAAATCTCGCCGCCCTTCACATCGAGCGATACCTCGTCTAAGGCCCTGAGATTGCCATAATGTTTACTCAAACCCTCGGTATGGATGATCATTATATGCCTGCTCCTCTCTCGAGTTAGTTCATATCATTATCATACTATAATATAAAACATTCTATAAATTGGTAAAAATTTTTATCGAGTGCCTTATAAGTTGTGAGTGTTCTTAGGACAATTTTTTCTATGGCATGGTTTGTGGGATATGTTTGCCTCAGCGTTAGTTTGTAGGATAAGTTTGTCTTAATGGTGGTTCGTGGGATATGTTTGTCTTAAATTTGGTTCGTTGGATTGCCATTTAATAGCCTTGAGGC
>CBDVCJ010000219.1:0-6926 GCA_965372445.1 uncultured Thermoplasmata archaeon | reverse complement strand
CCGTATGAGGTACAACGCGTTCAACCCCGGCAATTTTGCGCAGCTTTTCCAGGGTAGCCGCAGCTTCTTCGGTATCTTTACAGACCGCATAAGCTGAGAAAGTTGCGTCCCCGGTCGTATAAAATACTTGCTTTACTGCTGGTATATCTTTTAACATTCTTCCGATCTGCTCGATGTCGGCTTCAGAGTCAACACTTAATTGTAGACAAAGCGTGGAATCGTAACCTAATTTGTGCCAATCGATCAAGGTTGTGTAGCCCAGTATCAACCCATCATTTTCCAAATCTTTCACAACTCTACTTACAGTGGTTGTACTGATATTGAGCTCCTTGGCAATGGTCCTAAATGATTTACGTGAATCTGCCATTAATATTGACAATATTTTTTCTTTGATCTTGACGTTTGTCGCCATCTTCTACACCACAATACCGGTTTAAATAAAAAGTGTCATATTGGCATCCTTGGATTCTTTGATATAAGTCCCCACGCCAACAATCTCATCTACCTCATCAATGAACTCGGATTTCTGAAGGCCCATTATATCCATCGACATATCGCAAACTAGAAATTTTACATCCAGCTCTTTTGCATCTTTTATCATTTCGTGTAGGGTTTTTACATTCTTCTGTTTCATGCGCTTTTTCATCATTGATGTACCCATACCAGCCATGTTCATTTGGGATAGCTTGAGCTTCTCGGTACCTTTGGGCATCATCACTCCAAACATCTTGGACATTGTATCTTTGCTCTCCAGCGCTTTCTTATTAGAACCTCTGACAATGTTAATGCCCCAGAATGTGAAGAACAATGTTACATCCCAGCCCGAGGCCGCTGCACCTGTTGCAATAACAAACCCAGCGAGCGCTTTGTCTAAGTCTCCCGAAAACATTACGATCGTTGCTTTTGGCATTAGCTCACCTCACTTTATTTTACTTCAATTTCTTGATTGTTACGTGCCAAACTCCACCCTCGCCACTTGTAGAGACAATTTGGTGGCCAATTTCTTCCATGGCTTCCGGCACTTCCTTCGCGGATGGAGCGTGGTCGCCGATGACCTCCAGGGTCTGACCGACCTCCATTCGCTTGAGTTTCTTACGCGTCTCGACTAACGGTGCAGGGCATGTTAAACCCCTGCAATCTAATGTTTCATCTGCCATATTTCATCACCTTGTATTTTTAAAAAGTCACGACCTTTTCGCCGTGGTCTAAAATAATATCATGAATTTCTGTGGTATCAATAATTTCAATGCCTTCTATGAGTTCTTCGGCCTCGATACCACGCATTGACAACGCATTACGATCGGCAACAATCCTACCGTCAAGTTCAATAATATCTTCAATCTGGTTTTCGGTGGACGGCAGGTGGATCTTGGCCTGCGGCTCTACTTGGCCTTTGCGACCCGTGTAAACACCATCAGCTCTAAGCACAACAATGACATCATAACCTTTTGACAATGACCCTGTAGCAACATACAACGCTGCAAAGGTATTCTCGTGGCCAAAGGGCGGATGTGAAACCTCAATTACTATCTTGACCATGTTATCACGCACTCCCGAACGTAATTAATTTATCACTCTTTTTGATCATATCAATAAAACCATATAAACTGTAGATTTTAACTGCATCAATTGATTTTGGGGATGGATAGCGGTCCTGTTCCTCGTCGAACTCGCCTTCGATATACCCGCGGGCTTGTGAACAGCGCACGCAGCTTTTTATTATCGCGCCCTTTTCTGCCAATTTAGTAAGTGCTTCACCAACATTGAAGAACGCTTTAGGGGCCTGGCCAGCCATTTGAGCGTGTACACCTTCACCATATAGAAAAATTTTAACGCCATAACCTTTTTCTAGAGCTTTATCGGCAATGCGGCACATATGATCTGATTCTTGGCTACCATAGGGACCGGAAAATAACATCATTGATAACGTCTTCTTTACGGTGCCTTCAGGCTCTACCATGATATCACCCGATCCGCATTTTCCATGATATCGTCGACAAATGCACCTTCCAGGTCTTCGAGTATTTCCACGCCGGGTTCTATTTGATCTGAAGCTATTGCTCTCGCGCTTAGGTCTCTTTCACTTGCTTTTATCTCCACACCATTTTCGAGCGCCGTTTTTAAGTTTTCGCCAACATAACCTTTTTGACCTTTTTTGGCACAAAGTACCCCATCACCTAATAGATAAACAACGACTTCACTCTTCTTTGCTCTTGCACGTTGTGCAATGCCGCACATACGCTCGGCACTTTCATCAGAATGGGGGGGTTTCATAATGAGCAGGCAGTTCCGTGTCATATGTCCACAAACTCTAATCTTTACTTTACATTTGTCCATTATAGACATAGTTTTTATTACATATAAACCTTTTCATATCGAAGTTATGTACAAAAACCAACCTAAAAGTGTACATTTCTTACAGTCAAACTTATGTCTAAACATTGATAATCTACAATTCAAAATAAAAATATTTTGGACCTGTGATTGAACAATCCGTTTCGACTCCCATATATAGCGACTGAGGTTGTACTGCGCACAAGATAATTATTGATCATAAATCGAATCCCGAAAACCGAATCCCGGTTAATGACGGTTAACGTTCAGCCGCCGCCCTGGAAATAATAGCCAATTCTGGAGCGCTCGGACATTGGTGTGTTATGACAAATTACGGCACCCGTACCATCTTTCAGGATCTTGATCTCTCGGTCGCATTCTTTACAAACGTAAAATGGATATTCATAAGGTTTATCATGTACTTTGGCAAGTTCGATCTCTATCTTATCCTTGAGTTCATTCACTTGTCCAACGTCCATCACACATAGATCCTCGTCACAACAGTGCAGCTGCCCACAGCCCTCCCGGGTGATCTTGATTATCTGACCGCAACTTGAACATTCATAGATCTGGTCCCATTCGCCAGAGGTACGCTCTGCAGTAATTTTCATGTCTGCAAAATGGTGACGGGGGGGGGTGGTGAGTTCGGTCAATGCAATAATTTTAAAGTTACATTTCTGGCACTTTAGTACTGCCCCACATATATTTTTATCATCCGGAATCTGTTTCAGTCTGTTTTCATCAGATAAAAGCTCCATTTCCGTTTCACAACATATCGGTGGGATGTCGCTACCATTGATTATATGTACGATATTATCACAAATATTACATCTATAAACTTGACCGCTTGCAGGCATTAGACTCACCTGTTGATAATTTATTATTTTCTCCCCGGATGTGTTTTTAAAATTATATCAGTTAGGGTTGATTGGAAAGAATTAATCGTATAAAGAATTTATGGTGATTGAAGCAAGCGTCCTGAGTCCTGCGTCCTGAGTCCATTATTAGGTGGTAGGATTTAGGTGATAGGTGATAGGGACAAATGTCTGGGATCATATGGGTTCGTATCCCGAATCCCGAACAACGAATCCCGGTGGAGAGCCCTGACTCCTTACAATAGACAATCAAACCCAAATCCTGACTCCTACCACCTTAAAAAACCACCCAGCTCATTCATTGCCGGGTATGTTCTTCCGTCATTTCGGAAGCATCATTTGTAATTTTAAAATTCGGATCGTCAAATTGTTTAACTAGCATCTCCCCAAGTTCATAAGCTTCGTTCAATGCCGTTGGATGTTTGGCTATGTCGCCTTTAGCATCGATACCCGTATATACGAGATCCCCAAAGTAGGTGACATGTATAGTCGCAAAAAAACTCTTGACCGTGAGCTTTGCCCCGTCAAAAGCAGTCGGTTTCTTCATACCGGAAACGGATAGAAACACACCTTTGCGCTCTTCGCGTGGTTTGGTGGGTAAACGCTCAAGCCGATATTTACGTACCCAGAGGGATTGGCACCGATCAATAAAAGCTTTGGTCCAGGCACTTAGGCCCATAAAATAAATTGGTGAAGCTAATATAATAATATCGTAATTCAATAATTTCTCAAACAGCCCCTGCATGTCATCCTGCTGTACACAAAGTCCGTCTTCATCACAACCGCCGCAGTTCATACAGGGATCGATCTTGAGACTGGCGAGTCGCACCAGCTCGAATTCAGCACCCGCAGCCTGGGCGCCTTCGAGTGCGCTTTGTAGCAAGAGTTCGGTATTACCGCCTTGGCGTGCACTTCCAAGAATCCCCATGAGTTTTAACATCGCCTCAACTCATAATGTTAGCTGGTATTTCAAAGGTAAGGTTGAGATTGGACTTAAGGTTTATTATTCTGATAAATATCGGGAGTAACGGGAGTAAAACATATATTTGCCACATTCGGGAGTAACGGGAGTATCGATAATTTCTGGGTAGGCACCCATTTTCGTTACTCCCGATACTCCCGTATTCCCGATACTCCCGAGTATATGAAATTCCTTATTAATCTCCAATCTCTAATCTCTAATCCAAGTAAGCAATATTTATAGCCTTACCACTTACCACTTGTTAAACGATTTCGCACCAAATTTCGAGAAGACATGTAATGTTTAACAAAATCCAGTTTATCCAAATCTTGCGAAATAGATACTGTTTTATTAATATTGTAGATAAGATTTTAAACTATTAAACCTATTATATTACCGAGGTGTGGGGGAGAATCTGATTCCTAATAGTATCAGATTCAATGGATTTTTTGTATCAAAGACTTTCCCCCTTGGTATAAAATATTTCCCTTATGTTTAATACATCCCCCTCGCCTCTCCTTACATTATTATCAAAATCATTAAAATATTAGACTTCTATTTTATGTAGAGGGGCCGTGAAATGTCGCCGTATGAAACCCGAAAAACATGGTGCACCAAATGTAAACATGAGACCGAACACCAGTTATTTTTTGAACGTGGGGTATCGGATACCAAATACAGCAATGCCAGTATATCCCAGTGCATTAGCTGCGGCAAAAAGGTTAATTTGGCCAAAAGTTAGGAATGATTTTAAATTCTAGTCCAATCTGAAGGTTTTGTTTGGAAAACATTCATATGGGGGGAATGATATTTGGTTCTAAATATTTTTAAAAAGATATATTGGAAATGGGTTGATATTATGACCAATGGGGATGATGAAGAACCAAATTATTTAGGATGGTTTCTTGCAGCGTTGGGTGGAGCTGCAGGAGCGTATCTGGCATATAGGGCATTGAAAGGCAATAATTATAATTGCCCTAATTGTAATTATGGACAAGTTCCGAACAATACGCCACAGTGTCCACGATGCGGGGTGAGATTAATATGGCAGAATTAAATAGATTTCAACCCCAAAATAGAAGATATATACAAAATAAATAACAACACGCAATCACTATTAACCGAAGCCAACAAAAGAAAAGTTGGTTACACGACTTTTTTAATACTACCACGATGAAGATTTTAGGAGTTTGTATGTTTTTTATAATTGTTCTTTTATTCATGTGGATTGTATGTAAATTTATGGGGGACACGACTACTGCCGAAGAAATCTGGAGTATGATGAAAATATTAATCCCTATGATAATTGGTTCAATGCTATCAACAATATCTGTTAGTGTGGAAATAAAAAAGAAACAGGAAGAGTGAATTAAAGTGCCAGAATTTGTAGAAACAATGGAATTAGAGCGAGATATTATTTGCAAGTATTGTGGCAATACTAACTTATGTTTAAACGGTAGCCAAAATGGTGAGCAATATTATCTATGTAAAAAATGCGGGCATCGAGCTACAGGTAAGGACACATATCCGCATCAAAGATATGATAGAGATACGATCATACAAGCAATGACTTATTATTACAATGGTATGAGTTACGGAGCGGTTAAAAATACATTTGATGATTTGGAACAACTCAGTATAAGTAAAGCTACATTATGGAGTTGGATCATGAAATATACTGATTTGATTATCCCTTTTAGTAGAGATATTAAGCCAATGAATATTGGAGATATTTGGGTAGCCGATGAAACTATGATAATGATGCACGGCAGAAATAAATGGCTGTGGGCTTGTATTGACGAACAAACAAGATATTTATTGGCTTGTCATTTATCCCAATCAAGAGGCATAAAAGATGCTACTGTATTGTTTCGTGAAGCGTATCTCCATGCAGGTAAAAAGCCATTAAAAATAATTACTGATAAATTACCAGCTTACCATGATGCATATAAAAAAGTATTTTGGACACGTTCGATAAGTACTAGACCTAGCCATGCCCAAAGTGCAGGATTCATTTCACCTACTAACCAAAACCTAATCGAGAGATGGCACGAATATATCAAACAACGTACCAAAATCATGCGACATTTTAAGCTAACCGAAAGTGCAAAAATTGTACTGAACGGCATAATAATTAATTACAATTATTTGTGGGAACATAGTTCAATAGGTCATATCCCCCCTGCACAGATGGCTGGAATTGATTTAGTGAGATTGGGAATAAAGAATTGGGGGGATCTAATAGAATTAGCAATAGAATTTAAGAATGAACAGCCAAAACGAAATCCACAATCGTTTACGTTCTGGTTAGATGAGCAAATAAGATTAGGGAGATGTTAAATTGGAAACGAACGCAATTTATTGTGGGGACTGCATAGACATATTACGTAAGTTTCCAGATAAATCAGTCGATTTGATCTATCTTGATCCACCATTTTTTACAGGTAGGAATTATGAAGTTATTTGGAAGGATGGCTATGAAATTCGTGGGTTCAAAGATGCGCAATGGTATAGTAAAGGCGGCAAAAGACGGGAAGATGTTTTCGTATATCTGGATTGGCTAAAAGAACGAGTCGAGCAATGCCATAAAACACTCAAAGACACGGGTACTCTTTATTTACATTGTGATTATCATGCGAACGCATATATCAAAGTATACGTGTTGGATAAGATATTTGGAAAAAATAACTTTCAAAATGAAATTATTTGGAAAAGAACTTCTGCACATAGCTCTGCAAGACGATATGGTGCAGTTC
>CBDVCJ010000218.1:0-7035 GCA_965372445.1 uncultured Thermoplasmata archaeon | reverse complement strand
GAAATATATCAAAAAGGTGATGAAATAAGTGAAGACGAGAAGATCGCGATGAAGGACAAGATGTCGAGGTATATACATTGAAATGGATACAATATTTTTAAAAGTGGAACAACTTGAAATTTAACGTTATCTTATATATTCACATTCCCCGGGCAAAATAGGAAGCAATGAGTGTTTCTCTAAGTTATCGATAATATCGGTTCTAAGATATGATATCTCTAGGAGTAACTTGATATTATCTATAAGATATTTGTAGTATGATCTTTGTTCAAAACTTTTCATGTACTCAAATAATTTCTTCTCCAACATAGGTTTGATTTTTTTATCTTTATCGAGCGTTGTTGTTCTTAAAAACTTAAAAGTACCTACAGAATGTTCATATATTTTTATTACTGGCCAGTCTCTTTTTCGTTTTTCTAAATCTCCTCTCCTATCATCATCTATGATTTTTGTTTCCAACTTAAAGTTTTGAAAATATTTTTTAAAAATCCTTTTTTTATCAGTGGCTAAATACAATGCACTGAGATACAACCAATCGAATATGTTTTTATCCAATGGATTAATATCTAAGTTTGCAGAAATTTCTGAACTAAAATGGTTATTGATATCTAACTTCATTTCATCAAGAACTTCATTTTTCTTAATCCAAAATTCAGCACATTTAAGTTTAAATTTTTCTATCTTTTTATGTAGGTTTTTATCAAACATAATATGATTTTTAAAAAAATCTTGATAAAGGTGTGATCGATCTATTTCTGTATTAAAATATTCACCATTATAAGGGGTTCTATGTGTCACATTTAGGGTGTAATAGATGCCCTGTGTTGATCTTACTGGAAATTCTTTAATGAGTTTTTGAATTACTTCCTTAAGATTTAAACTGTGCTCAACAACCTTGTAATCTTGAAGGTAATCTCTTTTCGATTTCTGTTTATAATCGCTTTTAAAGCCTTTCTTTGATTTTGTAGATGTATCTATAAGAGGAAATCCTTGATTAGTAATAATTTTATTAAAATCCAATCCCAATGATGTTGGATAATAAAATTTATATCGCATATCGATGCCTTTTTCCAAATGAGTTATTTCACAAATTAAACCTAGCTTTTTTAATGTTTTACACTTCCGGCATACTACTTGTAAAAAACTCTTTTTCTTTTTTAATATCTTTTCAATTTGTTCTTCATTATCATCACGATCTTTTCCATCCTTTGCTTCTATCAATTCAAGTTGCCTGTTAAGCTCATCAAATTCCTTTTCATACAATTCTGGGGTAATTTGGCTTGGAGATATTCCTTTATTTACTGTTTCTTTAACTTTCATTGAAGAGGTCATACAAATTAAATCAAAAACACTTCTTAATGACTTGAATTGTAATAAAAAATCATCATTTTTTAATAATCTTTCCGCTTCTGACATAGTTAAGCCTCCTAGGTAATGTACATTATAGATATATACAGTACACCAATATATACCTTTGTACCCTAAACTATGAAAAAGATTAACCCCCATATCGAGCATATCATTAATCATGAAAAAGACGAAGTTACCAGGAATTCGCGCCGTTATGATATGCTGTTACTATATGCAACGAAATTTAAAGGGTAAAAAAAATGATGAGCCTTTTTGGTTTACGATAGAATCTATAAGGAGAAAGTTATGGTCAATATTAACATTAGAAGAAAAGCAGAACAATGAAAGTAAAAGGCTTACCAGGTATCTATTATCAAATAACCTAATTATTTTATCGTTAGTGCTTACCTTAGTCCTAATTGTATTACTTACCCTATTATTCTTACCATATTACTTACTTTTTATCTTTTACCATATCGTTAACCCTATTCTATTACCCTATGGTTTTCCATACTATCTGCCGTATCATCTTACCATAGCTACTTACCACAGGGGGTTTGACCGTGGTTAAAAGATCTAGTTCTAAGAAATTTCCATCCCGGATCAAATATGAGAAGACTCATCCGGTGGTCAGTGCACGGCTTCCAATAGAAGATCATAAAAAATTAAAAGAATTTTTAAAAATTAAGAATTTAAGCCTTGCCAAGTTTTTAAAAGGAGTTATTAAAGGCTCTATTGGAAGTTATGAAGAAGGATATCGGAAATGTACACAAGATTGGCAAATCTGGTATTTTTGCAGTGACTGTGGAGGGAAAATTGTAATTAAACCAAAGGATCCGAGCCATGTATACATCTTAAAAGATTTTCATAAGAAAGGATGGCGTCATGTTAAGTGTCCAATGTTCCAAAACGAGAACATCCTGTTGAAGAAATCAAGTGGAACCATGGTAAAATTGAAAAAAAGGTGAGCCAGAGAATTAAGTAACAATTTGCGCTTAAAATGAAAATTTAAAAAGGAGTCCTAATTTAATGAAAAAATCAAAAAAATCACAAAATCATGATCAAGATAATCGAGAATCGGGCTCAAAATCAAGTGAATTAGAGCGCCCTCTAGCACCATCCACTCTGTCTGAAACTCGACATCCTGACAGAAAAAATATTAATACAAAAAATAGATTAGGTGCTGTACCCAAACTGGGTACCAGAAGGCAAGAACATGCAAACCCACATGGGCAACAACAAAACTCGTGTGGGTATCTCAAAACTAAGAAACGAAAACGACCTGGAAAAAAGAGAGGGGGGCGTTCAATGGGCCGCTACCCTTTCATAACCTATGCCAAACAATACCTCAGCGACATTCGTGCATATATTCAACCGACAACATTGAAAGAACGGGAACAGCGCTTGAAATTCATCCACGATATCCTTCAGCAACTACGAGTCAACCACGACATAACAACCAACCCCTTTAAAATGGGCAAAAAAGAAGTTGATCTGTACCTAATGGAACTTGACAGAAGAGGATACAGCAATACATTCAAAATAAAACTAGTAGACATATTGAAAGGGTATCTGCGGTACTGTGATAACTCAATCATGGACAAAGAACACATCAGAATAAAACTACCGAAACAACTGCCAAAAGAATTGAAACCTTTAACTGAAGACGAAATCTGGAAAATCTATGACGCAGTCGATAGGACAAAATTGGGACCGTGGCGTAAAGCAGTTGCAAAATTCATAACCCTAATGTATCCATATACCGGATTAAGACCTGGCGAACTCCAGAAAGCACAGATTGATGATCTTGACATAGAAGCTTGGGAAATATATGTGCGCCACCCCAAGGGTGAAAAACGCTATGCCAAACAGCGAACCGTTCCATTACCACCCTTGATAAAACCGAATGTACTGGAATACCTGGAACAACGAAAAAAATATCTCAACAACCGTAGTTTCACCGACGCCGAACCATTGATTCCATCGGTACCATTTGTCGGAAAAGTAAAATATATGGATGGCAGAACCGTTAGACTGATAAAATCAGAGATTCAGAAGGTTACAAAAAAGCTTTATGGATTAACCTTCACACTTCAGCTGTACCGGTCAAGCTATGCACAAATGTTGAAAGACAGAGAGGTAAATATTGAGGTCGTTTCCAAAGCATTAGGTCATGTAAACACACGCAATACAGAACGTTTCTATTGTCGTCTAAGAGACTCCAAAATGCAGGAAGAAATTAGGAATGCATTTAAAGGCAATAATGAGACGAGAAAAGTTCAATCCCTAGAGATTGACGAAAAAAATGAAATGACTGGCTATGCATGAAAGCAGGTGTGATCTAGCCTGGTTAGGATTAGGGCTTTCCAAGCCTTCTGCACGGGTTCGAATCCCGTCACCTGCACCTTATTTTCTATTTCCTTCATAGGTCGGTGCAGGTGACGGGAGTTCGAACCCTAGGGCGGAATATGTCTACATTATGTCATTCTTTTATTCCGCCCTCAGAGTTAGAATTCCAGCTAAGAATGTATCCAATTGGAATTCTAACACCACGGGTCGAATCCCTTTGCCTGCACATTGTTCTTTATCTTTTCAATGGTCGGTACAGGTGACGGGAGTTCGAACCCTAGGGCGGAATATGTAAATATTATACCATTGTCTTATTCAGCCCTCGGACTTAAAATTCCTATATCTGATTATGGTTCCTATCGGAATTTTAAGCCCACGGGTCGAATCCCTTTGCCTGCACATTGTTCTTTATCTTTTCAATGGTCGGTACAGGTGACGGGAGTTCGAACCCTAGGGCGGAATATGTAAATATTATACCATTGTCTTATTCAGCCCTCGGACTTAAAATTCCTATATCTGATTATGGTTCCTATCGGAATTTTAAGCCCACGGGTCGAATCCCTCTTCAAATAAGTTTCTATAAATTATTTTAACGTTCAATGGCAATAACAGGGTTAAGTTCAAGCAAATCAGAATAAAAAAGGGGCAGGCTGAATAAGAATTTCACATAAATAAATAAATTTATAATTTAAAAATATTTTTATTTTGATCTTCTAATCTCAAGAACCACCGGATTATTCGGGTCTGGGCAGCACACACGAGCTGTATCCGGATCGTCCTCCCAGGGGAAGGTGCCACCAAACCGCAGCACATCCACGGCAGGGTAGACTACGTAAACTGCATGCGGACACAGTTTACCATTATCATCCGGCCAGTTGAATTTCTCACCGACCTCATGTCCAAGCGGACAAGTGCCTTTTCCTAGAATTTCTTGTATAGTGATTTCAATTTTATTCGGCATTGGTAACGGTTTCAGTGGCATTTCAATCATCTCCTAAAATCGGGACTGGGATATGGTGTAATTTTTTCAATTGACCAGTTCTACAGCTGACCGGTCGACAGGTAGACTGGAAGACTGGGAGACTAGGGAACTAATAAAATAGTCCAATTACTCCTGCCTAAAGCGCCATTAAAATCCATATTTTGCACATTTCTCATCGACTTCTTTCTGGATCTTCGCTATTTCATCAGGTTGTTTCATCAAATGCTTGAATCGTCCCTGAAGCTTGAGATAAGTTTCAACTGGTTGGCGCTCTTTTGGTTTTTTTGTTATTTGGATATTATTAAAATCCGAGCCTTCAAGTTCCCAGAGCACGAACACGCCCGTTTGGACTGCCAACCGAGAAATCTCGATCGTCTTATCGCTCTGATATCGCCAGCCCGTAGGGCATGGGGTGAACACATGTAGGAAACTCGGGCCTTCGGTCTCAATAGCTCTCTTAACCTTCTTTTGAAGATCTTTATAATAGGCAATTGTCGCTGTTGCAGTGTATGGTATATCATGTGCCGCACAAATTGCCGCGATCGGTTTCTTACCACGCTGTTCACCGATACTGACCTTCCCCGCAGGTGAGGTCGTAGTCGACGCGCCATAGGGTGTTGAAGAACAACGTTGGATACCTGTATTCATATATGCTTCGTTGTCAAAGCATACATAAGTTATATCATGCCCGCGTTCAAGCATCCCGGATAAGGCCTGGAACCCAATATCGAACGTCCCGCCATCACCGCCGAATGCAAGTATATTCACACCTTTACGCCTACCTAATGCAATCAGAGCTGCATCTACACCTGACGCTACTGCTGCTGAATTCTCAAACGCGGCATGGATGATCGGTACTTCCCATGCGGTTTCGGGATAACCCGTAGTCATAACTTCTAAACACCCAGTGCAAATAGTAACAATTGTATTAGGTCCGGCAGTATTCAAAACCTGTCGTACTGCAGTACCTTCACCACAGCCCGCACAACCTCGATGACCACATGAAAATAATTCTTGATGCCCCAGTACCTCTGTTTTGCCTTCTACCATAATTATCACCTCACTCGATATCCTCCGCACGTATATTGATCCATTCAGTTGCGTTTTCGATTTGGCCGGTTGAAAATACATGTTCAACTTTATCGATAATGGTTTCAAAATCCGGAATTGTAATATCTCTTCCACCTAAGCCAACAATGTAATTCAATATTTTCGGTCTTTTATCGCGGTTTACATATGACGCTGAGACCTCACTGAAGACCGCACCGCCAAATCCAGGTGAAATGTTACGTTCTACTATTGCAAGGGCTTTGCAATTTTGGGTCAGTTCAATTAATTCCTGGGTGGGGAATGGGCGGAGGACAGTCATTTTAATCAACCCGACTTTTTTGCCCGCTTCCCGTAATTTATCAACTGTAGCCCTTGCAGTACCACTCATCGAACCCATTGTAAGCAATAATATCTCAGCATCTTCGTGTTTATAAGGTACCAATTTTTTATATTCACGCCCGAATTTTGCTTTGAATTCTTCGAACACTTCGTCAATTACATTTGATGCACTATTCATAGCAAGTTCTTGGGCATATCTAAATTCCATATAATAATCGGGTGTGCCAAACGAACCGATCGTCATTGGTTTGGATGGATCGAGGGTAGAATAGAGCGATTCAAAGGCAGGTAAGAATTCATCTACTTCGGTCTGGTCCGGCACATCAACAGCTTCCATCGTATGTGTCAATACGAACGCATCTAAGCCAACCATTCCAGGCAATAAAACTCTTTTATCTTCGGCAATCCTGAACGCCATGATCACAAGATCAAGAGCTTCTTGATTCTTCTCGGCATAGAACTGCATCCAGCCCGAATCTCGTTCTGATATTGTATCCTGATGGTCGCACCAAATATTGATCGGGGCTGAAAGTGCCCGGTTTCCAACCGGCATAACGATCGGCAGCCGCATTCCAGATGCTATGAATAACATTTCATGCATGAGCGCCAATCCTTGCGAAGCAGTACAAGTGCAGGTTCGTGCGCCAGTTGCACTCGCGCCTATACACGCACTCATTGCCGAATGTTCGGATTCAACAAGTATGAACTGAGAATCGAGTTCGCCATCTGCAATATATTCCGATATTCTCTCCGGAAACAATGTCGAGGGTGTGATCGGATATGCCGGAATTACACCCGGTCGACATAGTTTCGCTGCTAATGCTGTTGCCTCGTTGCCGCGTATTACGGTTTTCATTGATATCACCTTATTTATTAACGGATAGAGGATGGAGGCTGAGGGCAAATTATTGGATTCCAGATTCCCGATTCGAGTTTTCTAATGGCTGACCAATAGGAAGATAGAG
>CBDVCJ010000217.1:0-7058 GCA_965372445.1 uncultured Thermoplasmata archaeon | reverse complement strand
CCTCTTTCCTTCTTTTACATATTATTATTATAGATTTGGGATACACAAGATTCCTGGCATCTAATACCATACCCATTATTTGTTATTACATTATTTGAAAGTGAAGGAGAAGAACCATAACAATAAATACCAAATTGAGAATATTCGATTATACAATATTCAATAACACTTCGAGAAACATTTGAGTTTTCACCAAATCGAATATATTGCCAGTCATTAGAATTGGATGTAATTTTGTTTGAAGTAAAAATGATTAAATTATTTTCATTTCCGGTGGCAATAAGAGATCCTTCGACATTCAAATAATAGTATCCATCAAATTTAACTTCAATTCCGGATTTTATTATTAAGGTTACTTCATTTTCAATCAATATGTTACCAGTTATAATATAAGGACTATTAGCTGCTGTCCAAGTAGTATTAGTCGATATTATTCCACTAATCTCCGTTGGACCACTTGCAATTACTCGATCAGATTCTATATATAAACCTATTAATCCTATGCATATAAGCATCCAAATCGCCAAAACAGATACTAAGTGAGTACCAAATTTTTTATACTTTTTATTCAACATTTTATCACACCTCTTTTTAGCGAATCTATTAAACATATATCAATCGTTTTTTAACCTAACTACTACAAGTAAAATAGGGTTCTAAAAATATATAATTTCATACATGGTTTTTCTAAATGCCTGGCTTACCTATCATATTTAACTTTTCTGACGAATTATTCAAAATGTGATGTTCTTAAAAAAAATAAATAAGAGAGAGATTTTCAATACAACGTCTAAATAATTCCAAAACCCCAAACAAAGGCGGGTTTAGAAAATTGTAATTTTGGATTTCTGATTTGTTTCGGATTTAGATATTCGTATTTCGGATTTCACTCAGCCTAGAACATTCTTGACAGTATCAATCAACGTACCGTCACGATACTCAACCAGCGCCACGATCTCATTACCCAGCTTTGGGGGTTCCGGCTTGCCGGTCATCGCTTCGGCCCGCTGCTTCAATTTCTTGATCGTTGTGATCGGCAGGTCCGACCCCTTCAGTTTCCTGAGCAGATCCTTGCGCTTTGGGTTGATCGCGAGCCCATACTCGGTCACAACGACATCGATAGTCTCGCCAGGCGCGGTTATGGTCGTAACCTTATCCACGATCACCGGTATCCGTTTGCGCAGTAACGGCACCGCGATAATGGTCACATTCGCGCCCGCCGCGGCATCTGAATGACCGCCGATACCGTGCAGCAATAACCCGTCGGAATGGGTATTAACATTGACATTGAACTCCAAGTCCACTTCCGTCGCCCCGAGGAAACATGCGTCCATCATGTGGGTGATGCAGCCTTTGGTATGGGGGTTGCCGAACATGTAATGCGAAACTTCGATATGGTTCGGGTTGGTGCGTAATGACTCTAACGAATCCAGATCGAATGATTGCGCATCTAGCACCGCCCTGAGGTTGCCGCGCTCCAGCATATCGGTGACAAATTTCGTTATACCGCCCATCGCAAAGCTGCCGACTATACCCTCCTCTTGTAAATAATCGCCTAAAAATTTTGTAACGGCCAGCGAGATCCCACCCGCACCAGCCTGGAACGAGAACCCATCTTTCAGAAACCCGGCTTGTTTCAGTACCTCCACACAATATTCCGCGATCATCAGCCGTGTGGGCGAGCGTGTCACCTGGGTCGTGCCCCATAATATACCTTGGGGGTCGCCGATCGAGTCGACCTCCACAACATGATCCACATAGATCTGGCTGATACTGATCGGCGTTACCGGATAGGGTTGAAGGTTATCGGTAATGATCACAACTTTATCTGCATACCAAGCATCGATGAACGTAAACCCCGATGTCCCGAATGCCGACTTGCCAAAAGCGCCGTTACAGTTACCCATCTCATCCACAGTTGGAAACCCCAGGAACGCAACGTCGATATGTATATCGCCGGCCTCGACCGCGCGTGTACGCCCGCCGTGCGAGCGCAGTACCCCCGGCTCCTTGAGCGCGCCGCCGTACGAGACCAGTCTTCCGATCGGGCCGTTCATGCTGCCCTCGATCCGTGTAATAACGCCTTTTTTGATATGTTTGATCAAATGCTCGTGGACCGGGAACATTGCCGACGGGACGATCTTAATGTCTTTCATACCCATCTTGGCGATCTTGTCCATTACCATATTCATAATATAATCGCCATTTCTTAAGTGGTGGTGGAATGACACCGTCATCCCGGATCTCAGGCCCGTGGCTTTGAGCGCTGCTTCGATCGACGGTAATAGTTTCGACTTGCCCCTGCGATGCATTGCCACATTGGGCGTGGCTTTTATACCTGTAGGTCGTGTTGCAAACGCGCCTTTGAAGGGCGTGTAGGTTTTCGTGCCGATCTCTAACGGCACCATCCGCCCAGCCGCATTTTTAACTAAATTGCCTGCCATACTCTTTCATCCCCCGTATTTTCTATTTCTTGCGCTTGGATCTTGTCTTCGTTAACAGCCCCATCATTTCAGCCAGCATCAATACCCGTTCAGCTTTGGCAGCTACCGGCGGGTCGATCATTTTGCCGCCGAGTGCCGCGACACTCACACCCTTTTTCTTGGCAGCCTTCAAGGCCATCACCACCTTTTGTGCCTTATCTATATCCACCTCGGTGGGTGCAAATGTCTCATGGATCGGGCCGATCTGGCTCGGGTGGATCGCGCCTTTACCGTCAAACCCCATCTCGATCGCTTTGGTGGTCTCTTCTACCAGCCCCTCGAGATCAGCAAAGTCCGAATAAATACCATCCAGTGCCTGGAGCCCTGCGGCTTTGGCGCCCACCACGATCTGCGATTTCGCGTACAACATTTCCTTACCTTCTTTGGTACGGGTGCCACCGACATCACGCGTGAAATCTTCCGCGCCGAACACAAGCGCTACATTTCGTGTGCTCGCAGTTGCGATCTTATACGCGTTGACGACCCCAAGAGCACTTTCGATTATCGGCATGATAAGCGTTGTACCCCTCTTGATCTTAAGTTTGACCTCGAGCTTGGTGATGAGTTCATCGACCTTTATTATGTCTTCAGGACGCTCTGATTTCGGCACCATTACGGTCTTGGCCATACCTTTACCCACCACAGCTTCCAGATCTTTGCGCCAATACGGAGTGCTTACGGGGTTGATCCTCACCAACTTTTCAGCATCGCCAAAATGCATAGTGTGAAGTGCGCTCTTGATCAATAACCGTGCGTCAACTTTATCGGAGGGCGGTACGGAATCTTCCATATCCAAAATAATACAATCTGCCTCGAACAGCCCTGCATTCTGAATCATTGAAGGGTTATTTCCCGGTATATACAATCTCGACCTTCTTAACCTATCCATTTTAATCACAGCCATATCAGCCACACTCCAATCCTATTGCTCCTTGCCCGCCGCTTTCAGCGCCGCAGCTTCGACACGAGCCTTGATCACATAATCCAGTGCACCATCATCTTCGATCTTAACTATTGCATCCTTAATACCCAAATCACCTAGCTTTTGCTCCACTGTCATATTGATCGATTTGCCAAACAGTTTACCGACCGAACTGCGGAGATCAAGTTTTAGACCTAATCCCTTTTTACGTGGTTTTATAGTTACAACTAAATCACCTTTATTACGAGAACCAGCTTGACCCGATTGGACTATATTGGTCATATTTATTTACCCCCCGCATGAATTGAGTATCTAGTTGACAGTAATGTAAATTCAGTTATTAAAGATTTGTATAAGGTGCCATTTGGCTAGATTCCAGATTCGAGGTTCGGGATTCCAGATAGTCATTAAAATGAACATAAGGGGGATGTGGGGTGAGCTGGAATCTGAAATCTGAAATCTCGAATCTTTTTCTCATCCTTTAATCAGTATAAATTTGCCACAACCACCAAAACCTTTAATAAAAATCATACGCGATATGGATATAGATAAAATGTCAAAAACCACCCGGGGTACAAGAATGAAACGGCCATTACCCTCCAAGCCCTTAAGATCTAAATACCCCGCAAGACCACCCGAAGAAACACCAGAGGAAGAAGAGCGTTTCGATAAAGCGTTCTTTTTAACTCTTGGGTTAATCGCAATGTTATTCTTATTGATCTTCATACCATTAATTGGGTTCATGCTGACACTATCCTTGACCCCCTATATTGCAGGCTACAAGGGCGGTAAATATGTGAGCAAAAAGAACGGTCTTCAGGTCGGGATATTGGTCGGCCTCATCTGGGCCTCGATCGTGACGGTGCTATTGTTTGAATTATTGAATACACTCAGCATTGCCACAACTATAGATCCGGGGATATATACAAGCCTGGACTTTCTTATTATCGCGTTAATTTTTATTTTCAATATTACTTTTTGCGCAATTGGCGGATGGGTCGGCGGACGTAAAGCGCTGCCAGTTTAATGGTATAAGTTTGTAGTTTGTAGTTTACAGTTTGCAGTATAACTTATAATAAATTATTAATGTTTCATGAAGTTGGAAGTTACAAATAGATATTATAAACAGGTTACGGTAAATTGCTTCGCATTTTACCTCACCCTCAAAAACCCCTTATGGGCTTTTTGACGGTTAAGGTTAAGAGGCCGGGGTGGTTGAAGTCCGATAGGACGAAACCATAAAGGCTCAGAAATAAATCATTGAAACCTGAAAGAGCCTGTGTGGTCAAGAGGTTAAGAAGTTAGGTAACAAACTAACATCAAATTTCGAACTTCAACACCAACCTCCTAACCTTACATCCAAACTGGCTTCCTAACCATAACCGTTGAAATCTCGAAGAGATTTTAAAGGTCGAAGTAATTTGCAATAGCAAATTACTGAAACCAAACATCCAACTTCGTAAATAATTCCTATTCAATTGAGAGGTAACTACAGACTACAAACCCAAAACTGAAAACTATTATCGTGTCTATAATTAATTCTCGACGATCTATCGCTTATTTTTGTCATTTTTCTTAAAGGCCTTATTAAGCACAGGTTTTTCACGCCGAGTTTGCTCGTCAAGCATCTCCTGTTGTTCCTTCTGATATTTTTTGCGTGCCCGTTCATATTTCACAACTTCGGTGAGTTCGTACACGATCACACCGATCGCAAACCCGGTTACTATCCCCGCCGATCCCCCGGTGATAACTCTTAGAATATTAGTACTTTCATAATCCGTGAAAAGTTGCACGCCACCATCGATCCCCATCGGCACAAGCCCACCTACGAGCCACCACCATTTCAATTCGATCCTCACCAAGGTCACAACCCCCACACCGATCGCAAACCCCCAGAATAGCGCTACATCCCGTGCACAGTACGGCATCTGGTTGCCATTAACAAATAGCGATCTAGAGGCCTTTTGATGGCACATCGAATCGCCGGAATCATAAATGGATTCAACAAAATCATTATCCGTATTTTCCTCGATCTCGTCGGAGTGTTCCAAAAATGTGGTAACTCCATCATCTCCAAAATCTATAGTGTTTGGTTCAGCGCCAAAAGGTACAATTACTAATATTAACGCCCAAGTAACCAGGATAAGATAGATGATAAAATTGACAATATTAAACGTTAATTTCATAGTATCACATATTTCTGTAAGTTTCAGGTGGCAGTATCTATTGCAGGTTCTGATATATTAAATTCACGGAACTTATCTTTGGAAACCAGGATTAAGATCATTGCAATAATACCCAAAAACATACCGACCCCGAACCCAAACGATAAAACCCCAAAAAAAGCGGTGGTGCTGCAAACCCAGAACATATATTGATTAAAGGCCAAGTATGCACCCAACAATGCCAATATCGCGAAAATGAGAGTCAAAAACCCGATAAAGCTCCAGCCTCTATCTTCCTCATCTTCATCAACCTCCTCTCCGGTGTCGGAGGTTTCATCGACGTATACTGTACCGCTGCCTTTTTGTAGCTCGAAATTAATTATTCTCTCAGGCGCCGGCGTTAATTTGACCTTTTTATTCACGGTCTGAAAGCCGGTTGCAGACACAATTATTGTATGCTCGCCTGTAGGCACATTCTCTATTACATAGAACCCTTCAGGGTTCGTGACGGTCGATTCCCCCGTATCAATAATGTTTACATCAGCGTCGCCAATAGGCAGTGTGGTATCAAAATCCATTACCGACCCTGAGATCGTAATAGCCACGACCGACTCGCTTGAATCTAGGGCATCTGAAGATACAACTTCATTGGCATATGCAATATTGGTCGCAGAATTAGCTAACCCTAAAAAGAATACGACAATTAATAATAACGCTGCGAGCTTTGGTTTGGTCCAATACCCCTCTTTTTCTTTGTAGGTTTTTGATCTTTCATGTACCATCCGGCTCGGTCCATGGGTGGGCGGTCCAATATCTGGTCTGATTGGCGCTGGTTCTTCGAACTCGGTTATGCATTCCGCGGGCACCTCAAGCGGTATCTCTTCGGGCCGTTCCCTGGGGCCTTTGAACGTGGGTGGAATTGGTGACGGTTGCGCAGGCACTCGTGGGTGACGATGGGCAATGTGGATGTCGTGGGAATGAGCTGCAAATTGAGGTTTTTTATCAATTGGCAGTCTTATAACGAAAATTTTCGTGCAATGTATACATTTCGCTTTGAACATATTTGATTTACAAACCACCTTGCCATCTTCGATCTCAGTTGGTAATTTAACTTCAAAGCTGGATTCGCAATATGTACATTTAATTGTAAACTTTTTCATTTTTGCACCAGGTCTAAAAATTTAATTTTCAATTTAAAAGTAAGTTTATGTTTGTACTTATAATTTTTGTAACTATTATTCCGACAAACATATTTATAGTAATTGTAATCTCGTACTTAACTAGTGTAAATATAATAAAACCCAAAATCCCAATGTTAGGAGTCAGGAGTCAGGATTTGTGGTTTGACTGTCTAATGTTAGAGGTCAGGATAACATATTGTTGACTAATAAGATTAGAGATTATAGATTGGAGATTAGAGGTAGCCTACGGAAAGGCGATAGGGGGAAGGGGGGAACTATAACTTTAAAAATTCCAGAGGAATTTTTA
>CBDVCJ010000216.1:0-7075 GCA_965372445.1 uncultured Thermoplasmata archaeon | reverse complement strand
GGGAGATTAGGTTAGTAACTTGTAAAAGCTTAAGGGAGGCCGGCGAACGCCACACGGATATCAGGGGTGCGGATCGAGATGCAACGGCTAGAATAGCTGGTCATACTGTCCGGACGAAAGAATCACACTATAAAAAAGGTAATTTTGAAGAGGATAGAGGTATTGTTAGGGCGCATCATCCTCTTATGAATGATAAGAAGAATGAAAGAGATCAATCGTAAAAGGAATGAAATTATGAGCAAGCACAGCCTAAGTCGAAAAGGAATTTGCACGATCTCTGCCAAAGTCGATAGTGAAGTAAGAGAGAAATTAGACGAGATAAAAAATAAACTAAATCTTAATACTCGGTCCGAGGTCGTAAGATTGGCGATTAAAGCTTACACATCCAAGTGGTAAGGGTGTATACCACCCCTAGCAACGCACGCAAATCTAGCTGATAAAATAATATTTGTGTGCCATTCTGCGCGGTATATCATACGGTATACCAACATATACGCCAACAAATGTGGTACCAAGCAATGAAGTAATCCTGAATTAATAATTAGGGTTGATTGTATGACAAAAAGCAGCATTGAAATTAAGTTGAATGAAGAACTTAAACGCTTGCAGCATGTATTCAACGCTGGTCATTCGCTCAGTGTGAAACATCTTCCCAATAAAATAAGATATAACAAATCGGGAAAGCTATTATCGGGAGAGTGCCAAAGCAATATTATTCTAATTTTTGAATCAAGAGACGAAGCAAGTATAAGAGTTCTTTATCACGAATATGTTGAGGCAATATTCATCGTGCCATTAGTAAGAAAATATTATGAGGTGCTGCACAATCAACAAAAAATGTTAGCGTATAAAGATAAAATGCTGGCGGATAAAGATGAAGTCATACATCAATTATTGATGAAATCCAAAGAAGAAACTGTGGAAGCCCTGTGCAACCCAATTAGGAAACTCACTTCTGAAAGAACGAATTCTGAATAATTCAGATCATTATCTTTTCTTGGAGAACCCCTGTATTAAACCTTTCAATGTCTCATCCTACAATCAATGATACTTTTTTCAAAACTGACATTTATTCGATTTTGTCTTCGTCGGTGAAGCAACCAATAGAACTGGGTGTGGGAAAATGTCAATAAAAATCCCTTCAAATATGGTTTCTGAGTGAACACAATTATGGTCCGAACTGGCTATAGGGAATTGATACTGAAAATTAAGATAGAGTCAAAGAGAATCTGAAAATCTTGTTTTATAAGGATCATTACAACCTAATTACCTTATAAATATAATCGTCCACATCATACAACGGTTATGATGAGAGCACTCATATTACGCCATTTGGGTATGGACTCCTAATTACAATCTTCTTATTAGATAGTTCTTTAACTATCCCCCACCCTTTGTTTAAATACTCGGTCAATTTCTGTTCGCTAACTATCTTATGCTCATGATTGTTATTCTCCACTTTCTGTTTCATGGTAACATCCAGAACTGATCTCTGTAATGCCTCAATTTCTTCGTCAATAGTAAGATTAGTTCCTATCTCTTTTTCTTTTTCTATCTTTATCCTGCTCGGGTCAAAACCTAATATCTGACATTGTTGTTTCATAACGCCTAATAGCAACTCCTTTTTCATATTATCGAGATCTGGTATATTCAATCGTGATACGGTTAAATATAATTCTGCCCGTCTATATGCTTCCCTTAACTGTTCTATTGACGGATGAGAATAAGCTTGATCCAATTTACTCAAACTATGTCCCATCATATACTCATACCATGCTTTTGCTATGCCCCCCTGTTCCATGGCAGTTTGCCAAAATTTCCGCAAACAATGATGATGAATAGGATACCTTGTATGGCCATCGGCACTTTTGGTGCAATTATCGTCCATCAGTCCAGCCTTAATTGCCGAGCGCCGGACTAAAAGATTCAGTGCTTCTCTATCAACCGCTTTGAATGTGGCTTTTTCTTTTTTTGTTCCGCCAAACCTTCGATATTTTCTTGGAGTAACAAATAGTGGGCTATCATCTTTAAATTCATATTCTAAATTTTCCATAAAGTTAATATAAATTCTTAACGCGCTAATCGCATCACTGCTAATAAAAAAGACATATTCCTGTCTGTTTTTATTTATTCTGTTTCCTTTCTTATCTTTCAAGTTTCCAGAAACATGAATAGCGATCGGATTGTCGCCATTCTCTAACTGTTTCTTTACCATTCCGTAAGTAATAGCAGTAATCACTCCGGCCCGTTGACCGGATTGAGCCGAAAACAAAATCGCAGCTTTTTGTAGCGGTGTTTCACAAACATCGATCATCTTCTTGAGATCTTCTAAGGACGGTATCTTATCAGTGAATGAAATCCAAGTTTTAGGTGACATTAATTTCAGATCTACATAATTATGCTTGTAAAACGATTTGATACTTTTAAAAGAATTTACTGCAGAGTTTCGACTTTTAGATTCTGTAAGTTTATTAAAATGGTCCATCAACATTTCCTCATGCTGTCGTCTTAAAGTTTCATCATCGCTTTTTAAATGTGATTTTCTTTCCGAAATGATCTCATCAGGATTTTTTTCAATTTCCTTACAATACCTATTCAAATTAAATAGATAGATTCTTTGTGTACTCTTAGATCCTGTCTTACTTCCCACTTGTGTAAGCCATCTTTTAACAGTATTATAATCTTTCAAGTTCGAGTTGATATCCTGTTTCATATTTTCACCTAATATTAGGAATAGATATAATGATATAAAAAGGCTTGGTTTACTCTCCACCAATAGACGATAAACACGAATTGACACGAATCTATTATTCGTGAACATTCGTGTGTATTCGTGGTTCCGAATTCATAGGCGGTTTAAATTGAATCCAACATAATTCTGCGTTTCTGCGTCTCTGCGGTAAAAAAGAAAAATGTTATATTTTATATACGATAAAAAAACATAATAGAAAATCATTCCCGCCAGTCTTTGCCGATAGTGCGTATACCAACCTTGGGGATCTTCGAAAATTTGCGTTTATGGCGGTTATATCTCACCCGATTCCGTATCCGCTCAACCTCTTTCAAGCTGACTTTGACGATCTCTGCAATTTTCTTCGACTCTAGATTTATTTCGATGCCGAGTATGATTTTATCAAGACTTTCGTAGGGCAGCCCAAGATCCTGCTCGTCGGTCTGATCCGCCACCAACCCCGCCGCTGGCGGCTTGTTCAGGATATAGTTCGGGATCTTCAAATATTTCGCCATTTGTTTAACTTGGGTTTTATAGACATCGCCCAACAGCATGAGGTCGGTACCGCCATCGCCATATTTAGTAAAATAGCCTAATAGGATCTCGCTTTTATTGCTCGTACCGGCCACCAATCTATTCATTGCATTGGCAAAATAGTAAAGTGTTATCATTCTAACCCGCGCTTTTAAATTACCAATGGTCGTGGGGTCCGCGTTCAAACCTTCTGCCTCGTCATGGGTTCTTAAAAACCGCACCATCTCCGAAATATCGACGATCTTGAAGTCAACCCCAAGCTTCTTGGCAAATTTGCTGGCATGTTTGACATCTTCAGGGGGGGTGGTCTCCTCTTCGGGCATGAAGATCGTAAGAACATTTTCGGGGCCGAAAGTGTCCACGCAAATTTGTGCCACAACCGCCGAATCCAGCCCGCCGCTCAACCCGATCACTACACCCTCGCCATTGGCCTCGTTGACCTTGGAGGTAATATGGGTTTTGATGACGTCCAGCATCTCAGGGTCGAACTTTACATTCAACTTCATTGTATCTGGTAATATATAATTGCGAAATAGCTTATTAAGTTGTTGATGATTTGATGGGATTAGAAAGCTATGTGGAGATACTGGTAAGTAGTAGGCATTAGATTCAGGATTCAAGACGGAAGTTTTCAGTTTGTAGTTTTCGGTTTGTAGTTCCCCTACCCCCTACTCTATTTGCAAGCATATAATGTAAAATTAATGTTTCAACCAGTGTTGGGGGGTGCGACTACAAACTGTAAACTGAAAACTCCAAACTTAAATAGAAAATAGGTGCAACTGGAATCTCCAATCTAATGTGGTAATCATATATTGCAATTACCAACATTGCCAAATAAAGGACATTTTTCGACAACCAATAGAAAAATAATATATAACTTATGATATTAGGAGTACCAATGAAAGTCTCATTGCCGCAACGCTTCCATAAATTATACGATACTGCCCTAAATCAAAAAAAGATCATAGATGAGATCAATAGTACCAAATCAGACCTGCTCATCTTTCCAGAGCTGTTCCTATCGGGCTATCTATGTCGCGATAAACTTTTCGATGTGGCGGAGACCTTGAGCAGCAAGATGGTCAATAAAGTTATGAAGAGTGCCAAGAAAAACGGTTGTCATGTGTTATTTGGCATGCCGGAACGGGACGAAAATATCAAAGGCCATATCTACAACACCGCAGTTTTAGTTACACCTGACGGCGACCTCCATCATTACCGAAAAATGCATCTGGTAAATTTTGGACCTTTTGAGGATAAGCGCTACTTCAGCGAGGGTAATGTTATACAGGTCTTCAATACCGAATTGGGTAAGATCGGTATTATTATCTGTTACGATCTATTTTTCCCGGAATTGACCAAGGCCTATGCACTCCAAGGTGCGGAGATCGTTGTCTGTATCTCGGCGTCACCATCTGTGACCCGCACGTTTTTCGAGAAGATAATGGTGGCACGCGCGATCGAGAATACTACTTTTATGCTGTATTCGAACCTTATCGGCACCGAGAAGAACCTGGTGTATTGGGGTGGGAATGCGGTCGTGGGGCCGCGCGGCGAGGTCAAAAGCAAGGGTAAATATTTTACAGAAGATAATGTTGAATGTGAAATAGACCTGACCGAACTTGAGGTCGCGCGCCAGTTCAGACCGACCCTGCGCGATACGAGAGTTGAGATCTTTGATACTATTAAGGAAATATATGAACTTAAATGGAAATAAAAAAATTAAATGCTCCCGGACGGGACTGTTTACATCAAACTATTTTTTTGATACTATGATGTTAACGGCTGCGGTAAAGTTCATTCATATTATTATCATCATGAATTTTACCTCGATCTGTGAAAGCCTGGTTACAATATTAAAATATCGGCTTTCCCAGACTCAGGGCTAAATAAGAACAAGGCGTTATGAAGACATATTTAGCCCGTAGTCGGGAGCATCGACAACAGGCAATGAAAAGATAAAGATGCTCCCGACGGGCAGACTACTGTGAGTTCAAATCACCCTCCTCATTTTGTTGTGCTTTCTTCGCTTTTGCACGGAGATTTTGAAATATTTGAAATGATTTTGGTAACTGGCTATAAGCCTCATTATCAATATCGGTCTCAATACTCTGTCTTTCATTTGGGGGTCTTTTTAAAACATTTGTTTTTGGCACAGTGGGCTTTCCTTCTAAGCTTGTTGAGAAATTGTTTACCTCTTGTCCTTTTTGTACAAGTCTCCGGGCCGAAGACCGAGAAATATTTAGTTCAGAGGCTATCTCTGAATATGAATGCCCTTGAGAGCGAAATTTTTTGGCTTTGATAGCAATATCGGGGTCGTTCTTTAAATCCATTATAGATGGCCGCCCCCATTTTTGTCCTAAAGCTCTCGCTCGTTTAATCCCATTCTTTATTTTCATTGAATGAACATCATTTACTTTCTCATCATCTTCCTCGGTCATTCTTGATGCCTCATTTACCAATTATTATTTTAGTCGTACTTCACCAATAATTCGTCATTTTTCATCTATCCTCTTATTATTATTCTCTTTCATCAGGGGATGATGGTTTCGAACAATTGCCCTATCCTCCTCAAAATTTCCAATTTTATAATGAGCCTCCTTGGTCGCGACCGTGTGACCTGCAATACGAGCTGTCGCATCTCTATCCGCACCATTAATATCCGTATGCCGCTCCCCAGACTCGCGGAGGCTTTTACAAGTCACCAATCGAACCTCTTTTTCATCTTTGCAGTAGCCTATTATCTTCTGGATGCCAATTGTTTCAGCATAAAAATTTATAATCCGCTCAGCTTCACGACTTGATAACCGTTTCCCCCTGCTGCTGATAATAAGTGATCCTTTGTATCTGCCTTCTAAATAGCGTATTATAAGGTCTTTTGTATCTTCGCCAAAATAAACCCATCTTGGTTGATGCACAGTTTTGATGTGGGTTCTTTTACCTTCAATTACCTTAAAGATTGATTTTCCCTTTGGATGTTTTATATGGACTGCACATTGTTCAAAATCTATATCTTCAATATTAACTTTTAACAGCTCACTTATTCGAGCCCAAGTTTCATATAACAACCTAATAAGTATTTCATCCCTGAGATGCTTCCAAATTTGGAACTTAGTGGCATTAACTGATAATTTTTTCGGTGCTTTACAGAGTGCTATGCATTCATTTAGTGTGAGTCCTCTATTACCCGTAACTTTTCTATTATTTGAAGTCATATTTGTATTAGTCTTCATTCGTTTAGGGTCCATTTATAATACTCCATTCTATTTTTATGTAATTTTTACTGGAGTAATTATATATATTCTAATGATATATTAAGTAAGAAATTGATTTGATTGATAATAATATACTATCAACCAATATTTGTTAGAAGGATGTGATGGAAAAATTATGACTGATGCAAGAACATTGTTAAAAGATGATAGTTTTTCAAGAAAATTAAAACCCTGCAAAGAAGTACTTGAATATTTATGTAAAGAGGCATTAGACAACATAGGAAACAAGAAGAAAAAATTAACCCCAACGGCGATAGCAAGGGAATTATATAAAAGTAAATACGAGGAGCTTGAAAAGCAATTAAAAATAGCAGAACCCCAAAAAGAAAAGGACCCTGATGCGTATACTAAAATAAAAAAAGATGTTGCACAAAAGAAAAAACACCCGGTTCAAACTATATGGCATAAACTAAAAATATTATCGGACTTAGATTTAATTAGTAAAAATACTTATTTAAAAAAAGAGATTGATACGCGTAATGCATTTTAGTATCCAACTCAATTGGGATTGGCTATTAACAATATAAGACTTAAT
>CBDVCJ010000215.1:0-7080 GCA_965372445.1 uncultured Thermoplasmata archaeon | reverse complement strand
ATTGTGGTGCAATTTCATATAAAAATACATTGTACCCTTTTTTATAATCATTTATTAATTTTAACCCTAACGTTGTTTTACCTATACCTGCAATACCGTAAATTATGATAAATTTATAATTTTTAGATTTCATCAATAATTTAATTTTTTTCAACTCATTTTTTCTACCAAAAAAATACCTAAGTTTTGGGAAAATTGTAGGATAAAAAATCTTTGGCAGTTTACCAACGCTTTTTCGATACTTTACTCCAACCTTTTTACTTATTGTTAATCCTTTTGGTTTTTCAAAGATTCCATTATTTGCATTTATATTCCTTACAATGTCTAATAATGAAATCTTTACATTGAAATAACGAGGGATTTTATGCAATTTTATAACTTTTAAAACTCCAGTGTTTGGATCTTGTATAACAACCTCTCTCTTCTCTAAACTATTTTTTAGATTCGTAGCCTGAGTCAAGCCCATGTCGGTTAAAAAATAAACTTTACGTTTCCTAGTACCTCCAGTTACATGCGATAGCCGCTCTTGAATTAACCCCATCGGTTTTAATTTAACCATTTCGCGCGCAACAGCACTTCTTAAAGTGCCTATGCCACCTGCAATACCCTCCTGAGTAACACTTTGGGGTACTTCCCATAATTCTGAATATTTATTCATTTCCAATAAATGTAATAAAATTTTTTCTTCAACAGTACATCGTATCTTCTCCCCTTTGGATTTACTTTGCATTTCAGTGCTCATTGAATAATCCCCAAATGCCGCCTGGATTCAATCCTTGTCAATATTACTTTTTATAACGCTCTTTTCTCGTCGTACAATACTATCAAAGAATTATACATATTTATTATTTATTCTTTCAATGACTAAAATGTTACAATTAAATCGATTTTGTTACAATAAAAGTACACTTACAAGAAGTATTTATAAATCCAAACTGGTTACTTTAACTAAAATAGTATAAATTTTAATCATAGAAATAATTTTTGGAGTGATGATAAAATGCAAAATGAAGCAAAATTTCTATTATATAAAAGTAGGTTATTTTTTATAACAATTTTTATGGTATTAGTGCTATTAGTAACAAGTTCATTACAAGTGGCAGGGGACGGAATGATAATACCTGAACCCCCGCAACCTGGTGTAATGAGTTTCCCTGAGATTGAGTACCACCATGTAAATATAACCATAGAAGATCAATATTCGAAAACCGTAGTAGATCAAGCATTTTATAATCCTTATAATTTTACAATTATCGGAACATATGTATTCCCGATACCCGAAGGCGCTGTAATATCGAAGTTTACGATGTATGTTGATGACAAAGAATATCAGGGCGAGATAATCGATGCTAATGAGGCTGAAGAGATGTTTATCCAAGCAGTAATTGAACTATCTGAGCCTTCACTTTTACAATATTTAGATAACAATATTATTTCAATGGATATAACCATCCCTTCTCATGAATCGAAAAGAATAATATTAGAATATGAAGAAATATTAAATCGAATAGGTGGTATGTATCATTACCTTTATACATTAAGTACAGAACAATATAGTGCAGCTGACATTGAAGAAGTTTCCCTTTATGTAGATATATCCTCAAGTAAAAATATCAATACAGTTTATTGTTCATCACATGATGTTATTATTCAACGTAGAAATGAAAATAATATTGTTGTGAAATATAGCGAAGAAAATTCCCGCCCAAACCGAGATTTCGAACTATTTTACTCAAATTCAGAGGACGCCTTCGGCTCTGGATTATTAACTTATCATGATGGTGAACAAGGTTATTTTATGTTCTTTCTCAATTCAAATGGTACTGGGGACGAAAACTATATTCCAAAAGATATTGTTTTTATAATTGATCAGTCAGGTAGTATGACTGGCGAAAAAATCGTTCAAGCCAAAGACGCTTTAGTAATGATTCTCCAACAATTACAGAATGATGATAGATTTGACATAATTAATTTTGATTCTGAGATATATACTTATTCTGAGATTGGTGAGCTCATAGGAGTAAATGTCAATAATATCAATGCAGCAATCAATTATGTAAATGAAATTGGTGCAGGCGGCTCAACGAATATTAACGACGCACTTTTAACTGGCATTAATACTCTTGGTAATGCAAAAGTATCCAGTTCTGCTAGAATCATCTTTTTCCTTACTGATGGTTTACCCACAGCCGGTGAGACTGATGAAGAGGCCATAGTATCAAATGTTTATAATGCCAATATTGTCGGTGAAGTAGATGCAAGCATTTTCGTGTTCGGCGTCGGGTATGATGTAAATAACCACCTATTAGATAAGATTTCGAACCAGAATCATGGTGCCAGAGTTTATGTTGACTCTGGAGAGAGTATTGAAGATGCTTTAACTGAATTGTACAGTAAAGTAGCTTCACCAATACTCACAGATATTACTATTGAATTTGAAGGCATAACTTCATCAGAAATATACCCTGAAGATATACCGAATTTATATGTTGGCTCCGAAATTGTTCTCGTTGGAAAATATGATCACCTTAATGAAATAAATCCAAATAAATATGTTAGTGCCTTAGTAGATGGTACAACATCAAAAGGTGCTAGTAGTATGGATTTTCAGTTTGAACTGTCGGAATCTAATGAATATAATTTTATTCCGCGCATTTGGGCGTCACGTAAAATCGGAATGTTATTAGATAAAATACGACTAGAGGGTGAGACTCCTGAGCTAGTTGAGGAAGTAAAGGAACTTGGTATGAAGTATGGAATAGTTACACCATATACCTCAATGTTTATTGAAGAGCAGGATGGTGGGCCTACAGAAGGTATGCATGATAATAACGAAGATTCAGACGCTGACGGTATACCAGATTCATGGGCTAAAACGGGCAGTACCTCAAACATGCAATCGGGAATGAATCAAGCCTATCAAGATTCAGACCGGGCATATACAACCTCAGGAGCTAATATCGAATCATACGGAAATAAATTATTTGTGGAATTCGAAGGAACATATATAGAATTAAAGCTTCTGACGGATTATGAAAAGATCGAACTACAAGAGAACGAGACGATTAAAGATTGGATACTTGCAAACTTGGATGTGTCAATTACAATTACATTTGCCTCTGACGATTATTTTGCACTTGTAAAAAATAAAGATGTCGTGGAAATTTTAGCAGTTGGTAAGAATCTGGTTTTTGAATATGATAATGGAATATATTTTATTGTTGAAGGAGAAATTAAATTTGCCATAACTAATATAAATGCCTATTTAAAAGAAGATAATTCAGCGACATTCACTTGGTTTACTAATAAATTGGCTACTGGTATATTATATTACAGAGCAGAAAACGATCAAGCTTGGAAAATTGAACAAAGTTCAACCTTCACGACCAGGCACAGTTTTACAATTATAGATTTACCAGATGGAGATTATGAATATTATGTAACATCCAAAGATGAAAGTGACATTGAAGTTGTAGATGATGTTGATGGTAAGTATTATAGATTTTCATTACCAATTGTTAATCCACCATTAAAAATTACAGATGTGACTTCAGAAGTAACCGAAACAACGGTAACAATTACCTGGAATACAGACCGTCCAAGTTCAAGTGAAATCGCTTATAGACTCAAAGGAAGTGAAAGTAGTTGGACTATTGAAATCGATTATACGTTATCAAAATATCATACAATAGTTATAAATGATCTCTCTTATGGTGAGTATGAATATTACGTTAGTTCAAATGATGAAGATGGAATTGCGACAATAGATGAGATAATTAGATATTGGACAGTTGAATTTCCAGATCAAGATCAGGATTGGATTGATGATAACTGGGAGATTAAATATGGCTTAAATCCTTCAGATCCTTCAGATGCAAATAAAGACAACGATATGGATGGCTTGACTAATTTAATGGAGTTTAAAAGCTCAACAAATCCCAATTCGAAAGATACGGATAATGATAATATACCCGATCCCTGGGAAATTAATTATAAACTCGATCCTAATAATCCCTCTGATGCATTTATCGATTCTGATAATGATGGCTCAACTAATATCGATGAATATCTACATAATACGGATCCACTAGATTCAAATAGCCGATATAAACCAGGTCATGAGGCCACAGACGACGATAATGCGTTCCTAATCCAAATTATAATTTTAGTAGTAATAATCACCATATTTTTAATACTAGTTGGGTTTGCCAAGAGCCGCCGAGGTAAAGAAAATTTCTACAATGATTATCTTGATGCTACAGAATATCAATCGGATAGAATAGCCAAACGTCACCCCTCAAGATCTAAAAAATCAAAGAAACTGAGACGAATAAAAAAGAGCAATATGCAATCTGCGGATTGGGATAAATATTTCTATGATAGCTTTCGATTAAATAATAGAAAAAAATGAATTGTGATCTAACCTAATTAAAAATTATTATTCTTCCCCGAATTTAGTAAATAAATGCTAAAAATCGGGAGCAACGGGAGCACGGGAATGAGGGAGCATCGAACTTATTGCCATAATACAGGAATAAGGAATCGACTACCCCACCTCCCATAATTTAACACGAAGGACGCGAAGAACGCGAAATTTAATTAATGGAAAAAAAATTCTTTCGTGTTTTCGCGCTTTCGTGTTAATAACTGGGGTGGGGGGTTGTCGAATCCCGGCTCCCGATATTGGGTCATAAATGTCATATATTGTCCAAACATTTAAAATTGGAAGAGGAACCAAAATTATTTCATAATCACCCATTCAGGTTTATTTTTATATAACTTGATTTTTTCTATACCAGAGCGGTAATATTAAATATATTAAATCATATTCTTTTTCACATATGGATTGGTTGATTTAAGTTATTAGATTGAAATAAGGTGAGAAATATGAAGTTGAGGATGTTAGTGTTAATAATCATTGGTTTAATAATTAGTTCATGTATATTTGGATCTGTAGAGAGCACGCGCGCAGCCACAAGTCTAACGGGCCTGCCGAGCTCGGGTAAATATAATTATGTTTCAATGGCAGATGTAAACAAAGATGGATATCTCGATATTATCGTTGGTGCCGGTGGTTATCCCGGCGATAGCCCTGGTGGGTTGTATGTGTATCTCAACCAGAACGGCAACTCGTTCAAATCCAGTTCATCCGGGTTACCCGGCGAAGGTAAAAGCTATTTCGGCTCTGTTCAGGTAATTGATATCGACGGAGATTCAAATTTAGATCTCATAGGGGCCTACGAATCGCGATGGTCGCGTGGTGACGATAATGGCATCGGCATCTGGCTCGGTAACGGCGGTAGCGGCGGCACAATGAAATGGACTGCTGCAACCTCACCGGTCAGCACCGGAAGTTATGATTCTGCGCACTGCGCGGATATTGATAACGATGGTAAATTAGATCTAGTGGCTGGGAGCTCAAGCGGGCTCTACGTATGGAAAGGCAGCCATTCCCCCGGGAGTTTAGCCTGGAAAGATGCAAGTTCGGGGCTACCAACCTCAAATGAATATACGGGTGTGTGGCTCGGCGACGTTAATAACGATCAGCGGTTAGATATTGCCGCTGGGTCGTACAGCAGCCAGGGTGTATCCGTATTTCTATGTTCAGTTTCAGGTACGCTCTCGTGGTCCGATGGCGATACCGATACCAGCCTCATCCAAACCGGCAACAGCTTCGATATGCGTATCGTCGATCTGAACGACGATACGAATATGGATATAATTGCCAGCATCCGCGGCGGCATAAGAGCGTATCTTGGTAACGGTAACAGCGGTGGTAAAGATACATGGTGGACCGAGATCAGCACCGGTTTACCGACCTCAAGTGATTATTATCAGCTCGCAATTGCAGATCTGGATAACGATGGCAAAACAGATATCGGCTGCTCCTATAAAGTCTGGTCAAATTCAGGTAATATGGCAGATAGCACCAGCTACTCTTGGGAGGAATTAGAGCTCGGCATCTCGGATTCTAGCTCGATCGGGTTTGCAATTGGCGAGCTTGATAATGACGGGCATTTAGATATTGCGGGGTGTGGTTGGGATATCGGTGTGAAAGCCTATGCTCTTGAACTGGGCAACCCCGGTGACCCTCCGGACGACCCGCCAAAAGATCCGCCGACCGACCCCCCTGATAATGGCGAAAATGAGGGTTCGGAATCCGATAAGGATGAAGATTCTGCGCCTTTCATGGAAGTGCCGATATTGGTGATTGCGTTTATGGCTGCACTATTTATTGCGACAAAATTTCAGAGCAGACGCCGTAAGTTGTGAGTTTGTGGCAATTTTGTAATTATGTAGGATATATATCCATTGCTAAATGCGTAGGATTGCTAGCTGTTTGCTAAAATGCGCAGGATTGTCAAGTTGAAGTCATTATGCGTGGGACATGAGTGTCATTAGTTTTGTTCGTTGGATTGTCCAATGGTTAATTTATTGAGTAAACGCATTTTTTCGTTTGATTCACACAGCTATTGATTATTAGGGCAATCCAACGCCATTTATCGTTATAATGACAATCCTACGCCGTCAGGCAGCTAAATGGTAATCCTACGCATTTTAGCATTAAAATAACAGTCCCACGAAAACTCACAACTTACCGGACTCTACGACTCCATGACTCTATAGACTAAATCGCCTTTTGCCTTACTCCTTTCCAGAGGCTATCTCGAGTCTGGAATCTCGAATCCAACAATAACAAGGCAAAAATTATATAGCGGTTATCTTATTTTACTAACATTGGCCAAGACAGTACAGGGGGTCTTATTACATGGTTGGATTTAGGTTAGTCAAGATTATACAGGTAATTGTAGTGGTAATGTTATTATTGTCAATACTTCGAATTTTGCCGATTGACCAGCCAATGGTTGGTACTGCACTTGCAGGATCGAGCTGGGTGCAAACTACGCAACAAGATTTCACTAATGGTTCATTAAAAAATGTGACGATTACAGGTGAGGGCAATGTAACTCTTTCTTTACAAACTAAGTATGTTGAAGATAATTTTATTGATGAATCTAAAATTAGTAATAAAAAGGATATAATTGTAAATACTATTAATGGTGAGGTTAAACTTATAAA
>CBDVCJ010000214.1:0-7091 GCA_965372445.1 uncultured Thermoplasmata archaeon | reverse complement strand
GAGAAAATATTTTTAAATGGGAATGTGGCTCTAATCGCAGAAAAAGAAAAGGCGATAATAGATAGTTTACTCTTACTTGGATATGCACCAATAGACGAAACCGCTGCATGTATCCGAAGCCAAATAGATCCCAAAAAAGCGATGGAATATGCTAGACGTACTGGCAAACAGAGCGTGCTAAAAAGGTTAGGATATATCCTATCAGTTGAAGGTCTTGATAGCTCACCAGAATATTTAGCTGGTTTATCTAAAACTTATGTACCTCTCGACCCAGCACTTCCCAGACGCGGAAAATATGACACCAAATGGCGTATCATTGTGAACAGGGTGATCGAATGAACCGTGAAGAACTGAAAAAGTACATTGGCGTAACCGGTTATTCATTAGGTCAGGTGGAAAAAGATTATTTTCAACATATGGTTCTAGGTGCACAATCTAGAAAATTGGGAGGGGTGTTAGTGTTTAAAGGTGGCACTGCATTACAAAAACTTGGATTAATATCAAGGTTTAGTGAAGGCCTAGACTTCACCACTCGGCGATACGATTTAAAAATGCAAAAAATACAAGAAAGTGTTGTAGGCATCATCAATAATTATAATTATTTAGCCGATGTGGATAATCAAATAGATGACGAGATGACTATTGGTTTTCGAATAAAAATTCAAGGTCCATTATATCGCAATCGTAACAGTATATGCACTATAAGAATAGAAATTAGTAAAAAAGAAATTGTAATATTGAAACCCATGAAAAAAGAATTCACTCCTCCTTATACTGACATTTTACCATACATAATGAATGTTATGCAAATGGATGAAATTCTAGCAGAAAAAATTCGTGCGATTTATACAAGACAGAAAGCACGAGACCTTTATGATATTTATAAGATACTTGAATCTGGCACTAACTTTGATATTGATCTTACGAATAAAAAATTAGAGTATTATGACCTTCAATTCGATGCACCTATATTCTATAAAAATTGTGAAAAACTGAAGCCAAATTGGGAAAATGAACTGCAAAGTCTAATGGAAAATCAACCATCATCTCAAAAGGCTTTGAATACGGTTAAGGAAAAGCTGAAAAATAAATAAATTGTCACCTTTTTTAACAATTTTATATCACATAAAAAAATAAAAAAGAGGGATTAAGAGGTTACCCTTCTTCAATCCCAGCGATTATTTATATCTCTACATGTAGTATACATGTCTAAAATAATTTTATAAATGACGTTTATATATTTTCTATTTTCAGGTGTAAATATGAAGAAAAAAATGTTAGCATTTGGAATATGTGCGCTTATACTATTTTCAATATTGAATAGTGGATGTATAACAGAAGATAATGACAATAAAGAGAGTGAACCGAGCGGCCCTATTACTCTTAATGATGCGCCGACGACCCTCAATAAGACAGATAAAGATCAGAGAATTGCATTTTTACTTATGTCTGGTGAGCCCGTTAAAAAGGGGGATTTGAGATTTCAGATGTCCAAGGACGGAGCCACATATTATATTATCGAAACTGGTACAACACAACCTACTTTAAAGATCAAATGTGAGAAAGTTGAAATTGATGCGGATAGGTATTGGGGAATTGGTGAAACCATATGGTTTTATGAAGATGGTGCAAATTACGAGCCAGGAACTTATTTTTATTGCAAAATTATTCATGCGTCTTCGTTAAGTCCCGCTATTGATTTACGAATTATGGTATATTAATGTTAAAATATAATAAAAGTAAAGCGGCTCGATCTCTAGGGAAACGTGAGCGCTAGGTATTTGTGAGTTATTTTAAAGTATTAGGTGGTAGGAGATAGGTTGTAGGGATCCTGCGTTCGAAGACCCTTAAACCATATTGCCAAACGGTCCTAAGTCCTTTGCCTTATAATGCCATTTAGTCCTGAGTCCTTTGCAATATACTGCCTTATCGTCCGAGGTCCTTTTCTTAACCGTACACTGGATTCAGGAGTTAGGATTTGGGTTTGATTGTCTATTGTCAGGACTCCGAGACTCCAGGACGCAGGACTCCGGACACAGGACTGCGGACGCCGGACCTATCACCTATATCCTAGAACCTATAACCTAACAAAATCACTCCTCTTTTAGATATTAATCACCAAATTCAACCTCAGCCACAACCCCCGCGGTCCTCACGCACTCAACCGCCCGCTCAACTTCCAGTTTAATACCTTCATCTCTATTATCCCTCGGCAGCCTGACCGTAAACGCTGCAGGCCGGCGCTCGGTCCACTCCATTTTGAGCTCTACCATATAAACCCCTTCATCCGCCAGCGCCGCCTCATCGAACTTTGCATAACCCAATAGCGCGCTGCCGTCAGTATATAACCATTCCGAAGCGGCCTTCGGCAACCTTAGCGCTCGCTCCGAACTAACCTGAATTTTATCAGTAACATCGATACCTGCAAGCGCCGCCTCTCCATCCGGAAATATCGTTAGCACCGCCCCTTTTCGTAATAAGCCCTTATACCTAACAGTCTCCTGGGTTGTCAAATTCGTTAAGGTCGGGTTGCGAGTGGTAGCCACACCCCTAAGGTAGATCGTCGGTTTCGCATCAATAACACTATCGCATAAAACCTTCCATTTATCACCGGGCTTGAGCAATCGTAAAGGTGACGATGCTCGGCGTGGTGGGTTCTCAATTATCTCGGGATCAATCCCAACCGCCGCTCGCACTAATTTGCGTACACTTTCAACAGTCCCCATACCCACTAATAGATCTTGAATTGTAGAATATAACCTGGTTTTATATTTGACAAAAGTTTCGGCCTGCAATCGCTCAATACCAAATAATACCCCGATCTTATCTAGATCCACGCTATCTGCAGTGGCAAACCATCTGCTCATCATAATCGCGTTAATATCATCTTCTGTAACTTGAAGGTTTTTACCTATTGCATCGATCAATTTGTATAAATTCGAATCTTTGTTATATGCCTGAAAATGGCTTGGTAGTCGACCAATTATGCGCTCGGTATTATGCATTAATTAATTCCCCCTTGGATTGATTTTAATTAGCTGATCAGATTAATCAAATTCCAATTTTAATTCTATTTCAAGCTCGAACTCTTGTGAAGTTTCATTATAATCCCAGATCTTGATCTGGTTTTTGAACGATCCTGATGCGCACCGATTCTCCTCAGTTGCCCAATCAAATGCATCGGCTCCATAGTTATGGTCCGTCAGTGTATTTACTAATGTCCATGAAGTGGTTTCGTAAATAAAAATATCCTCCAATTTATCAGCTACAATATAACTCCCATCGTAATTCCATTGAATCAGTTGATTTTGAGAATATTTGTTAAAAATCGTTTGAATTACCGTCCAAGTTGAAGTATCCCAAATTACAACTGAATTATCATTGGACCCAGTTGCCAACATCTTCCCGTCAGGGCTCCATGATACACCATCTACCCACCCGGTATGGTGGGTGATCTCGTGTTTCAATTCCCACGTAGACGTATCCCAAATTTTAGCAGTTTTATCCCATGAAGTTGAAGCCAACATAGATCCATCGGGGCTCCATCTAACTTTGTTTATTGAATCATCATGGGCTTTGAAATTTTCGATCAATTCCCAATCCTTACAATCCCAGATATGAATTTCGTCTTCAAAATTCGCAGTTGCTATCTTAGAATTATCCGGGCTGAACTCCAACATCTGTACCATATCAATATCGTATTCCAGGTGATACAATACTTCCCAACTGGAGGTATCATAGATATCAATTCCCGAGGTGCCAGTTCCTAGCGCCATAAGCGCCCCATCGGATGTCCATGAGAACCAGGACGGGAACAAATATTTTGTATCATTTTCATAAACCTTTGTCCAGGTTTCGGTCTCATATACAATAAACCCGTCAAGATGAGACCCGACAGCCAAAAGGCTGTCGTCAGGCGACCAAGAAATCATTTGAATAGGTGTAATATTGCCATCACCTTCATATTCATTTTCAGGTAACTCAACATTATCCTCTGGTGAATCCGAAAAAAAGGTATAATTTGAAAATGCAAAATATATTAGGATTGCTCCAATAATAATGATTATTAAAACAACACCGGCACAAATCATACTGATCCTGTCCCCCTTTTTAATATGCATTTCCTCCATCTATATCCCCATCGATGTTTTTGTATATTGAATAATTTAACTAGTATTAATTATTATGTTACGGAGACGCGGTTTTTCACGTTCTTGGGTCTTAATATTTTCACTAGCATCCTTAATAATTAACCCGGTATTCTCATGGAATGCACTAATTGTAAAATTATTGATCTCTGAAATACCATCGATATTAAAGATCAGATTTTTGACCCTAATATAATCAATATCCTCGCCACCTTCGAGCTTATCGAGATGCAAACGTACAACCGCTTCGGCCTGTTCACGTAATTTCTGAAGTGAAATTGTCTTGCTTGTTATGCACACCTCAATTTTCAGATCGATGAATATAACCGAGTGCGCCTGGAGTGAATATTGTGTCAAAACGGCAACATTCTCAATTTCCAATCGTTCATATTCCCCCACCTGTAGATCTTGGGTCTTCGGGTCTAATCTCTGGTTCGTATCTTCAATTAAACCACCGATGTTTGGGTCAAATCTACGCGTTGATATTATTAGATTGTCAATATTATATATATCCGGTATTTTAAAGAGCGTAGAAATGATCTTGTTACGCACCAGATCCTCGCCGATATCCAACGATCTTATGTAGTTGGTGACGATCGCTTTGACATTGGTTGTAAGACCTTCGAGCTCCTCTTCGGCGCGTAGCGCCTCATTTAATTTTACATATAATCTAATATCTAACCTCACGCTTTCTGTAGGTTGGATATCTACATGGATGCCAGCTGGTCTGACGGTTTCAATTGCCGCTCTCACTTTTTTGTGGTCCTTGGTATCTTCGCAACTCAGATCCAGCCCGTCAATTATTATATCGACCTCCCCCGGTATCTCATTCGGCATTTCATTTATCGTAACGCGTCTCACGCCCGGAATATCCATGATCGCAGACCTTAATGTCTCAGAGGTTGCTTTGCCTGTCGCGCGAATATATGATCTTGCACGTCTACGAAACTCATCATCGCTCTCACGCTTTGTACCGATGGTAGTGGGTTTTTTATTCATTACCTTATCAATACCTATAATAGGGACTTCTAGTACGGAAATGGTCTCAAAATCGGTCATCCCCGCTTCGCCAGGTATAAGCGCTTTTATCGGCGCCTCTACTTCATTCTCACCTTGGGCTAATTCAACGGTTCTAGCAGTCTCGAAGAGCTTGGCGTGGGTCGGGTCAGACCCCGCAGTCGAAATGCGTGTGCCGCGCAGTACCCTCACATTTTCAGAAGGGTTCCTACGCGAAAAGGTCACACTTCCGGTTGCATACTGTGCCGATTTGCGCTTGAGTCCCAGGATCGCCACTATCATATCCAATGATTTACCACTGGCAGTATCAATAAAACCAGCATTGTATGCTAATTCCATTTGGTCATAAAGCCCGGAAATCTCACGACTCACGCTTTCAACCAGAGTTCTTGAAACACTCCCGATATTTGTGTCCGTAACTTGGGAATTAGTGCTGAGGTCTTCGAGTATCGCCTCAACGATCTTGCTATAACCTCTTTTTTTAAAACTCATAACGCACCCTCCAAATAAAACGGCAACACCAGCTTCAAGTTGTCAGGTTCACCGCGAAGTTTGAGATAAACATTGATATCCACACAATCTTTTTTAGTTTCATTCTCTTTAGCAACGACCTTAAAAATAATCTCGATCCTGGGTTCACGGCCCAAACAATCTTTGACCAACGTTTCGATTATCCTATGCGTATCCGAGGTATTCGGTTCGCCGATCACAGAATCTAATAGCGACCCGTACTCGGGGTGGCCGAGCCCTGCTAATTCACCTTGAGGAGTTGCCAGCCTGTTTCGAATTGCTTGTATCACTACATCTTTACCTTGAACGATCTCAAAGTCACCAATCCTCGAAACATTCAAATCTTCGTTAACCGCCCCATCTTCGCTACGCCTGAGTTTGATAAAAAGATCTTTACCAAATATATCATCTTGATTGCTCATCAAATATTCCCCCTTGGATTATGGCGACTGTTCTACATCAAATTGCCAGGCCCGACAGTAGCACCCGTCGAAGTTGGAATGCCAGGTGCGACCTTGACCTGAACTATAAATAAATTGAGACTTTGTGCCATTGCTTCTGCAATAATTTCAGAAAGTTCGTCAATTCGCTCGCCATCAAATCCTTTGGTTTTGAATAAACCATCGACAATCGGTTTTAGTTGTGAACTGGTTGGTACCGGCATATTTATCATCTCTTTATTTGTTTATACTAAGTCAATTGTGTTGTGTGTTGTGTGGATGGCCAAGCTACGCTTGGTCTTGTGTTTTGAGTTCAGGTAGTGAGTCCTGCGTCCTGTGTCCGTAGTCCTGTGTCCGGAGCCCGAACTTTTAAAATTCCGTAGGAATTTTCAATCGAAAACCATAACAATGATTTTGACGGTAATTTACGATGTAAATTACCTTGCATTGAAAATCCCCTTCGGGCATTTTCAAAGCGAGGTAATGAACGAAGTTCATGACCGTAGTCCCAAACAGGACCTCGGACGATTTGGTAGTCAATAGCTAAGGACTCAGGACTAAGTGGCATAATATGGCCAAGGACTTAGGACCTAATAGATCTCGTCAAACACACAACACACAACTATACGACTCGTTAAACTCATAACTATATTGATTGTTCCACATTTTTTTCTATTTCCCAATTCGGATCAAACCGTGAATGGCAGTTGGGACAGATCAATATTATTTTTATTTTATCAATATGAGGTTTGAATGAAACGTGAAATCCATCTGTATAATTACATGCCGGACATGTATCTGTTGCTCCTTTAATCGGCAATTTATTGATCTCGGTCTCCATTCCAATGTCTCCATCCCTATGCTATCAGTTATATATTCTTCACATTTAAAGCCTCTACCATTTTATCAACACTATTTATCGGTTGCTGGCAGGTATAGTTTGAACAGATATATGCAATAGTTTTATTTTCAAGCT
>CBDVCJ010000213.1:0-7097 GCA_965372445.1 uncultured Thermoplasmata archaeon | reverse complement strand
TGGGATGTGGTTTGTTGAAATTCCAAGATGCAAGAACCAAGTTCCAAACAAATACCAAAACCCAAAGTCCAAATCTGGTTTGGAATTTTACTATTGGTACTTGGAGCTTGTTTGGTTCTTGGAGGTTTGGTTCTTGGAATTTATTTTTCCCACACACCACAGCCCTATCTTGCCACTTACCACTTACAAATAGCCACAAAAACACACAAAACGATATCAATCTTCGCAAAAGTTGTGAGACATGCCAGAGGGTTCATTTTTTACGATTCTTTCTTAGGAGTATCACAATTGCAAGAAGAATAATAACTATGACAGCAATAATAATTGTGCAAATTATACAGATCTGTATCGATTCGACAGATACCTCATCATCCCAAATATCGTCATCGTCCGTAATATTATCGTCATACTCAATTGCCGAGACATTAAATTCTGCTGTACTTCCTGCAAATCCATATTCATGATAAAAAAGAATCCTAACTTCATATCTCATTGAAAACAATGAGGTGACGTTGATATTTAGCGCTTCCCAATGCTCGCCGTTCCAGCTCAGGTTACCTTCCAATTCTCGTTCCCAGGGATTATCATCTTCACGAATAATATATCGATAAGAATCGAGATTTGAAACATTAAACACCTTTTGATCCGAGCAACTGCAGCGGACAGTAATGTTAGTAATATTTAAAATTTGTAAGTTTCCACCTGTGTATTCAAGAGCCGGTAGAGATGCTTTCAATATATGGTCGTTCTCAAAAACATTATGTCCACTTTGATTTTGAACACTTGAACCGTATCCGTATTCAAATTCGAATAAACATGCGACGTAATATTCACCTTCAGGCAATTCAGAAATATTGACCCCCAGCGCCTGCCACTCGAAGCCATTCCAGTTCAAGTCGCCAGTCTTTACATATTCATCTTCATAAGTATAAATATTAAATTGATGGATTTTCAACATGTTTACATTAAAGTCGTCATCACCCAGATCAGGACAAGTGACACCCACCCCGGTAATATCGATCTGCTGTGTCATATTACCTGAATAACCGACCTTAGGTGTAGTAACAATTAAACCGTAGCCTTCCGGTGGAAGTCTAACCTCGACCGTTATTACAACACTCCATAAATTATGTTGAGCTGTTTGGTTCAATTGATAATCGAGTAGGGCATATGCAGAAAAATAATAGATATCGGGATGGATCGGCATTGTGATATTGGTACTGTAATTAAATATTCTGTACGAATTAATGACTTCTTCATTAACAACAAAACCTTCCGTTATAAAATCAGAATCATTCATCGGGTCAGATCGATTGCCCCAATGAATTGCGGTATAGTTGAGTGCAAAATCGGTGCTGACACCGACCGTCCAGTTCAGGTTGATCGTGGTTCTGGTTACTGCGAGGTCAGGATGGTTCGTTATATAAACAAACCCCTGCTCTTGAACTGTGATCTTTATAACCTCTGAATACCAAACCTTCTGGCCTTCCAGTGAATTGCCATTATTGCTCACTTTCCAATTGGCATTGGTGCGCTGGTTTACATAAAGCGACTGCGGCTCAATATCGGGCTCGGGGATGGTCTGGTCCAATGTGTTCTGGTCAACGACCGCCGAAACTACAAAATAGTAATCTCCAGGTTCCTTCGGCATTATTATGTGTTCGGTAAAAGTATTATCAAACCATCCACTCCAACCCGATTGGTCGGGAGTTTGATATTTATCTATAGTTGAAACCGAACTTTCAACATAGCTATCATCATAATGTATTCGAGTTTCGTCAACGCTCACGGCACCCTTAACTTCCCATTCGAACGATATGTTCTGGCCAGGATATGCCATTGTTGGTATGCTGTTGCGGTTATTCCAATTAATATAGGGTTGAGCTGTATCAGTTAGCACTAATGCCATTCTGATATTTTTCGGGATATAGCCATCATTCGGTCCGTCAGGCTCGTATACGCCCTTACTATTCCCGAGGCTTGCGGCCGGAGGTGTGTAGTCGTTCGAGATCTCGACCCCGATCGCTAACGCTCTCGAGCCGTTGGTTGGATATACAGGTGCGGTATATTGTGTATCCCAGGTGGCGGCATAAGCATAATCCGACCACGCGCCTCTCGCCCCGTAAACCACTTCGTTCGCGGGGCCGAATTGATACTTACCGCCATAGTTGCCACCCTGAGCGCTCATAAGTCTGGCCTGCCCATAAAACGCAACCGTATCCGGTGACTCGTCGGTCGGGGTATCATGAACGGGCGTGCCCCATGCATAATATATACCTTCCACTCCACTATGCCAGGATATTGCACTAATAAAAAGATGACGCGCCATAATTTCATGTACCGCCCGTGCGCCAATGGTCGTGAGCGCTGGATTAAATGAAGCGTTAGCATATGGGTAGTCACGGTTGACATCTTCACCGTTACCGTCCTCACGGATATTGTTCGCCCAGCCCCAAGAGTTGATGACCGGTATAATATAGATCTCGCGGTGGTCGATCAAATATTTTACGTGGTCGTCATTCTCATAATTCGAAACCAGCCATTCCGCAAAATAATATGCGACCTCAACACTGATCTTCTCGTTGCCGTGGTGGCCGCCGATGAACAGTACTTCGGGTTTGTTAAACCCCAGCGCCTCGTTCGTTATCCGGATGAGCCAGACCTTATACCCGTCCACACAATCAGGCAGCCCGAATTCTGATTGGGCGGTCGTGAGCTCGAAAATGTTAGAATACGTATCATTTAAGGCTTCCATATCCTCGACCAAGGTCGTATAGTTGTGATATGAATATGACCCTCGATCTGCGTAGTTAATTGAAGCCTCAAAACTACCAGATGAGGCGTTGTTAATCGACAAACTAGAACCGATTAGACATATGAAAATCGTTATTGCAATTAGACGATTTGATCTACCCCACATGTGGGGTTAGTACGTTTTTGAGATACATAAAGATTGTGTTGTTTGGTTGTTAGGCACAAAAGCACAAAGGCACATAGGCACAGAGTAAATCATATTTCTCAAAATTAGGGAGAAACTTTGTGCCTTGATGCCTTTGTGCCTACAGTATGTATTCAAGTATTTTCCGCAGGTCTTTGGTCTCAATAACCACATCCGCATTTTCTCTGACGATCTCATCATTCGGGTTGAATGCGATACTAAGCGCCGCGTACTTAAACATCGGCACATCAATATGACCGTTACCAACCGCCACACATTCTGAAGCAGTAATTCCGAAATGTTCTAATAATTTCTGCATCGGCGCGGCCTTGTTTTTCAGCTCCACCCGCAATATACCTTCACCTGTAAGTGTGCCGTCTTCATTGGCCTCCAACCCGTTCGCGATCACATAATCGATCCCGAGATCGCTTGCGACCCGGTCAACCATAATATCCAACCCGCCACTGATTATACCGGTTTTAAGGTTGTGGGCTTTCAAAGCCGCGATGGTCTCCTGCGTGCCTTTCATTACCGGCACATCCGCTAAAATTGTCTCAAGGTCATGGATCGTAATATCGGATTTCTCGGCGTGCCATAACGCAATATCGCGCCTCATGAACTCTTGATCATCAATTTTATCCTGTAGGTACAGCTCCAGGGATTCATCATTATTGACTCCGAAATGCTCGTGCACCCATACCCACGAGCTAACGGTATCTGCGATCACACCGTCGAAATCGAAGGCGACGAGTTTGTACTTTGGCGATGACATCTTTCTCACTGGTTACCCAATTAAGGATAAAGGATGGGTGGCAGATTCCAGATTTGAGATTCGAGATTTCAGATGTCTATTTAATAGGAAGACAGAAATCAGAGCTGAGAGCTCAGAGGTGAGAGCCCAGAATTCAATAATAATAATTATTTTTCTCAGCTCTCATCTCTCGCCTCTCAGCTCTCTGATTCTGTTTAGTTACTAACATCCGACTTCCTATTCCCTAAATAATGAAATCACGAAACCCGAATCTTCTCCACAACCTTCATCCTAAACCTGCAGATCTATGCTAAAATATTTGACGGGTGGAAGGCACGAGCAGGGTTGATGCCCTGGTATAATATCGAGTGACCCAGCGGCCTCCTCAATCCCGCGATCCCACGAGCGTTAAGAGTCCATAGTTGGGCTGCTCCCTTCCGGGCCTGACCTGGTTCTTATGGCAGAAATATTGAACATAGCCCTCCGGCCATATTCAATACCACCTCCAACCCCACGGGACGAGATCTCATTGTCGGTGCTGGCTCAATATCAGACTGGCCGCACCGCCCCTACCCAATAGCCCCACGCATATAGACGACTTCGGGTTACAGGGTACGCCTATCACCCCGGCCTAGCCAACCACCTTTCGCCTACGGCTGATCGAGCCGAATTTATAGGTATACATATGATTCTTTAATTAGTTTTTGGATTCGACTTTGATAAATGAATGTCATCGAAGGATGAAGGATGGAGGACACATGCGTCGAACTTCGTTCTCCGTATGAGCACCCCAAATCCCTTCGGCATTTGTGGTGTGGAGGATGGGGAAAAACTCGCTATTTCAGCTCGCCACTTACACCGCAATGTGGGCAGTTGACTGTAAATGGTCGTTTGGAGATTAAAATCTTAAATCTCTTTCACATACTCAAGTTTGATATTAATTAACAGATTTTATTCTCCAATTTGCACAACCAATTCATTTTTTGAATTAATTTTCCAATTAGCTATTATTCCTTCGTGAAGGTTCATAAATTTAGCTAATTTATTTGGGATGGTCATTGTAAGGCTTTTACCTACCTTTCTTACTTTAACCGAGAATTCTTTGTTTTCCATGGCTTTAGCTATTATCATAGCTTTTTCAGCATCAAGAGGATGGAGAATTTTCTCTCCACATTTGTTACACTTCCAAGCTCTTACCGGAATTTTTTTCCAGGTTGTCGTAATTTTTTTTGTTTTACCTCCACAGGAGCATGTGATTTTTATTTTGTCAAGATTATCTATGCTATTTTTCATAATTTCACCTCTTTTTTAATTGTTGTAGTTTCTTTTTGGAAGCAGTGAAGGTTCCAACGTGAGTGATTATAAAATGTTCACCAGTATCCACGGCGACTACTTTAATGATCTTTTTGCCTTTTTGAACACATCGTTCATATTTATTTTTCTCCCTTTTACTTCTTGAGCAGTTGAAGCCCACCTCAAGAATTTCTAGAGCATCAAATAAAAATAAACCACAATCATACATTTCATCTAATGCATGTTTAGAAGGCAATACGGGTTTATTTTTCCAAATGGGAATCAATGTATCTCACTGATATACATTATAGATATATATCAATATATATTTTTCTAAAAAATCACTATTTCAATTCGCCACTTACGCCGCAACGCGGGCATTTGACATTTAATGGGTGTTTTGTAGTACTGGCTTTAAAGGTTTTACTGCAGCTTGGACACTAGATTTTTTTAAGCGGATGTTCTACCACTATAGCATCACTAATTTCTTTTTCTTTTTTTGATAATCTTTGCTTTTTACGTCTTAATCTTATCAAAATAATAATAACTAAAATCAGAATTATTATTAATGCGGTTATTGAGATATAAAATGTGGCCGGTTCAAGGTCCGAAATTTTATTATCTGAGATGGTATACATGTAAACATTCGCATTACCATCCTTATTGCTTGCCCAAATTATTTTGTTGCCCCAAATAGCAGGAGACCATGTATCATATTCACCATCTGATTTTTCTATTGTCGTTAGTTTATTATTAGACAAATCATATAAATATATATCATCAGACGATTCCCATACTATTTTATCATTATATACGTCAAATGAATCAAGATATGTACTTTCTTGTATTTTCCGCTCTTCTGCTGTTGTTAAATCATATACATATAATCGTGTTGAGCCATCTTTATTATTCATGTAAAATACATTATTTTCCCATATTCTTGGACTATGACCGCCCTCAATTTCAATTGTGATATTTGTAGATATATCTAGAATCTGAGTAGACCAATGTTCAGTGGGTTGTTCATAGTCACGACAGTCTCTCCATATAATCTTTTCTTTATAAATATCAGGATGCATCTTGCGTGTAAGTGAAAATGTTACTCGTCGCTCTTCACCGGTGCTGATGTTGAAAAGATAAATATCTGTTTCTGTTTTATTATCATATAGATCGCTATCATGACGTAGATCAATCCATACTATTGTATCTTCATATAAAGACGGATTTTCTTGTGAGGGTCTAGCATTCTTATTATTTATACAATATTTGTCTTTTGTTAAAATATTGTACAAATATATTTTATTATTTTCATCTCTATCCTGCCAGATTATGTGTTTATCGTAGACATATGGAAATGTAACTTTCTTTGCTATATAGATTTCAGTATTATCATTCAAATTATAGAATGTAACCCCATTATCTCCGTAGTACACAATAAATTCATACCAAATATCACAAGCATTATCACCAGCAATTGAATGATTATCATAAGTTATTTGTTTCTTATTCCCATCTTCATTTTCAATACACCCACTCAACATAATTGCAAATAGCAGAATAAATATGAAAAAAGTAATTATTGTATTGCGATTTATTTTTATCCCAATATTACCCATTATTGACTCTCCCCAATTTCATAATATGAATCTAATTTCTATTAGAAAAATCTTTCTCAATAATCGAGTCTACGGAGTCTATAGAGTCTAGGGAGTCTCGGAGTCGACAGTCACCCGGTCGACTGGTGAGCTGGCATATAGTCCGGACTCCAAGGCTCCACAGACTCCAAGACAATCAATATTTAGACAAAAAGTCCAAAAGTGGACCGGACGGATTGTGAACCCGTGGTGTTGGAATTCCGAAAAAGGTAATACAAACTTTTAGGAATTCCAACTCCGAGGGCTAAAAAAGACATTAGCAATAATAAGGCATATTTAGCCCTAGGGTTCAAATCCCGTCCTTAGATTAATATATTAGCGAAAAAGAAAAGTATGGACCGGACGGGATTTGAACCCGTGGCCTCTACCTCATTCGAAGATTTGGAAATTCGGGGCTTTTTGAAGGGGGGAGAAGAATCTCCCCCTCATACCCCCTCTCTTTTTATCCCGGTTTGTGGGA
>CBDVCJ010000212.1:0-7133 GCA_965372445.1 uncultured Thermoplasmata archaeon | reverse complement strand
CTCGAAATCATGTAAATTCTCAAATATCACGGGCTGTTCTTGTAGGGTATTAATTACATTGGCGATTTCATATTCAATACTGACTTCTTTTTTTATGCGTACAAGTTTGTTCTCCTGCTCGAGTTTGGTCAGGAACGGACGTAATTTCATAACTTCACCTTCTATGGATTTATTATAATGATATTATTGTCACTTGAGAGGCGATAGGCGGAAGTAACTATCGCCTTTCGGCTATCGTCTTTCGCCTTTCACACACCTATTTTGGTTCTAAGCACAGAAAAGCCTTCCTTTTCCATGGCCTTGGCCACGGTCTCCTGTACCACATCCCCAGGCGTCAAAGCCACCATATTTCCACCGAGCCCGCCACCGGTGAGTTTCGCACCTATTGCACCGTTCTCGCGTGCGATCTCCACCAATAGATCAAGCTCCTTACACGATACTTCGATATCCTGTAATAGTTTATGGTTCTGGTCCATTAGCTCGCCGACCTTTTTAAGCTCGTAACTTTCAAGCGCGTTGCGCGCTTCAAATGCGAGCTGCTTGGCGTCCTTGAAGATTTTATCGTATTTTGCCGGCTCGTCCTTGCGTCTGTTGCGCACCCCCGCAACCGCCTCCGAAGTATTGGCAACTAAACCGGTGTTGCCAATGACGATCTCGACCGGTGTCTGTAAGATCAATCTTTCCATAATATTCGGTGCACCTTTGATATTCGCCTTTTTGAACCAGATCAGGCTGCCATAGGTCGCGGCAGTGTTATCTATCCCCGAAGGTGTGCCGTGATAGCCTTTTTCGCCTTCGAACGCGATCGCATTGATCTTCTCGTCGGATAAATCAAGTGTGAAATGGTTCGATAACGCGCGTGCAATTGCCGCACAGGACGCTGCGGATGCGCCGATGCCCGAGGCCGCCACCAGATCTCCTGCGAGGGTGATCTTTACCGGTGCATTTTGCAGGTCGACCTCAGCGGCATCAATTAGGTATTTCATCGAATTTTGTTGCTGCTCCATCTTCTCGGATTTGTAGCCCGGGGTCTCTGAACGGTTATCTTCCAAAATATAACCTGTACCTTCTTCCGGCACAGCCTCAAGTGGTTCGATGGTCGCGGTGGTCTTCATCCCAATTGCAGATGCAATTGCCGGTATGCCATAGACAACGAAGTGTTCATTGAACATTATTACTTTCCCGAAACCATAACCATCTGCAGTCATTTAGGGCCCCCCAATGAATTAATAAATCTCGATGGGATTTTCTATATTGTATTTGTAATATATTATAATTATGTTGGGCTACGATTATTGTCGTATAAGTGGTAAGTTTTGGGATGTGGTTTGTGGGTGTGGTAATACAAAGAATATTGAAGATAGAAAATGGAAGATAGAAATTAATTGAATCTAGCTTCCATCTTCTTGCTTCCAATTTCTTCTCAAACACCACAAGCGAAGCGTCCTCACATCGCAGCCCGATCTTACCACTTAAGTAGCGATATGTTGAAAAAAAATTAAATTCCTTGTCTAGTGCCTAAATATCTCGATGTGTTATCCAGCTGGTCATTGCTTCCTAAAATAACCAGGACATCCCCCGGATTGATCTTGATATCAGAATTTGGGTTTGGAATAAGGCTCATTTTGCCCTTGATAGGCTTGGAGATTGCTACCAGCGTAGTGTTAGATCGCCTTTTTAATTCCTCCGAAAAAGCGCCGATATTTTTTCCTACCGCAGGAGTATTTTGAGCTACAATGAATTGTTGAAGGTCATAGCCACGAGTTGCTGTGGAGACATCTTCGACAAATTTCGCGACCTCGGGCTCGAAAGCAGCGCTAGCCACCAGTCTCCCCGACATTTGGAACGGTGACAAAATATAAGTCACCCCTGCAACTTCGAGTGTTTTTCTTAACTCTTCACGCTTAATTGAAACAATGATCCTGCATTTTGGGCTGATTTTTTTGACGTGTAAGGACACAATGAGGTTCTTGGTATCGTCATCTGTGCAAATGATCGCAGTTCGAGCTCGTTTCGTACCGGCCCGCATTAAAACCTCGTCGTTCGAAGGGTCGCCATATATCACTGCAAGATCTTTACGGGGCCCTTTCATCCTAATTTTTGAAACTTCTTCCTGATTCTCGGTGATTATAGCGATTTTTTTACTAGCATATAATAACTCAGTTAATGCTACCTTACTAATAGGTGACCATCCACATATTATTGTGTGGCCGCTAAATTTCGTTGCTTTCATACCAAAGGCTACCATAAGATTTGCCTCCATAACCGCATTACTTATTGTGCTTAACATATATCCTAAAAATATCAGCGTAAAGAAAATCAACCCCACACCAACGATCCTGCCGCCGGTGGTTACAGGATAAAAATCCCCATATCCGACAGTTGAAAGAGTCACAGCAGCATACCATAGGGCGTCGCCGAAATTTTTTGGTCCGTGTTCCTGACCTTTTTCAAAAAGATAGAAGCCGATCGAAGCACCAAAGTAAGCGAACCCAAAAATTAGAAGTGGCTTCCGAAGGTCGGTCAATAACTTGGGTGCGTCCATGTTAACAATAAGGGTTAATACATTAAAGATATTTATAGGATATGTTTATGTCAACTCGGGAGTAGCGGGAGTATCGGGAGCATCGGGAGCACGGGAGTACCGGTAGTTCTTAGTTTAAAGACGACAATCATTTTACTCGTTACTCCCGATATTCCCCTTACTCCCGTTATTCCCGATGAATGACTGTCAATATAAATTGGTGAAAAAATGTCATACCACGACCTAAAAGCCTACAAATATCTCGAGAAGGACTTGGGCGCCTGCAAGCTTTGCGAATGGCAGTGCGGTGTAGATCGCTTAGCCGGCGAAACGGGGTTGTGCGGTATAACGCTCCCTGAGGTCGCCTCGTCGCAGCTACACCCGGCGCCACCCGCCTCGTACGACGCGTTCATGACCGGCTGCAGTTTCAGATGTTTGTTCTGCCAGAACTGGCCGATCTCGACCTACCCAGTCAACCCGATCGCACTTGAAGGCGGTGTTGAGGGTTATTACCCCCCTACGGGTTGGGCCGAGCTTGGGATCGCGAGCCTAAGATCCGGTACGGCCGAGCGCATGGGGGCGGATCGGTTATTTTTCACGGGCGGCGAGCCTACATGTTCATTACCGTGGATCGAAGAGGTCGTGCGGGCCGCGCAAAATATTGATGAGACAGTGAAAATAAATTATGATACTAACGGCTATTTAACCAAGAGCTCCTTGACCCGAGTTTTGGAGTTCACAACCTCTATTACATTCGATATCAAAGCCTACGACGAAAAGATCTTCAAGTCTTTGACCGGTGCCAATGTAGAACCGGTATTGCGAAATGCCGAGACCCTCGGCAAACATCACCAGGCTAAACTTTGGGAGTTCAGGGTCATGGTCATTCCCGGCGTGCATGAAGAAGATATTGACGGGTTAACACAATTTATTGCGGGCATCGATCCCGGACTGCCGCTGAATTTCCTGGCGTTCCGCCCGAATTTTGTGATGGAAAGCCATCCGGGTGCACCAGAAAAATTAATGATACATTGTGTGGAAACGGCACTCAAGAGCGGTTTGGAGAATGTTAGCTGGAGCGGCCACCCGGGCATGACAGGCGAAATACCAGCAGATGTGAAGGCAAGAGCTGCCCAAATGGAAGGTTCGGAGGCTGTGAAGTTGTGCGCGGCGTATGCTGCGGAATATGGCTGCGTATCTTCAAATGAACGTAATTGCGGCAGGTGTAAAAAGATGGATGAATGCAAAATAAAATCTTATGTAGCTAAGAGAATGTGGTAATGGTCATCCGTCTGCCAGTCTGTCGGTTTACCACTAATTTTCACTAAAGCTTGTAGTTTACAGTTTGGGGTTTGCAGTAGAGCTCATAATCGGGGGTACTACAAACCAAAAACTACAAACTGAAAACTTCAATAATAAAAATCAAATCCTTTTCCTCTTGAATAATATCCAGTACCTTGAACATATTATCTATCAAATCTTGAATTTGCTCTAATTTCGGCGATTTCAATGGCACTGTAAGTATAATCCTTCCCGCCGAAACACGCTTAATTTCACTCAACCCTCTCTCAATATCCTCAAAATTCTGAATTGCAGTAATTGAAAAAGTCAATTTAAAATAATCATCTTTAAATGGCAAATATTCCCCCATCGCCTGTATACAATTACCATGTAGACCTTCATTTGCATTTGCCTGCGTCAATAACTTACGCGACGGGTCGATCCCGATAATCCGGCTTTTAAAAACCGCGCTCGTCACCCCGGAACCGCACCCGATATCTAAAATTAGATCTGACTCCCCAGGTAGCTCATTTCGCGTTGATAAATAATCACGAATAAGTTTCAATTTTGCTAACTGTTCTTCACGGTAAAGTTCATTGTAACCATTTGCTATTGAATCGTAATACTTCATTAATGTCAGTTAACAATTTTATCTAATATATATTCTTGTAAAATTCTAAATCCAAAACTCAAAATCCAAAACGCTTGACGGTATATTTTTTTAGATTTGGAATATTATATAAGATCGAAGTTCAAAACAAACTACTGTACCATCGAGTTGAACCCGTGATCAAAAATATGAGGCATTAATCTTTTTTCAATCTACTTTTCAGCTTCAGGAAAGTTTGTTCATCGATCTCATTGTTTAATAATTTAATAGCTAGCACTTTCAACATCTCATATTTCAATGTGTCATTTGTGATATATTCATAACACACATTTCGTTCGTTATTAATTTTTCTCACTATGCCCATGTTAATTAGTTGTGATATATTATAAGTCAAGATATGTCGTTTTAAAGATGTCTTAGCAATGAGTTCTGTTTGGTTTATACCAGGATATTGTTTTATTGCATTCAGAACTTGCTTTTGGTGGGTGGTTAAATCTTGGATTTTTGGATTTATATTTTCATGATCAGAAATACTTTTGTTATTTTGGTATGGATAATAATGTAATTTTCCAGTTTCTATTTGAGATGTAATTCTTTCGGCTCTTTCCAAATAATTAAGATGATACCTAAGTGTACTATCATTCAGATCATAAATTCTTTTGAGAGTAGAAAATGACACGCCAGGGTATTCTAAAATATGAGTAAAGATCATTTTTCTAATTTTGTTCTCTAAAGCAACTTTGCTTTTACTCATAATAGAACTTCCCGCCGGTACGCTCGATTAATAGGTTTAAAATAATATTATTCTTTCCCTCTGAGTTTAGAGTTATTTATTTGATCAAATTGAGCGTCATCTGAACATAATATTTCCTTTTTAATTAGGTTATATGTAGGAATAGAAATTTTACTGGCTTTAAATTTTCTATCTAACATCCCTTCAATTTCATCCCGAGAATATTCCATTTCTTTTAATGTTTCACCATGTAGGATCTTGTGTCTCACCGTATTTAGCATCTCTTCATCGAAATCGGTCTTGCTTAACCGCTGGCGCTTAGATCTTTGGATAAATAATTTTAATGATATAAAAATAATTAATATAATTATTACTGAGACAATCAGAATAATTTCAAATAGATAATCCTGAGTTGTTTCCTTTTTATGACGACTGGGGTCATTAGGGAAAGCATCAATATCATCTGGATATCCATCACTATCTGTGTCTTTGTTTGTTGGGTCTGTATCAATTAGATATTCTTCAAGATTTGTTAAAGAATCACCATCGGGATCTAATTGAGCATCTCTTGGATCATTGGGATCAAGACCGTATTGGGTTTCCCACGTATCAGGAATACCGTCACGGTCAGTGTCAATGCCGTAATCTTCACTTCCTATCGCATACAGATACCCATCTCCTGAACCAAAATAAACAGTACCATCAGACCCTATTGATGGAGAATAGACATTTTCCCCTGCTTTGAACTTCCACTTTTGCATTCCGTCAGGGTTTATGGCATAAAGATAGCTATCATACGAACCAACATAAATAGTACCATCGGAACCTATTGCTGGTGATGATTTTATAGACCCACTGGTCGTGAAAATCCAGTTTTCTATGCCGTCTGGGTTAATTGCATATAAGTTATTATTACTAGAGCCTACATAGATTGTCTCATCAAGACCTATTGCTGGTGAATAAGCTGCATCGTCAATTATTTTAAATTTCCATTTCTGGGTTCCATTTGGGTTTATAGCATAGAGGTAGCCATTATTATCTTCCCAAGAATAAATACCGATATAAATAGTACCATCATAACCTACTGTTGGAGATGAAGGCAATTCGCCTCCAATATAAAACTTCCAATTCAAAATTCCCTCTGAATTTAATGAATAGAGATATTCGCCAGAAGAAGTATAAATTGTCCCATCAGTATCAATTGATGGTGTGCTCCCACCGTCTTTGAATGTCCACTTTAAGTTACCATTCGGGTAAAATGCGCAAAGACCTATATTAGCAGCACCTACATAAATAGTACCTTTATTATCTATTGTTGGGGTTAAGTATCTAGGATTAATCTTCTCACTTTTCCACTTCAATGTTCCATTAGAGTTAATTGCATATAGGAAATCATAAGAAGTAACATAGATAGTACCTTCAGAGTTTATCGCCGGTGATGAAAGTATTCTGTCACCTGTTGAAAATTTCCACTTCAGTGTTCCATTTGGATTTATCGCATAGAGATAATTATCGAAAGAACCTATATAAATAGTATCATCCAAACCTATAGAAGGAAATGATTCAATCATATCTCCTGTACCGAACTTCCACTTTAATTTTCCTGTGTTATGACTTGTATCGTATGGGCTCAAACTTGTATGTTGTGCATTTCCTCTAAAACAAGGCCAGGGAGAATTTGCGAGTTGTGGACTAGTTTCACCCTTACTTAATACCTGGACAATGCGAATATTTGAATCTGTATATTTTCCATCACTAACTGTAAGTGTTACGGTATCATTTCCTGATAAATCATATGAATGAGAGGTGTTACAATCATTTTGCCAGCCTGTTGAGCTTCCATCACCAAAATCCCATTTATAAGTCAGAGGATCACCATCGGGATCATACGAGGCGCTTCCGTCAAAATATACAATTTGACCCGCAGTAACATTCTGGACCGGACCGGCATTTGCCACTGGTGGTTGATTTACCTTGGGTACGTT
>CBDVCJ010000211.1:0-7156 GCA_965372445.1 uncultured Thermoplasmata archaeon | reverse complement strand
ATGGTTTTCGATTGAAAATTCCTTTGGAATTTTAAAAGTTCGGGCTCTGGACGCAAGACAACCGTCCCTACTACCTATCACCTACCACCTAAAAGGGGACGCAGGACTGCGGACACAGGACATAGGACCTAAACTCACAACGCCAGCGACCTTTAGCATAGTTAACCAAAGCGTCCTAACTACTCACAACTCTATTATCAAATTACCTAATCTATTGAAAAATTAAGAAAATATTTATAACTTCACTAAATTACCCTTTTAATATATTGGTGAAATCATGAGTTCGGAAGAGGCACCGCCAAAGATCGTCATCATCGGCCTGGGCTCGGGTGGGCTTTACGCCGCCAAATCGGCAATGGCCACCTCGAAAAAGGTCGAGGTCACAATTGTCGAGAAACGGAGCTACGATATGTTCTCACCCTGTTCGCTACCGTTCGCTATCGAAGGAGTAGTGGATGATTTTGAGAAATTGAAGTTTGCGGTACCCGGCCATTTAAAAAGGATGAGGAAACTGACAAATCATGAAGCACTTGCAATAGACCCGAATAATAAAAAAGTTAAAGTTAAGAATTTGGAAACTACTGAAATTGTGGAGTTGGATTACGATTCATTAATTCTTGCACTTGGCGCCGAACCGATAATCTTACCCGTGCCCGGCGCCCGGGAACTGGTGGGTAAAGGCGTGTTCGTGGTCTCCACTATCGAAAATTCGAGCGCGCTTCAAAAGCATGCTAAGAGTTCTAAATCGGCGGTGTTAGTCGGCGGCGGTGGGATCGGGCTGGAGATTGCGGTGGCTTTGAAAAATCTTGGGCTTGATGTTACGATAACCAAAAGAACACCGCCTGTCTTGCCCCGCACATTAGATCCGGATATGGGACAGCTCATCGAGGACCATTTAAATGAACTAGGTTTCCGGACCCTGTTTGGAAAAGGGCTCGATAAGATCAATGGAACCGATTGGGTAGAATCAGTTGAGATTGCCGGCGAAATTATCCCGACGGATCTGGTCGTTATGGCCGTTGGGGTCCGCCCTAATATCGAAATAGCAGAGCAGGCAGGTATTGAGATTCAAAATAACGGTATCAAGATCAATGAAAGGTTAGAAACAAATCATCCAACTATTTATGCGATCGGGGATTGTATTGACAGTTATAACCTCATTAACCAAAAGCCGTTTGGGGCCCAGTTGGCCACCTCGGCGTATTTACAAGGTATGGTCGCAGGTGCGAACGCCGCAGGCGCATCTGAAACCTATCGCGGCACCTTGGGCACTTTCGTCTCGAAGATCGGTAAGCTTGAAGTTGCAGCTACGGGATTCAATAGCGAGTTTGCGAGATCGAGCGGTTATCAGGTAATAAATTCGAAAATTAAGGGTATGATCAAACCCGAATATATGCCAAACTCGACCGAGATCACGGTCAAACTAATCGTAGATGGAAATTCTGGCAAATTATTGGGTGGCCAAGCCATTGGAGAGCAGGGCGCAGCCTGGCGCATCAACCTCATCGCGCTCGCAATCCAAGCAGGTACAACAGTAACAGAATTAGGTAAGACCGAACTTGCATATTCGCCACCGGTCTCGGAAATGTATGACATGCTCAGTATGGCAATCGACTTTGCAGCACGAAAACTTAAACGCACCTTGGCCAGAGCAGATACAAATAGAGGTGAGGACTAAATGGCGATCGAGACACTCAAACTATTATCGGACGGTTATTTTGGGATCGATAAGGGGTTGCTTGTATATGGAAAGGCAAAATATTATGGCGAGCAATATATGGCGGCCCTAAAGCCATTATTGATCATATCCGAAAATGAACGGATATTGGTAGATACCGGCATCGGCGAGATCCCGGAAAAATATCGGAAATATTACACCATCAACCGCGAAACAACTTTGGAAATGTCATTGGCAGATGAAGGTTTGAAACCTCAAGATATCACTATGGTAATAAATACGCATTTACATTTCGACCATTGCGGTAACAACATACTTTTTAAAAATGCAAAATTTTATATACAGCAGACCGAGCTAGAATATGCACATAATCCACATCGATTCCAAAAAGGGGCATATATGAAATTGCTATTTGATATTGGCAAATATACCATTATCTCGGGCGAATTGGAACCGGTTCCGGGCGTGAAGATCATACCCACAACGGGCCATACCCCGGGTCATCAGAGTATATTGGTCGAGAATTATAAAGGAAAAAGATATATTTATTGTGGTGATGTCGCACCGTTAAAAGAGAATTTGGAAGATAGAAATATCGTTGGTGTATTGTATAATCCAGTCGAAGCCTTAGAAGCAATAGATAAGATCCGTGAAATTGAAGGCGAATATATCTATTCACATGATAATGAGCAAATGACCATATGACCTTTAAACTAGGTCGAAAGTAAATTACGGGAATAGGGAATCGACCACCCCCACCCCCGATTTATTAACACAAAGGACGCGAAGAACACGAAACTAATATATTAAAATTACTCAACCGCTGAGGACGCTGAATTATTAATTAATTGAGAGGGTGTCGGGACGTTTCAATACACCCTACACCCGACCCGCTACACCCCCTCAATTGGTTCTTCAGCGCATTCAGCGGTTCATTGTTTCGCTGTTTTCGCGCTTTCGCGTTTAAAGACTGGGGTGGAGTGTATCGTTTCCCGTTTCCCATTTCCCGTTAAAAGAACTTTGACATAAAATCTAAGAAATAAAGTTGGTGATAAAATACCCTGTCAAGATGTCCAATCGCAGAAATTGACGAATAATTTCAAGCTGACGCGAGTTGGCATAATCGGCGTGAAGAAACCGATCAATGTCAAACGCCCGGCACGAGCAATAACTTTGACCACAGATATCGATGTGTTTGTTAACCTCCCGGCAACTCAAAAAGGCTCGCATTTATCGCGCAATGTAGAGATCATCACCGAAATAGTCGATCAAAGTGTAAGAGAACCCGTAGAATCACTCGAAGCGCTATCTGAGGATATATCGAAGAAATTACTGGAGCGACATGAATATGCGAATTATTCCGAGGTCATGCTTTCAGCCGACTATTTTTTGGAGCGCTCGACACCGTCTGGCATTAAAAGCTTAGAGCGTTACAAATTAATTGCGAGAGCGATATCGGATCGAGATACGAATTTACACAAGAAAATGATCGGGGTCGAGGTCGTGGGGATGACGGCTTGCCCTTGCGCAATGGAGACCACCCGCGAGATCATGGAGGCAGACCACCCGGGAATAAAACAAGAATTGGGGGAACTTCCGGTGGTGACGCATAACCAGCGAAATGTAACATCACTAATGATCGAGGTACCAAGCAAATATGTCATCGAAGCTGATGATCTGATCGAAATTGTCGAAACCTCGTTCAGTTCACCCACCTATGAGATCCTTAAACGCCAGGATGAGGGGCAGATCGTTTATAATGCACATGAGAATCCTAAATTTGTGGAAGATGTGGTGCGCGATATTCTTAAAAAGATATTAGATAAGTATTCCGATCTACCGGATGAGGTCGTGGTGACCGTTCGCTCGGAAAGCCAAGAATCCATACACAAGCATAATGCATTTGCGGAGCGTGTGACTTCACTGGGCGAACTTAAAAAATAAACATTTTTTATTACAGGTTCAACTTCTAAGTCAGTGGTTTAGATAGTTTATCATTATATAAAATCCGAAATACGAAATACTAAACTCTAAACAATTTTTTAAACCCAAAATCCCAACCCGCTAACAGCGCGTTAGGCGGCATGGTTTTTTTCACTTCGCTTTCTGTGTTCGGGATTATATCGCCACACCGGCGCGATTTTGCCGATAAAAAAAATGTACCAAGACAAAGCCGACCAGGAGGGGTTCGTAAAAACCGGTGCTAGTCTGTAGGCCATTTGGGTTTGGGATTTTGGATTTGTTTTGGGCTACGGCAACTTGCTAAAGCCAAGTTGCCTCGGCTTTGAAAATGCCCGAAGGGGATTTTCAATGCAAGGTAATTTACATCGTAAATTACCGCCAAAATCATTGTTATGGTTTTCGATTGAAAAATCCTTCGGCTTTTTCAAAGTTGGGGTTTTGGATTTTGGATTTGATAAACCCATATTAAACAAAATGATCCTGCGAATTTTTTGTCGTAGATGATACAAAAAGTACATAATGTGCAATTTATTTAATAAGGTTTGCAGTTTAGAGTTTACGGTTTGAAATTATCAGTATAACTACAAACTAAAACCCACAAACTACAAACGATAAAAAATATAAAATCTCGTTACCGTGTTATGAAGCCCGAATTAGGATTTCATAATTGCGAGTAAGAATACACCAACAGCCACTAGTGCCCCAATTATTGCACCGAGAACTGTAATGAAAGCTTCGAGCGTTTTCGCGGCGTCCCAGTGAATTACCCCTAATAAAGTATCATCCGGGTAATCTTGCATTATACCAAAATATAACCAGATCAAGATGATAACAATGCCGATCACTAAAAGCACGCCACCAATGGCGCGGCTTTTACCGGCACCGAAGTAGGCTGTGAATACGCCTGCTAATAATGAAAAAATACCAAACGATAAAATTAATACGAACAATAGAATATTTAACAGATCATCTTCCTTTTCTTCGCGCTCCCATTCGTCCTTATCTTCATAAACAACGACTTTATAGCCAGCATCAACTCGTACGTTATTAGCAGTTGTATTATCATAACCATTAGCGGCTTCCCAATCGTCATCTAAGCCATCATTATCATTATCAGTGGCGGTTGCACTGAAACAAGCCAGGGTTATAGTTAAGAACAGCATTACCGTCAATAATCCAAAAAACTTTTTGAATATAATTCTCATCGATTTTTGCCTCCTATTTATGATAGGTTATTAATCGAATTTATAGAAGTTTAAGTATGTAATGTCATTGTCATATATAATATTTATCCCATTAATAAAGTGAAGTTATTGCTATAATTTTCAAATTAAAATTGTGTAGGGAGTACAGACATAACTAGAATTTTATACCTGTTAAGGTCTTGGTATCAATCACACCTTTAACGGTTCTGATATGGTCGACAACAATTTGACCTAACTTATTGAAATTATCAGCTTCGATCTTCGCGATCAAATCGTACTCGCCAAACAGAGGATGCAGCTCAACAATTTCTGGTACATCTTTAAGGATATTATATACATCATGTTCTTTTGCAGGGGCAGTACTAATCAATACAAAACCAATTGCCATTATTTCACCTCTTGGATGGGATAAGCACTTTGAAATTATAAGTGTTTCTAAGAACATATCATTCTTCATAATTATTCTTGATCAAATAACAACCAAAAGAAATAAATATTCAATCAATTATCCCAGTCTCCCATAGGTGATTGAATGGTTGTAGGGTATGTATTGATCAATACATCACCAGGCTCTGAACACCAGGTGTATAACGAGTTAAGAAGAGTGGCGAATATAGTAGAAGTTCACCCTTTATTCGGCGAACACGACCTTTTAGTAAAAATTGAAATTGACGATTACAATGAACTTGGAAATATTGTTATCGAACAAATCCGAAAAATCGAGGGTGTCGAAGATACGAAAACCCTAGCCGGCATTTCATTTGATAATTAAGTATTTTAGTTCTGAAGTTTAAAGTTCTGATTAATCCTAGATCACTTTACCAGTTAGGGTTTAAAAAAGTTTAGAACTATCTTTAGTTTATGTTAATTGAACAAATGAGGCTAAGATTTGATCTGTGATCTATTTCGGCAATATTGTTATTTCTTAAGGTTACCTTTCTTGCCACAGCTAGGACATTCAATATCCAGAGGTCTTTCATCGGTATAAATTGGAACCTTACCTTTACAACGAGGACAGGTGATCTCCTTGAGTGGCTCCTTATCTTCATCTTCGTCTTCATCTTCGTCTTCATCCTCGTCTTCATCCTCGTCTTCATCCTCTTCATCAATTTCAAATTCTATCTCTTCTTCCTCTTCGTCCTCTTCGTCCTCTTCTTCCTTTTCTTCCTCGGGTTCTTTCTCGTCCTCGACTGGCTTGGCAACGGCTACGCCCTTGCATTCAAGATGATCGATTAAGGAAGCACTTAAAAAATCCTCGACTGATTTTGAGGCCTCAGTAGCCATTTTTCCATATCTGCTAAAAATATTTCCTGGGAGCTTGATGGTGACTGACTTTTCGGCTTCTAGTTCGCGTTTCAATTCCTTCATTGCATCTGAATATCTTTGAATATCGTAATCTTCTGAGTCTACCTTTTCTTTGATGAGTGATTTTAATTCTTTGACAGAATACCATCTATCATCAACTCTTACCTTTTCTTGATCCATATCAATTTCCATACTCGTCCCCCCAAATAGAACGGGATTTTAGATATTAGAAATATCGTATTAATATCTTTCCATTATTTTTATCGCCATTAATCAGGAATCGTTAAACGAATATAATGTCGGACAGTTATCCAGTCTGCCTGTCTTCCTGTCTACCGGTCTACCGGTCTGCCTGTCTGTCAGCTCGACTGGTTGACTTTAAATTCGAGCCCCGACATCTAGAAATGCCAAAAAAAGGAAGTGTCCCCCAGCATTAACAGCTAAGTTCATTGTTTGTACTCAAGTGCACAAGCTCAATAGACTGACCCTACTGGGGGAGTTGATGTGCGGTATCGTGGTTGCCCTGTAAATCATTTCTTGATGACTCATCTATAGATCATTCAGGAACCCGTTCGATACCCATGTCGCCCTAGCTTTGCAGCTATAGCTCACCAATATGTAATTAATCACTAAAGTCTTCGAACTAGGGCAATATTATGATTGAATCTCTAGGAATATAAAAGTTTCGTTTATTTGACAGAATTGATGAGGTAAGATTATTTATATTGCGTACTTCGATTAGAGATTAGAGATTGAAGTTAGCCTACGGAAAGGCAATAGGCGATAGACGGATGTTCATTTATTACCAAATGCGGTAACTTGCTATAGCAAAGTGACCAAATATTCGGAAGAATTCAAATATTCAATCAAATGAATAAAGTTCCGAATATATAGTTACTTTAGTAACGCAAGTCACCTCCGCTTTGATAATCCCCTGCGAGCATTCTCAAAGCGATAGGCGAAAGTTCTTTGGCAACTATCGGGAATCCGGGAGCCTGATTATTTG
>CBDVCJ010000210.1:0-7210 GCA_965372445.1 uncultured Thermoplasmata archaeon | reverse complement strand
AGTCTCTGCGGTTGTTAAATTCAATCCAATATAAAAAAACGCACTTCGTAACCTTTTTTTAGATTTGGGATATAGTATTTGCCACTACAAACCGAAAACTTAAATGTTAAAAAAAAGAAGACATCAAATATGTTCCCTAACTCCTAAATTATGAGAAAAACCATTTTTATTTTACATATGAGTGAATATTGCCCGAAACATAGCTGGGCGTACCCGGAGATTCTAGATCAGATAGAAGTTCTTCGATCTCCCATTTGAAACTTTCTAAGCCCGCTTTTTGGGTCGCGAACTCCATAATTGATTTTATATGCTCGGAAATATTTTCGTAGGTCAAGCCCCCGCCTCTTGGAGTTATGTAAATATGAATAATTCCGCTCTTGGTTAAACGTTTGATATCGATCACTATCGATTCCCTCTCACCTTTCTCGATCTCGTAAGCGTCAATGTGATGGGCGAGTTTAAACATCTCATCTTGGGTAAGTTCGCGGTCGCCTTTTAATTTTATCAATACATCCATTGGGTTTGTGGTTATGATCGTCACTTAAATTCCTCCTGCTGATAAGGTTAGTTAATAATATTATAGATATTAAACCTTTACTTGATAATAAATATTTTCGGGATACATAAAGAATATAAACAAATATATTATTATCTTCGGTAATCCTAACGGCATAACAATTTCAATTGTATAATCCGCACAAGGACGTGAATATTTTGAAGGTTGCGATGATCACCTCTGAATTTCCACCTAAATGGGGTGGGGTAGGCAATTATTCGTTCTTCCATGCAAATATCATGGCAAAAAAAGGTCATGAGGTTCACATTTATACTCGTGACCAGTCAAAAAAATTCACCGACCACCATAAAAATCTCAAGATCCATTATGTGCCGTGGTTGAAGATCCCGGTTTTTTTTACAACTTCATTTGGCAAACATGCAGTTGAAGCTTTTTTACAGAAAGAACGCGAGTTTGATATCCTTCAAGTACAGAGTAACATGGCGTTACTAAAATTGAAACATTATGATATGATCAAAATCCCGATAGTTTCAACACTTCATGGCACCTGGATCGGTGAACGCTCGACAGTCCAGTATCGCAACCTATCCACCAATCTCGAAAGCATCAATGATCTAGCGATAAAATGGTTTTCACCGTTCCTGGATAAATATGAAGATTATGCAATTCAATACTCGAATGCCGTAGTTATCGGTGCGAAAAGTGAATGCCGTGATGTAAGTCAACGCGGCGTGAAGAACCAATTTGAGCGAATTGAACGGATCCACCACGGTGTGGATACTGAAACCTTTGGACCTGAGAATGCCGATCCGACTTATAAATCCAAATATAATATTCCGGAAGATCATCAAGTAATTCTCCATGTAGGTCGGCTTGCTGCTCGTAAAGGTGTTAAAGAGGTATTGATGTCGTTCCGAAAAGTCTTGGACCGCTATCCTAAAGTCAAACTTTTAATTGTTGGAACAGGACCGTTAAATACTAAATTACACAAACTAACCCGTAAATTAAAGCTGGAAAAAGACGTGATTTTCATAGGGACTGTGACCTTTGACGATCTCGTGAAATTTTATGCAAGCTGCGATTTTTTTGTGATGCATTCATATTGGGAAGGGTTTGGAATGACGCCCCAGGAAGCTTTAGCGTCTGGGTTGCCTGTTGTATCGTCGAGGGCGGGCGGGATACCCGAATTTGTCAAAGATGACGAGACCGGGTATCTGGTTGAGGTTGGGGATGTCGAGGGTATGGCGAATAGAATGGTGAAGATCTTAAAAAGTCCCGAGCTCCGTAATGAAATGAGTAAAAATGCGCGTAAACTAATGGTTGACGAATATGATTGGGGTGATATGGTAGATAAATACCTGAAGTTATATGAGCAAGTATTAGAGGACCCTAAGAATGATAAAGGTCTGCCTAAGATTGGCAAGAAATGTTTTTAAAATAGGTATTAGGTGGTAGGATATAGGCGGTAGGGCTCTGAGTCCTGTGTCCTCCGTCCTACCTCGGGAGCAAGTGAGCCGGGAACGGACTCAGGACAACGAACTAAGGACGTAGGACAGCAGTCCTTATCACCTAACTCCTATAACCTATAACCTAAATCCTAACACCTAAAGGGGGTGGAATATTTTAATAGTAGTATTTTTATCTCACCACTCCCACCAAAACCAATCTCAGGGGTATAATTATGCACGATGTCACTAGTGTCGAACTCGGTATAGATATTCTTGACGCCAATAAGAAACTTGCGGATGATATTCGTCAGCTTTTCGATAAAAATAATGTAAAAGCCATTGACGTTATGGGTTCTATAGGTTCTGGTAAAACTTTGCTCGTTGAAAATGTCATTGATATTTTGAAAGCCCGCAATATTAATTGTTGTGCAATTGCCGGCGACGTGTCTGGCGAAGATGATTATCGGCGCTACAAAGCCCATGATATTCCGGTGGTGAATATCAATACCGGCAAGGATTGTCACCTCAATGCCCATGGGATCGAACATGCTATTGAAAATATCGACCTTCATCAAATAGATGTATTATTTATTGAGAATGTTGGAAATCTTGTATGTCCATCCGATTTTCCGTTGGGTACACATACACGTATTGTGATAATTTCTGTGACCGAGGGAGACGATATGGTGCGTAAACACCCAATTATCTTTGGGTTGAGTGATATAATTGTGATAAACAAGATCGATCTGAGTGAAATAGTCGAGGTCGACCCTGATATAATAATCGCAGACGCCAAGAAAATTGCTCCGCATACCAAGGTAATACTTACGGATGCAAAACACGGCGAGGGGCTTGAGGAGTTGATTGAGAGTATGGAGCTCTGAGCCATCATGCAATTATTTATTTATGGCGTTGTACAAGGTGTTGGGTTTCGACCAACAGTATATAAGGTCGCCAAATCTTTGGAATGTAACGGCTATGTGCGTAATAACGGGTCAAATGTCGAGGTTTGTATCGATAAAGATCCTCAAGAATTCATTAAGTTATTGAAACAAGAGCTTCCCCCGTTAGCCCGGATCGATAAGATCGAATCAATTGTATCTGATTGTCATAAAGGTTACGACGATTTTACTATCCTTCATAGTGAAAAAGGTGCCAGGTCATCATCCATCCCTGCAGATACGGCATTATGTGATGATTGTTTACAAGAGCTCTTTGACGAGAAGGACCGTCGTTTCTCTTATCCCTTTACCAACTGCACGAATTGCGGTGCGAGGTTTTCGTTGATCTCAGATGTGCCGTATGATAGGGTCAACACTTCAATGAACGAGTTTGAACTATGTCAAACCTGTACCAGTGAATATTCTAGTCCCATGGACCGTCGTCATCACGCCCAGACGATCTCCTGTCCCGACGATGGACCTTTTTATACATTGTACAACCGTGACGGTGAAAAAGTCGATACAGGGTTGCCAATCCAGGATTTTGCCAAATTATTGGATGAAGGTGCTTTAGGGATCGTAAAAAGCTGGGGTGGGATGCACATTGTATGCAAATTATCCGAGATCGGGCGATTAAGAGATTGGTATAAACGACCTGCCAAACCGTTCGCTGTAATGGTCAAAGATCTGCAGACGGCAGAAAAATATGCTATATTGGACCATGAATCCCAACATCATCTTCAATCACCTCAGCGACCTATAACCCTGGTGATGAAAAAAGAGACGTCAGACCTTGACGAAGAACTCCAAAGTTGTTTAGAGTTAGTTTCCCCTGGGTTAAATAATATTGGGCTATATTTACCCTACAGCGGCATCCAGTATCTATTATTCCAGTATCTTAAAGATGATGCGTTGGTAATGACATCTGCCAACCCTGCAGGTGAACCTTTGATTATTGATAACAACGATGCCTTAAAATTAGGGCTTGATGCGTATTTGTTACATAACCGCAGAATAATCAACCGCGTCGATGACTCGCTATTAATACCGTTCAAGGATCAGATCCTTTTTATTCGCAAATCTCGAGGGTACATTCCAGATTCTATAGTTATTGATTATGATACTAATATAATAACAATCGGGGCAGAACGTAATGTAACTTCTAGCATTTCCCGTGGTAACCAGTTATTCACAAGCCAATATATTGGAAATATAAATTATTACAATACTTTACAATTTTTAAGGTCGGGAACTGAATATTTAATTGAACTTTTAGGTGTAGAAAAGATCGATGCTGTCGGTATCGACCTCCATCCCCAATATCCATCCAGAGGGTTTGGAAAAGAGCTATCCGAAAAATATGGTGTCGACCTATACGATGTCCAGCATCACTGGTCACATGCCACGTCTCTTATGCTGGATGCGGGCATCCAGGATCCAATACTCGCGCTAACCTGTGATGGCGCGGGGTACGGGCCTGACGGCGTTGTATGGGGTGGCGAAGTACTATATACTGAATTGACTGCGTATGAACGGTTAGGCTCGTTCGAAGAAATGCCGTTAATTGGCGGTGACGCAGCCACCAAAGATCCTAAGCGATTGGTGTTTGGCATATTTGAACAGCTTGGTATCTCCGACCTTAGTCGTTCCTATTTTGATGAAAAGACCAATGAAATACTATCCAAGCTTCTCCCATCAAGTCCCCGAGCATGCAGTTTAGGGCGGATTCTCGATGCACTAGCTTGTTTTATTGAAATCTCGCCCGCCCGCACTTACGATGGCGAACCTGCAATGCGAACTGAAAGATATCTTGCAAAGGGTGAACTAAAATATGACTTCACAACTGAAATTCAGAATAAGGATAGAAAGATCGTTCGAACTCTACCATTATTCGAACAATTGCATGAACAGAGCAAAAATATTGAATTGGCTGATAGATCCAAAGCTGATCTAGCTTATTCCTTTGTGTATTGTTTAATGAAGAATTTTGTGAACGTTGGGATCGAAGCTGCAAATGAGAAAGGAGTCAAATATATCGGGTTCACTGGCGGGGTTTCATATAATTTACCGATTATGAATATGGTGAAACAATTTGTTGAGGACTCAGGGTTGACTTTTCTAACCCACAACAGGGTACCAAACGGCGACGGTGGGATCTCGGTTGGCCAGAACGTTATTGTTGGGCATTTATTGAACAGATAACTAATCGGGACTCGGGATTCGGGATTCGACCGCAAACCGCACCATATGCTAAACCGAAAACCGCTGAGTTCGCTGAGACCACTGAATATATTTGAAGATTTTAGATTCAAGATATTATCATCCTGAATCTCCAATCTTGAATCTCCAATCTCTATACCAATTATAAATAATTCAGCGTATTCAGTGCACTCTGCGGTTGAAATCGGGGTGGGGGGTGGCCGAATCCCCATTCCCCATCTTTGAAGAAACCGAAGGATTCTTCAAAGCAGAAGCAACTTGGCGAAGCAAGTTGCTGCAAGAATCATTATATAGAATCTGTCCCCATTCCCGAGAAATGACTTTTGATAATTTGACAATCTAACCGCAATGAATAAATAATAGTCTCTCTATCCATCCCGCCATGTGTCTTGCAATACCTGCAAAGGTTCTGGAGATCGACGGTGATGTAGCCAAAGTCGATTTCGGTGGGGTAACAAGAGAGGCCAACATTTCATTGGTCGATGCTAAAATTGGTGAATATGTCATTGTACATGCAGGGTTTGCCATTCAAGTCATGGATGAAAAAGAGGCACATGAAACTCTAGAAATGTTTCAACAAATTTTAGACCTCGAACCCGAATGATTTTTTTATGCCCAATGTCGGGAGTATCGGGAGTATCGAAAGCCTTGAGATAATCTTACTGTTAGTTTCGCTATTCCCGTTACTCCCGTTACTCCCGATTAATTATATCCAAACCTTTAAGAATAGTTTTTATATATGCTGAATTAATGACAACGATAGCCCATATCTCAGATCTTCATTGCAACAAAACTCGCCACGGCAAAGCTGGTTTTAAGGCTGATAAACTTGGCTCTTGCATTCTAGAAATTAATAAACTTAAACCCGATATTGTCATAGTAACTGGCGATTTAACGATGTATGCTTTTGAAACTGAATATAAGATGGCCCGTAGTTATATTTCCAAGATCAAAGCTGAGACATTTATCATCCCCGGCAATCATGATTCAAGATATAGAGGTTATGAATATTTTGAAGAATATTTTGGATATGGTAATAAAACTCTTGATATAACCGGCATCAGTATTGTCGGTATTGACACGACCGTCCCGGACCTAAATGAAGGCAGTGTCGGGCGTGGCAAACTTAGGTGGTTGATCGAAAAATTGGATCAAGCTCCGCCCACCAACCGTAAAATAGTTGTAATGCACCATCATTTGATACCTGTGCCACATACTGGTAGGGAACGTGCAACAATTGGCGATGGGGGTACTGTTTTGGACGCTTTAGTCAACAACGATGTTGATATTGTGCTATGTGGTCACAGGCACACACCTTATTCGTGGCTAATTAATAATATGGCAGTTATAAATGCGGGCTCCACATCCGCCACGAAATTGCGTGCCAGAATTAATAACAGTTATAATATATTAAAAATCGATGATAATAAAATTGAGGTTTATTTAAAAGATATTGGCAGAAAACGAAAACTTATGGCTGAATTTAATAAACAAAGATCACAAGATTGCGTATACATTCAAACCCCCAAATAGGAGCTAACCAATAATGCATGAATTTTCTATAATGACCGAAATAGTCTCGGCAATAAATTCTGAGATAAAAAAACATCAATTTAAAAGTATAGAAAAGGTAAATTTGGAGGTTGGTGAGTTGATGTTTCTGGGTGAAGATCAGATGAGGTTCGGTTACAAAATTCTCACCCAAGATAACGAGGTTTTAAACAATTCAGAACTTATTATTGAAACCAAAGCACCCATAATTGAATGTAGTTCCTGTGGCTATACGGGTGAGCTCCCTAATGAAAACAAAGGTGACCCGAATGACCCGACATTACATTTTAAATTTCCAAAGTTTTCATGCCCAAAATGCAACGGCCCAATCAAGATTCTTGAAGGTCGAGCATGCATAATTAAAAATATTACCGGAACTGTTAACGACGAAGGATGAAAAAAGATTCGAGATTCGGGATTCGGGATTTCAGGTAGATTAAGTAAATGCAAGAGGCGAAAGTCAATATTGGTGTGGTGGGTAAAAAGGAAAATCGAAACCACAATATCAAATCTACTTACAAACACTCATAAAT
>CBDVCJ010000209.1:0-7217 GCA_965372445.1 uncultured Thermoplasmata archaeon | reverse complement strand
GTTTCTGAAAAGCCTGGGTTATTTTCGTAGAAAATGACCCTTGTCTTCTGACCTCTGGTGTGAGGGTGAACGAAGTTCAAACACACACCTGCGGCAATTTATTAATATAAATTGCCTCGCATTTCAGAATCCTTCGGTTTCTGAAAAGCTAGGGGTATTTTCGAAGAAAATGACCCTCGTCTTCCTATTAATCTTTATCTTACCACTTACCACTTCACAAACATATAGCTTAAAGTTTTCAAATTTGCGGCAAATCCGCCACCTTGCCTTTCGCCGTGCGTCCACGGATATCGATCGTGAGTTCAGTGCCGGACTTTGAATATTCTTGTGGAACGTATCCAAGCGCAAACCCTTTCTTCAAACCCGGGATCATTGTGCCGCTAGTTACCGTACCAATTTTGGTATTATCCTTCAATATATCATACCCACGCCTGGGAATGCCTATATCGATCAATTCGATACCCACGAACAATTCATAATCACCAGCTTCTTTTTGCGCTTCCATCGGTGCTTTGCCAATAAATTCGTGATCCCAACTTACAGCCCAATCACAACTCCAATTAGTTTCTATTGAAGTCCGGTCTTCATGAAAGTCCTGACCTGATAGTAAGAACCCTTTCTCTAAGCGTAGTGTATCTCGTGCACCTAACCCAATGGGTTTGATCCCGAACTCCTGACCCGCATCCATTAATGCATTCCAGATCTGGACCGCGAATCTGTTCTCAGGCATGAGTTCGAATCCATCTTCGCCAGTATACCCACTATGCCAAATCATAACCTGTTCAGGAATATCGAAGATTTCAATTTGTTTACACTGGAAGAAATTGATTGTACTTAGATCCAGGGTTGTGAGTTTCTGCAGGATCTCCTGGGCTTTTGGACCTTGAAGTGCGAGGATCGAATGATCATCGGACACGTTCTCAATAGTAACGTCATAATCACCGATATGCTGTTGAAACCACTCGAGGTCGCGTTGGATCATGCTGGCGTTGGGCACACAAGCGAACCTATCGTCCTCAAGTCGCGCAGCAATCATATCATCGATTATCTTACCGTCCGGATTTAACATATGTGTATATTTTAGTTCGCCGAGCTTTGAAGTTTTATAATTATTTGAAAGTACATAGCTTAGAAATTCCGCTGAATCGGGCCCATAAATATCGAAATTACCCATATGTGAAACGTCAAATAGTCCAGCTGAATTGCGGACTGCTAAATGTTCATCAATAATGCTTGTAAATTGAATTGGCATATGGAATCCAACAAATTCGATCATTTTTGCATTCAGAGATAAATGCACATCATGAAGTGCAGTATATTTCATAGTGGTTCACCTATTCTCAATATTAATGCTATTTTAGCTCCGACCGACATTGATCGTTCAATTGATGCGTTTGGTTTGTCGAGCTCTACATAAAGTTCAAAAAGTTGACTCGAATCGGTAATATTAATTGTTGTTAATGAAGTTTATGATGGGGATTTTTCTTGGTATCAGATTTATTGGCTTATTAATACGATTAAATAGAACATTAATAGTAAATTTTAGATATAAAGAAACAAATTCAGTATTGCGAAGAAGAAGGTATGACTAACAATTCATCAAGGAGTGTATTTATGGAAGAGCAGGAGATGCTTATAGCAAAGATCCAATTGGAATATACAACTGGGACTGGCATTGCGATCGCCCAGGATCAAACTAAATGGGACATTGGATTATTATATCTTACAAATAAAAATCTATGGTTTGTTAATCGCGAAAAACAACGTTCTCAAGTATCATTGAATGATATAACTGGAATAACAGAAATAGATAAACGTTCAGGAGGTAAAACCACAAAATTCACAAAAGTATTAAAGGCATTTTACAATTTTAATATAGAGCATAGAGTAGAAATCGATGAAGAAGCATATATATTGGCAGTAAGTATTGCCGCGCCGCGCGAGGTACTTGGTGCGCTTCGAGACCAATTGGCCGCACGCACTGAGGTTTCGACCAAGAAACGTGAGGGTACCCTGCAACTGGATAAAAATCAACTTTTAAGAAGATTATCAGCATTATTTCATTTGAATATTCAAGATCAGGATAAATTAGAATATTTTCTCGGGCTTGGGCCTGAGAAATTTATTAACTTGCTGCTAGAACGAAATAGGCTATTACAATCCGTATAATCTGGTTTTTATAGAGAATCACCAGAAATATTATATATTAAGTAATGAATTGCTAATGACTGATGGAATGGTGAGATAACTGACAGAGGTGTACTTGATACAAAAAGAAAATATGAATTTCGATGTTGAATTTTGCATTGAAGGCATATATGGAGAATCAAATTATGATGGATTGATGCAAGCCAAAGGAAAACTTTATTTATTCGAGCACCAGATAATATTCGGTGACGAGAATAGATGGTATAAATTAAATATTGAAGATATAAATGACATCGTCTCCATGAGTAACAAACAAAAAGTATTATTAAAATTTGATGAATTCAATGTATTGTTATATTGTGATAATTACTCACATTTAAGAGCACTTCGAGATTATATTTATATAGGTAAATTTAGTACAAAATTGAATAATTGCACATAACTATCTTAGAATTGAGAGAGGTTTCGTAATGAGTGATGATGAACTTCCATTTGAGGGTATCCCAATTGAGGGTATTTCCAGGGCAGGTAAAGGATTTGCTGAGGTTATGAGTGACTTTGTTAAACTTACCGAGATGGAAACCAAGATCTCCACAGCGATCGAGAATTCAAAGGTTCCCTGGGCCGAAACGCGTAAATTCCTGAAAGGTCAGAGCGTAGAAGAAATAAAAAACACACCCTTGGCCCAATTCATAAATGACCTATTCAAGGAAATGGGTCTAGGCAATTTAGAATTAACGTTTTACGGCCAATTTGAATACACCTTCACAGTTAAAGATTGTCCAGTTTGCAATATATTTAAAGATGTAAAAAATAAGAAAGTTTGTAACCCGACGGTCGACGCGCTTTACAGGTTCTTTTCTCAGAACTTGGAAATTGAGTGTGATACCGAAGAATCAAAATGTATCAATGCTGGCGATAATGTCTGTGAATTCAAAGTTAGCCTCCAGCCGCTACAGGTTTACAAAATTGCGTTAGATGAGGTCGATACTGAGATAATTTCGGATCTTAGGGATAATGTAATGGATGATTACCGAACTTTCATCAAGCAACTTGGTGATAAAATGGGTTTGGTTGTTGAGGAAGTAGAATTTAGAATTCAGACCTTACAAGTTTACCAAATTTTAGATAACAATTTCAATTTAACTTCAGTCGGCAATACCTTCTTTAGTTTCATTGAAACTAATCCAATGAAGGACGAGCAGATTTTCGAGCCACCGTGGAAAGAGATGTCGAAATTAACGAGCACGATAGCGGCGACACGGTCGTTTGCAGAGGCGTTTGTAGTGGTTGCAGACGAAGAGGAATTGCCTTGGATGATAGATGATAAAGAAATTGTTGACTTGAAGGAGCGTGCAAAGGATAAAAAGAGTTTCGCGAAGTTATTGAGTGAGGAGCTTCAAGAAAATGAATTAGAAGATTGAGATAACAAATAAATTAAATATTTTTAAGGAGGGATGGATTTGGAAGGTACTGATGAAACAAATTCATCGGATGATACACCGATAAAGGCTAAACCCGCCAACAAAGCAAAAACAATGTCAAGGATCGAAAGTGGAATTTTTGGAATAGATAGAATATTATACGGTGGTTTTCGCGATAAAACTGCGATCGTAGTTGTAGGTGCGAGTGGTACCGGCAAAACTACATTTGCAATGCAGTTTTTAACTCATGGTATAAATCAAGGTGAGCAGGGCTTATATGTAACCATGGAGGAGAGCCCGGAACAGATACTCCGTGAAGGTGAATTAATGGGCTTTAATATGGCGGAGCATTATGAAAAGAATTTATTTTTCATACATCTTAAAGGTAAGAATTTCAAGGAAATGATAAATGAAGAACTGCCAAAATTGGTCAAAGCCCGTGCTGATTATGATGTCCGGACCAGAGTCGCAATAGACCCAATGACACCTGTGATCTGGGCAGTAAAAGATAAAGAGGATCAGCGTGAATTGATCGGTAAGTTGTTCAGTACCTTAAAACAACTTGGGGTGGTAATGGCAACGGTCGAAGAGCATGCAAAACCCGGTGAGACGATCGGTGAAGATGTACTGTTACCAATTTATCTGGCGGATGGAGTTATTCATTTGGACTATCACCCCATTGGTGGTGCATTTAACCGTACACTTCAGATCATCAAGATGCGCGGCAGCCCGCATGGTGAGGGTGTATATCCGTATATCTTTGCGGAGGGTGTCGGGGTTGTTGCAAAGACCTCAATTGAAGAAAAGGTATTATTAGAAGACAAAGAGAACTATGATAGGATCTTTGATGATGCAATAGAGACCGCAAATAATCTTCAAGCTCCTGATTTTGTCATTTCAAAATTAAACCATTTGAAAGCTACCTGGAGATTTGATTATTCACCTGAAGAGGTTCTACATATTATATTTGATTCCTATAATCTAAAAACAAAGCTATAATCTAAAAACAAAGTAGATTCAATAGTCCTTTTAATAATATCCAGATATTTTCTTAATATGCTAGGAGGAAAATTCAATTGAAAAAGACTTTAGAAGCCGAAGACATTGGTCTTTTAAGACATTTATTAGAGATAGAACTAAGAAGGTTACATGAAGAGGGAGACATAGATATTATTCTATTTATGGGAGTTGATGGTAGAATTTTTTCATCATATATTCCGACAATATTAAATACGCGTCAATATTATTTATTGAGTTTAATTAGGGGTACGCTGCCACATATCTGTGCACAATTAAGGTCCGAAAATATGAAGATCTCACTTCAACAATTTGAAGAGGGGATGGTAATTTTATCTGGGGTGGGTAATAATGCATTTATTGCATGTATCGTTGCTTCGGATGTGGAAATTGCCGATCTTCAAGATAGGTTGAAAGCGGTAATTAAAGCAAGTGCGGTACTTAAACACATATTTGAATTGAAACCGATGAAAGAGAGCGAGCTTGTAAATTATCCTGAAGAGATCTCCACCGAATTAATGAGCTTGAGTAGATTATTGTTCAAAGAAAGGTTTACATATACAAAAGATTACAAAAAGAATATCGAGATTTTGGACAATATAAAAAGTAAGATTGAGAGTGTTGTAAGTAAAGGTCAGGTGAATGAGATAGTAACGCTAACTTTTAATGAATTAGGCACCCGACCAGGCACAATGAATGAAAGATTATGGATGGATTTTTTAGAACAGGTGATCGACAATCACATACAGCCGGTAACAAGCGAGTTAGTGGCTGAAGAGTGTCGTAAGTCCTGGATACCTGAGATCGAGCGTAAATTAAAATCGTTTGTTTAAAAAGTTAGTGTACCGGGGCTTGAATGAATTTGGATTTTGGGAGTTAGCCATTCCAATTTTTAATAAGAAATTATTAAAAGATAAACATCCATACCGTAAGTTGGGAAAATAAAATGATAAGATTTTTAAATTTACAATCGATAAGTTTAGGTGAGAAACTGAATGAGACCAAAATCCAAATCCCAGAATAAAGATAATCCCGAACGCACACCTGAGGAGTTTGGTGAGAATAATACAGGTGGCCAGGAGAGCGTTGGAAATATCAGTGGTGTAACAGAAACGGGGGATACAGAGCTCGCAATATTGAAAAAGCAATTGCAAGAAGAGATAACGAGATTGCAATCCGAATATAAGAAACAGAAAGTCCGTGAGAAAGATATCGAAGACGAGCGTAAACATTTTAGAATGGAGACCGAGAAACTAACCTTGAAGCGTCAGGATCTTGGCGCGATGCCAACCCCAGGCATATCAAGCCTGAAACCCGCAAGACCGGGACCGGGGGCTGAGATAAGCGGCAGTCCATCATCCCAGCAGGTGACTGAGCCGGAGATTGGGGTTTCTTATGAGATTTATGAGCGTTTAGAGGACGAACTTAAAGCGCTTAAAAATAAAATGAGCGAAAAAGCAGATGAAGAATATGTTAAGCAATTAATAGCACAAAATAAGGAATTATCGAGCATAAACGAAAAGTTTACGGAATTTACACGATTAATTACCACGACTCAGAAGGAGCTTAAGAAAGTCGATATTAAGCTCTCAGAGGTTTTAGAGGATATTGGATACGAAGAGAGTCTGGATATCGGCAAAGTACCACCTGAAATTTTAGAATTGGTTTATGATACTATTATTGAAGATGTAATTGAAAGGATTAATCATGACATAGGGGTACATGACACCGAGGTTGCGATAAATAAAACCTTGGAGGAAATTAGGTTCCGTACAAGTGGTAGTGAATTGTTTAAATTTGAAGATGGACAGTTAAAAATAAAAAATCTGAGTAAATACATAAAACAGAAATCGATCTCTGCCAAACAGATTCATACTACCTTCGAAGAGCTCTTATCGAAACTTATAGAGAATGTACCAGACTATCAAGCCAAGAATTTTAAGGCAATGACCAAGATCAAGAGTCAGGAATTTTCATTGGACAGGGTAATGAATATTGGCGACCAGTTTAAGAACATAGAAAAGAGTATTAACGATCAAGATTCCCAATTGAATAAATTAGGCAATAATTTTCGAGAACTTGAAGATACCAAAGCGATGATGATGAGTGAATTCAGAGGTTTCAATACCAGAGTAACCGAGCTAGCAAAAAGGGTAGATGAATTAGCATCAAAACCGAAACCCCAGCCAACAATCGCAAAATCGGGTAAGGACAAAGAAGATAAAGATAAACTGAAAGATATAAAAGGAGATAAAGAAAAAGGTAAACCCAAAGAATTAAAAAGTAAAGAATCGGAAGATAATAAACCAGAAACACCAAAAGAAAAACCTAAAAAACCATCAGACAAACCAGAAAAGAAAAAATAGAGCGGTTTTGTAATGATTTTAAATTAGTAGTTGATCTAGATTATTAATTGCATTACCCAATAGCGTTTTTCATCAAAGTTTCGACATATAATGCAGCTTTGGGAAATCACACATATGGTATAAAGTATAAATGAAACCGCACAGAAAGTTTATGACTTACAATCTACACCATATGGAATCTTTTGACAAACGATAGATATAAATATTTGAAAATATATATTGATAAAACTAAGCTTCTGTTAAAAATCGGCTTTAATTATAA
>CBDVCJ010000208.1:0-7222 GCA_965372445.1 uncultured Thermoplasmata archaeon | reverse complement strand
GACTCCTGAAAATATACGGCCAAACATATCCATAGAAACAAAGCCCAATAAACCCAAAAGTATATAATCAACTTTATAGAATAAAGGCTATTTGAATCAGGGGATAACCGACCATGGAACGCAAAGCACTGTTGAAACTTACAGTTATTGTCGTAATATTTTTACTCGCCGCTGCTGCTACGGGTTATATTCTGACGGATTCCGATAGCGGCCCAAATTATTATTTAATAGACGTCGACTACGAGCGTGCGTACCAGGATGAATTGACGCTCACTGGTTTTGGCCCGCGAATGACCGGTACCGAGCCGGAGCGTCAAGGCGCGGAATATATACGTTCCCAATTCGAAGAGGCGGGTTTGGAAGAGGTGCACATCGAGGAATTCCCTGAAATCATGTTTGAAGTAAATAATGCAGCTCTGTCGATAATAACCTACATGCCCGGCCCGCTCGGTCTCATTCAGGACCCGCGCGAGTCGCCGGTTAGCTTTGAACATAAGATCGATTTTGTGCTGCAGGGCTATTCCGGTTCACGCAGCTGGAGCTCGCGGCTGGACGATCTCGAAGTCGTTAATGTGGGCGACGGTACCAACAATGCAAGTTTTGAAAATGCAGATGGCAAAGCCATAATAATTCGAACGAGCTCAGAGCCCCATACGTCTAACTCCGACCTGTTTTTCAAGGCTTGGGAATATGGCGCCGAAGCTGCAATACTTCATAATGATGCATGGGGTTCTAATATTGGCCACCCCCCGATCTTCAAATCCACCGCAAAACCGGAACGGGTTGGTGACCCAAATTATCCCGATATACCATTTTTTATGGTATCGAAAACACTCGGCGACGAGATCAATAGCAGGATCGCGTCTATAAAACTTCGAATTGATTTTGACGTAACGATCGAAGAGCGTCCTGTAAGGGTCGTGGTTGGCGATCTAATGGGTAGTAAGCACCCTGAAGATCTGATAATTTTAGGTGCACATCACGATACAGTTTATAATGGGCTTGGTGCAGTGGATAATACTGTTGGGACCGTAACTATAGTCGAACTTGCACGCCAGTTTGGTAAATTTAAAGGTAAACTCGATTCTACGATAAGATTATGTACCTTTGCTGGCGAAGAGGAAGGGTTGTACGGGTCGATCGATTATTATAACGCGCATAAGGACGAATTTCAAGAGCAAGTGAAAATGTATATAAATTTTGATATGAGCCATGCGTTCATAGAACGTGATAATCGCATTCCGATCACCCCCACCAGTAATGTGACCTTGAGACATTTAGAAAAAATTAAGAAGTTATTATTGCAGGATTCATCTGACCTTGAAAAATATGAAATTTCTATAACTTGGAGTAGCCTTAAAACTGCAGGTAGCGATCAATGGATATTCGTCAATAATGGTCATCAAGCTGTAGGCTGCTGGGGCTCGGGTTCGTGGGAATATCACACTTACATGGATACTCCAGATTATGTAACTCCAGAATCTTTATCTGTGGGTGGCAGAATATTAGGGACTTATGCATTATATTTAGCAGGATATGATTGAAAATCCCAGTTCTAAAACTCATTTTCATAGAAGGCACAAAGGCACACGAGTAAAATATGCTATCAATCCAATTATTCTTATTTTACTCGAGGTCTCTCGTCCTTTGGACATCGAGACCAGAGGCATAAAGTGTAGGTTTAATTTTAAAATGGGGGGTGGGGGCTTTGTGCCTATGTGCCTTGAGTGTTGAAGTGCGAAGCACGAAACACCGAAGGTAAAATTGAAATGGACAATTGATTGAATATTTTACCTGAGTGCCTTTACCTGCCTTTAAACTCCGTTTTACGTTTCTCAATGAACGCATCTAAACCTTCTTTAAGGTCTTCGGTTTTACCGGAAAGTACCAAGTTCAGAGTTTCAGCCTCTAATTGCTGCACCAATGCAGTATCTAGACTTTGATTAAGTAGCATTTTCGCCTTTGCGATGGCGGCGCTTGGCCCTTCACTAAGTCTTTTGGCAAGCTTCATAGATTCTTGGTTCAATTCTTCAACATTTTCAACGATCTTATTGACAATACCCATCCTTTTTGCTTCTTGTGCCGTAAATGTATCTCCTAATAGTATCAATTCCATGGTCTTCGCAAATCCAACCATCCTCGGCAAAAAATAGGTCGTTCCCGCTGCAGGTGAGCCGCCGATATTAATAAAGCCGGTGCTCATTTTTGCATCTTTCACACCGATCCTAATATCGCAAGCCAATACCAACCCGAAGCCCGCGCCCATTGCAGAGCCGTTCACGGCTGCAATTACCGGTTTTTTTAGGTTGCGAATTTTGAACAGCAGCTGCAGAAATGATTTTGAGATCTTATCCAAGAAATACGAGATGTCGCCGGAATCGCGCATAGTTTTTAAGTCCCCGCCGGAACAGAACGCATCACCTTCGCCCGAAATTACGATCGCCTTAATATCGTTATTTTCACTGCATTCTTCAAGAGCATCATTAAGTTCTTGCACCATTTCCAGGTTCAATGAATTGCGTTGGTCTGGACGATTTAAGGTAATTTTACAAACATTTACCTCTATTATATGCTTCAGAGTTTTATAATATTCAGTCATTAAACTCCCCCTAACAATCGTTATATTAAATAACTCATTTAAATAATTTTTTATATTTTTAAAATTAGATAAAACTTTTATTAGGAATAGAAATACAAGGTCGGCGCTTCGAGATTGCCTTTGGGAAGACAAAAGGCGATGTGTGATGACTAATATCGGGAACATCGGGAGCCTTTCTAGTTGTGAGTGGAGGGCACGCTGGAGTTGTGAGTGTTTGTGGGATTGCCAATACAACGATAAAGGGCGTGGGATTGATTTAAGGTTGCCATAATGCGTAGGATACAACGTCTATTGATTGGTGCGTGGGATTGCTATTATAACGATAAATGGCGTTGGTTGCTCAAATAAACAATAACCTTGACAATCATACGAAGAAGAACTCAAACGCATCAATAAAATAGCATTCAGGTCCCACGCCTTATGAGAATGACTTGACAATCCTACGCAATTTGGTAAACAGTTAACAATCCCACTTAGTGACAATGTTGCCACAAACACACAACTATACAGACTCCCGATTTATATCAATTAAATCATTACAGAAATTTCCACTCTTCATTCTTCAGCATGAACCTTGAGCCGTTCAAACAACGCCCCTATCATCAACGGCAAGATCACAGTTGCATCGCCATCAATAGTTACCTCTTGGGCGTTGGTCTGCAGCTTGCCCCACGAGATCGCTTCGCGCAACCTTGCACCGGACAGCGACCCGTCGTGCTCCTGGGCGGTGGTGATGTAGACCGAATAGTCCAGCCCCTCTCGGTATTGGTTCCACCAAAGTACATGGTGTTTCGAAATGCCGCCGCCAATGATCAACGCACCGGTCTTTTTTGCGGTGAAAACGATATCAGATAATTCCTGCTCGTCTTTAAATAGATCTAACTTGAAATCCTTATGTTTTTGGGTGAACATCCATAGCTGTGAGCCAAACGCCCCGTCTGTAATGCCAGGTACATAAACTGGAATTTGATTTTTTGTGCACCAGTAAATGATCGAGCTCTCATCCTCTATTTTTTTGCCAAATTCCCAAATTAGGTCTTTGGTCGAAAATTCACATGTGCCACCCTGGGCTAATTTTGAGGAATAGATCTCCTCCAGGATAGGCTGCATTTGCTGCTCTAAAATTATACCGTAACTTTCGGCGGGCACTAAAATATTGCCCAACCTGTGGATATTTTCGTTATGTAATTCCACGTCATCCATCTCAAATTCGCCATGGTAATAATCGCGCCAGATACGGGCAAGATCGTGGTCGAGCGTGCCGCAAGTTGTGATAATGACATCCACCAATTTATTTTTCACGAGCTCTTTTATAATACCGCGTGTACCTGTAGAAATGATGTTTGCAGGGAAGGCCAGGAAATTTATACAATCTTCAGATCTGGACATGTTTTCTAGAATATCGACGCCAACCGCGACCTTTTTGGCGGTGAAACCGCCTGAGCCGTGCATTTGTTGAATAAGTGCATCCAATGAACTTGCCTCTGAAATATCGAAATCAATGACTTTTTTGGCTTTGTCTAATCTGCCCATTATATCACGGCTGGGGTAAAAGAATAGTTGTTATTTTAATGTATTGACTATCGAGTATCTATCAACGGCCAAATGTTCGAAGCTAGAAGGCCTTTGTCTTAGGTAAAGTCACGGTAATTAAAAATAAATATTGCCGACATCAAAAATATAGCGATTATTAGTACCAAAATAATGAATGAACTTGTGACACCAAACGGTTCGTATACATTAACATTCGCGGCGTTACCCAGCATATCATCCGCCATCGATTGTATATGAAATGTGACTGAAAAACGGTTAATGACATTAGGTAAGGACGTTACCACGGTCTCCCAGAAGAATACATATAATAAACTCAGCACGATAGGGTATGAAGTGATCAATGCAAACAAAAAGAAGATCGCGCCGTAAGCTAATAAATTGAGGCTCATCAAGATCAATAAAGTTCCGATATAATCCAGGTGTTGAATAGAGTTGCCGTCTTTTAAGGCTGCGATCAGGAACGAAATTATAAGCGAAATTGCGATCGGTATCCATGCCGAAATGAAATAGCCTTTGAATTTATATAACATGATCTCGGTCTTGGAAACAGGTCTGGTGATCAAATAAACGATCGTGTGGTTTTCGATATCGTCCCTAACCGCCGAACTTGCATATAATATTGCGATCAAGGGAATGATGAACAAAAAGAATAATGCGGTTGCAACCTCCATGAAAACCTTGTAGCCATCTTCTTCACGCTCGATCGTATCGATATCTCTGCCTACCTGACCTACTTTAACGGTGTCTTCTTCAAATTTGAGATATAATTCCATATAATCATAATTCCATTGCTCTTCTGTGGTTGCATTATCACTAAACGCACGGACATAGATGCCAATTCGCGGTGCTGTGACACCATATTGCTCTAAAGCGTCAGTTAATTGGTCAAAATCTCCGGTGCCCCCCGTAAGTGTTGAAAATGGCACCATATTTTCATAAAATAGACCCCAGGTTCGCCAGTCATCCTTTCCACTCGACCCCTTACCTTCAAAAATCACGCCACCAAATTCGGTTGGACCCCGAAGTGCACCATTGGGTGTGGAATTAATAAAACCTCTCGTTAAGTTCACAGGCGGGATAATTTCAGAGCCTTTAGTTAAAAATAATACTATTTTTATTGTTAAATGGTCTACTTGACCCGACGTCGAACCATTCAAATAAAAATCATCCTGCCCCAAACTCCACGATTCTATACTAACGCGTACATTATTATTGGTAGCGTTTAATGATAGGTCGGGCATAATATTCCAATTATTGGTATAGAGCTTATCTTCATCTCTTGGAAATACATTAAAACTCCAGAGGCTAAAAATAATTATCGGTATCAGACATAAAACTATAATGCCTATTGTCTTTTTTGAAAATAATAACCTTCTCATCGTGGCGATGGTCATTGATAGGGCAACTCTCAATATGGTTTGGAAGTTACGTTTTTTTAATCTCTGCATTTATTAGCCTCATATTTTTTAATACTATTTTGTAAATCTTTTTTACTCAACTAAATATCTGAAAACCGCGTCCAGGTTATCATCCGTGGAAGTCATCTGCGAGATCTCAACCTGCTCTTCCAGAATGATCTTGGCAATTTGAGAATAAAATATGTCGGGCTGGTGGGTCTGCACCATTAATCCCTTTGGAGATTCCTGTTTGGCGACGGCTAGCACAAAAGCTTCACGTATCAAGCGCTGTGCCAAGCTCGCGGTATCTGAGGTTTGGATGAAAATATTATGCGGATACCTGTCAATTAGGTCTCTTATCTCCTGGATCCGACCTTCCGCCAGTAATCGACCTTTATGGATCAGTAAAATGTTGTCGGTGATCCTTTCCACCTCTTCCAGTACATGCGATGAGATCACCAGTGTTTTACCCTGGGCCTCCAGCTCCTGAAATAAGTTTATTAATGAATATTTTGCGATCGGGTCGGTACCACTCAGTGGCTCGTCCAAGATCAAGATCTCAGGGTCGTGCAGCAGCGCCTGCGCGACCTTTAGACGCTGGCGCATGCCTTTACTATAACCTTTGATCTTCCTGCGGGACTCGCGTTCAAGTCCGACCTGCTTAAGTACATCCACCGTCATTTTCTGCGCGCTTGCACCTGTTGCACCATGTAATTCAGACAGATATTTAATAAATTTAAAGCCTGTAAGTTCCGACCAGAAACTATCATATTCCGGGCAGTACCCCATTTTGTCCCAGAGCATATAATTATTCCAGACGCGTTTACCATATATTCTCACCTTTCCGAGCCCGGGCTTGATCTGACCTGTGATGATCTTGAACATTGTCGATTTACCCGCACCGTTCGGTCCTAGCAAACCCGTGATGCCGCGCCTGATCTCGAGCGAGATATCGTTCAAGCCAATGACCTGGCCGTACCACCTGCTGACTCTTGATAATTTGATAATTGTATCCGATCTAGGTAACTTCGGCGCATTGCGGGACGCAACCTTGGCGGGGCGCTCGGTCGTATCTTTTAATTTATTCACTTAACTCAGCCCTTTGAATTTTGAACCAAACAAATAACAAACACAACATCGAGATGATCATGAGTATTGCTAATGATATGTTGTGATCAACGTCAACGAATCCATTATTTCCAACATCATTCCATTTAGAAAAAATTATCATTAGGTTTACCCAGATCGAGCAATATATAATATCATCATATAAGTTTGATAAAGCTAATGAAATTACATTGGAAAAAAATATGAAGGCGAATATCCCGCCGCTTGCATACTTGTGGTTATTGGTCGAGGCCGAGAACGCCAATCCAATATTAGTGAACACGAACGTCATTAACAGGCCGATGCCAATTAAAGAATATGCAAAAGTATAAAAATCAAAATCACCAGGTGAAGCATCATAAAAAATTCCAATAATGAACGCTGCAATGAAAATATTGGGTAAAAGTGCAATAAGTGCGATCAAACAGAAGAGCGTTAAATATTTGCCGATAAAGTAATCAACTCTCTGCAGCGGTCGTGACAGGTATAATGTAATTGCATTATACTGTGAATCCTCAGATAGTATTGGCCCGCCAACGATCGCAGTGAACAATAATAACCATAT
>CBDVCJ010000207.1:0-7394 GCA_965372445.1 uncultured Thermoplasmata archaeon | reverse complement strand
AATGTTACCGGGTGGTCTGTAGACGGCGAAAAAATTACGCTTAATATCACTTCCGGGCAAAATGTACGTGCACATGATGCATTGATCAGGCTCAAGAAAGGCATTGGAGAAGAGCTTGGTAAAAAACATAAGGTTGGGGCCAGAACTGCCTCTGTAGATGAATACATAATAACGTTCACCACCGAAAAAGATCCTGTTGATGATGTTACAATTCCATTTGTTTCTGAAATTAGTTTCGATGCCAATATTTGTACCTTAACCCTTAAAGACCTCAGTGAAGATTTTCTTCAGCATAATTATATAGATAGAATGATAAAATTAGTAAACGAGAAAATAGAGAACCAATATTATGAAGGCAAATCGGAACAGTGGGAACTCATGTGGGAATCTGAGCTGCGCGAACCAATCTGGACAAAGGATCCGACCGAAGAAATGATCAATCGGGATTGGTTGAAAATGGGCCCTGAAAAAGGCAAATGGTTCTTCAGACCGCGGGCCGCCGCGGTTTTAAATGCAATGAAGGAAATTGCAGTGGATGAGATTTTAAAACCGCTTGGATTTCAGGAGATAATAGAATCACATCACGTTTCTTTTGACATTTGGCTAAAAACCGGCCATATTGAAGGTTCACCTAATGAATTATATTATGTCTGTGAACCCGCGACCCGCGATATCAAAGCCTGGGAACGTTTTCGAGACTTGATAAAAATTACACGTCAGGTCCCAACCGACGAGCTAAAAGATCTGATATCAGCTCCAACTGCCGGTATTTGTTATGCCCAGTGCCCAGTAATTTATTGGTCTTTTACAGGCAAGGTAATTGCCGACGAATCATTGCCGGTATTAGTTTATGACCGCACCGCGAATTCCAATCGTTACGAATCGGGTGGGCGCCACGGCATCGAACGTGTGGACGAGTTCCACCGCATTGAGCCAACCTATATCGGCACTCCAGACCAATTGGTCGAGCTCCGCGATAAAATGATCGAGCGTTATAAATATGTATTCAACGAGATACTAGAATTGGAATGGAGGATGGCATGGGTGACGCCCTGGTACCTTGAGCAGGCTGGACAGGTCGATAAAGAAGATAAATCCGTGAAGATCAAAGGCACGATCGACTTCGAAGCTTATTTGCCGTATCGTGGCAGCCGTGAGGATAGTGAATGGCTGGAGTTTCAAAACCTGAGTATTTTAGGCGATAAATTCATCAAACCATTTAACATAAAAGCCCAAAAAGCAGAGCTATGGTCAGGGTGCTCCGGGATCGGGCTCGAGCGCTGGACCGCAGCGTTCCTAGCCCAGAAAGGGCTGGAGTTCGAGAAATGGCCGAAGAAGTTCCAGGAAAAGATCGGAGATATGCCGGTTGGTATAAAGTTTATGTAAATCGGTCATAATTTTTTGTTCATTTTAATCCTCTAGCAATACGTTCTCCCATTTCATCAATGCCATCTTGAGTTGCCCATCCTGGTAGACTCCGATAGATTCTATATACGGTCTTTTCCTCGCCGGTATCTTTCCATACCGTCCCTGTTTTTTGTGCATTATGCCAATGACAGTCTCCCGGATGATCTTTATCCCTCGAGCATTTCCAGGTATAGACATCATTTTTTCGCTGCTGTTTAAATTTCCAAATTATTTTTACATAAGGGCTATAATCAGGATCTACACCGCCTGAGTTTGCCACATAAACCCATTTCAAATCGTTAGTTCGGCGTTCTTCTTTATAGGTTTTCGGGCATTTCTCACGCTTTTTAGGTTTTTCTTCATCGTCATCATTTAATATAGTGCAAAGATCTGAGCCGCTAAAAATTAAACCACTATTTAGTGTTCCTGTGACGGTAAAAATTACGCTTGCACCAGCACCATAAAGATGCTCCTCAGCTTCCTGACGGTCGAATTTTACTACTGCACAGTCAGTGTGAAATTCGCCGTATTCGCCGCCAACTTCAAAACCGCCGTTTGATAGTGCGACCGTCGTTAGATCTATATCCTCAATGTCATAACCTAATGGGAGTGTTATGTACGCAGTGAGCCATTTGCCATTACTTTTAAGATTTATTGTATCCGGGTCTATATCCACTATAGCTTCGAGCTCTTCTTCCCATTCTAAAATATTTCCACATTCAAGACATTTAGGCTGACCATAATCGACCTCAGCACCACATTCAGGACAGTACTCATCATTTTCGGCGGCGGCATTTACGGCTAAAGTCGCGAAAACCACAGCTATCATTAAGAAAGTCATAACAAGTGCTTTGACTTTTCTCATTCTTGTTCACCTCCTCCCCCTGTGTAAGAGGATTATTTGTTAATCTCCATAGAGTGACAAATATAGATTTTACCCCCATGGATAGCCCCCCACCTCGGGACAAATAATATCTACAAATAAGGTAAAATATTATTGCTATAACTAAATAGATTTTACAATATTTATAATATTCTAATGAAATTACATAAAATTGAATAATATTAATTTTTTTTAAAAATAAATCCTTCTTCTCAGAATTTCAGGAAAAACTTGGCGCGTTACCACCTGATATCAATTTTATGTGAGCTTGAATTTTAACTAAAAAAAACGGTTCAATGTACAGTTTGGAGTTTGCAGTGTGTATGCAAGGGGGGTGATTCCTAAACCTGCAAACCCCAAACTCATAGACAATAATGTCTATATGTCATCTTGAATATAAAAAATGGACTTGAAACTTATCCCTTGTTTGCAAACCTCCCCAGATTTTTATAACTTGGACATTATATATATGTAATTTATTGTATAAATAGTTTTACTGGCATATTCTAAAAAATGGATAGGTGGTGAATATTTTTAAGGTCGACCTGTCAACCGGTCAACCTGTCTACCCGTCCGTCTAAAAGATCGGCGGACTGGTCGACTGGCAGACCGGCAGACTGGTAGACTGGTAGACCGCCAGTCCGCTTACCAGTGAACGAAGCCCAAGCCACTATTCAATCCGACGAAACATATATACAATAGATATCCAATTATCCGCTGTGATACAATGTTCATCAAAACAGTTTGGTTCGGGACCTTTTTGATCGAAAATGAGGCGGTGGTGAAATATATTTTATTCCCAAAAAAAACTCAAGAGCTGGTGAAAAGGTTAAAACAAATTGGAGATGGTAAGATCCTGGATGAAGAGCGTGAGATAATTCGAGATATCTCAGCTTCTGATGATCTAGTTTTAACTGAAGTGCGGTTGATACCATTAGAAATAAATTCTACAGAGGGATCACCAGAGATATTGGATATTGAGTTTGAGCCAAACCCCGAAGATTATGATTTCGAACGTTCATTATTCCATGATGCAATGCTTGAATTAGCGAAAGAGCGCAGCCGTGAAGCGATCAGTAGTGATAAGTATATAGTCCAGGCCGTAAATTCAATTAATGAGATCACCAAAACCTCGAACCTTTTATCTGAACGTTTACATGAATGGTATGGTATGCATTGGCCCGAGCTTAATAAATTGGTAAAAGAGCAAAAGTATGTAGAATTGATCTCTGAGCTCGGCGACCGCGAAAGCATTGCGGGTGAAGCACTTAACATTGATGACCCTAAAATTCAAGAATCTCTTGGGGCTCCTCTTGAAACAGATGATAAAATGGCGATCATGGTATTAGCAAATTCGCTTAACAATCTTTACGCAACCAAAACCCAGCTCGAGACTTATATTAAATCCAGAATGACCGAAGTTGCACCTAATCTTTCACAGATCGCCGGGCCAATTATAGGCGCAAAATTAATGGCCGCCACCGGCGGCTTGGATCGCTTGGCGAAAGTCACATCGAGCACGGTTCAGCTATTAGGTGCCGAAAAGGCACTGTTCCGACATTTAAAAGAGGGTGGTAAACCGCCAAAACACGGCATAATCTTTCAGCACCCTTCCATTCATAATGCACCGTATTGGCAACGTGGCAAGATCGCCAGAGCATTATCCGGTAAAATCTCCATTGCAGTAAAAACGGACCGTCATTCCAATAAATTAATTGGAGATATGTTAGAGGAAGATCTTAAAAAAAGAATTGAAGAGATTAAAACAAAATACCCTAATGCGCCGTCCAAAAGGGTGTCCAAACCCGGTAAAAGCCGTGCAATAAATATCAAGAAACGATCTAGGCGAAAAAACTGAGAATTTCTATTTTAATACATCCTCATTTATGGAAAATCAATCTTAATGTGGTCAGACAATCTTCAATCAGATACTCGATACTCGTTTGACGATCGAGCATCATTTTTTTAAACAAAAATCATAGCATCGAGTATCTTTAGGAAATAATCTTACCACGGATCTATAAATCAATAATTATCATTGTTGGAATTTTTTTGCGGCTAATTTAGCTTTGCCTGCGAATAAAATGCTCTTCTTATACTCTCCATCTTCAAATGCCGCTTTACCTTGATCAAGTAATTTTTTAGGCTCTACGATATCCGCACCTGATTTCTTGATATCTATTATCAATGAATGTGCGGCCGAGATCGCGCTCGATGCATTTTTCCTGTGGAATTCACGCTCGACATCCTTTGCAGAGATCTTAGCCTGGGTTAGATATCCACGACCTTCATCATAGGTTGCATCGTCACCATCATGTAAGAGCTCCTCGCCTTTCTTAAAATTCTCTTCTGCCGCGGAGAGATCCACACCGATCTTTTTAATGCTCTTAAATAAATTCCGGGTATCATCAATGATCTCCTCAGCACGAAGTTGCTTGAAAACGAAGGTGAATTGTTCGAGCTTCGGATGTTTGATCTGCTCAACGGATTCCTTGCAGTTTATCGCTAATTTCTCGGCTTCAAAATAATTACTGTGATTAAATGCATCACCAGCTTGTTTTAAAAAACTTTCTGCGCTATTGATTTTAGTTCCAATACCTTTAATGTTGTGTTTAATATATTTTACTAATGCTTTGGAAAATGAAATTGCATCCGATGCCTTCTCTAAATATTTCACTCGTTCCACACTTGATATTAACCCTCGCGTCGATTTCATTAAATTTCCAATATTTGCAAAATCCTTTTTATCAAAAGCAGCTTCGATCTTTAAAACCGATTTATCTATTTCTTCGACATCAATACCTATGCCTTTAAGCTCCAATACCTTTGTTTTAATTTTTTCAATTTCATTCTCCAGATATTTTCCATAATGTTCTTCCTTGGATTTTACTGCCAGTTCCTCTGATTCCTTTAAATATTCTTCTACGGTTTTATAATCCTTTTTATCAAGTGCACTTTTTGCGCTATTAAATAACTCCTCAGAGCGCCTGATCTCATCATTATCGGCACTGTATTTCTTAGCCTCTTCGATCTGGGCCCAAACCGAATTAATCGAGGTTGTTATAATCCGGCTTAAATAAGGTTGACGATTTTGATCTAGTACCTCTTCTGCCTCTTTTGATTGAACTTCTGCGGCCTGATAGTCATTTGAATTTAAAGATAAAGTCGCTTGGCCTAGTAACGCCTCTACTTTTGTTACATCCGCTCCGAGTTTTTTAATCTCATCTGATTTTGCTCGGGCGGTCGTTATTGTGTTCTTGATGGTCAATAGTGAATGTTCACCCTTTGCTTCTTCAATTAGATCTCTTGCATGGTTTGCATATTTTGTTGCAGTTTCATAATCCTCTTCCTCAAAAACCACTTGTGCTTGCTTGAATAATTTCTCGGCATCGCCTACCCTCATCTTTTCATCCTTTGCATGTTTAAGTTCCATGCCCGCAAATTCAATTGCTTCGTTTGCTTTTCTTTTTAGATAATCGGTTTTTATTTCCTTCGCGGTATTAAGTGCATTTGATAGATATTCCTCAGCGGTATCTAAGTCGCCCACATTGACTCTTGATTCTGCAAGTTCTAAAAGTTCTTTTGCATTTGTAACATCTGCCCCTAATTCTTTGGCTTCTTCAATGAATTTGTTCGTTGACTTGACCGTCTCTGAGATCATAAACATCCTGTGCTCTTCCTTGGTAATTTGCATTGCCGACTTCGCTTCTTCAATAAATTTCTCGGCCTCAGTCAGATCATTTTCGTCCATACATGCTTTGGCTTGTTCTAAATATTCCTCAACTGCTGATACATCCATATCCGCATTCCGTGCATCCTCTAATTCAGTTTCAAGATTTGATATATCCTTTTGCGCAATCTGCTCGCGGTAAGGTTCACGCATCTTATCTAACATTTCACGTATTGATGTTAGATGCTCGTCTGTCGGCTTGACCTCTTTTTTACCGGTTAATGCAACAATCAAAGCCTCCTCCGGCGAGCCCGGAGGTGCCTTAAATACCTCTCCTTCGCCTTTGGCTTTCTGGGTCGCTACTACCAATTCTCTCGTACTTTTCGCGAGTGTCTCCGCTTCCATTGCGATCTCCTCTGCACTCCGATATTCTTTACCCTCCAGCGCTGCTTTGGCACGGTTCAAAAAATCTTCGACTTCGGTTGTATCTGCAGATCCTGATGATTTTGCCTCTTCAAGCAATAATTCTGTTGACTTGATGGTTTCTCTTAGTACCTTTGTATCTTCATCCTCTTTTACTTTTGACATTATTTCTTCGACTTTTCTGCTATATTCTTCTGCCTGCTCAAAGTCGCCGTTGGAATAGGCAACTTCTGCTAATTGTATATATTCATTTGCATTCTCAAGTGAGGCTTCTTCTTCGCGGCTATCCTCAAGCAAGGATTCTAATGAGGATATCGCCTTGCTTGCCATGCTCTGTACATAATCCTGTTTCGATACACTTGCCGCATCGCGACTTTTATCAATATAATTTTGTGCAGCCTCAAGATCCTTATTATCCAATGAAGTTCGCGCTTGTTTCAATAATTCATCTGCGTCTCCGGTATCCACACCCGATTTTTTAACCTCAGATATCAATGAAGTTACTGACTCAATCTCACCTAATAACTTATCATCTACCCGCATCATTGATTTGTCGATGAGCTTATCAGCACGATCGATGATCTTTATAACTTGTTCATAATCCTCATGTTCTAACGCAACTGTTGCCTCTTCAAGCTTTTTATCCACAGCCTCTATCTCAAAACCTTGTGCCTTGATATCTTCTGCTTTCGCTTTTGTGCTGTCTACAATACTTGCAACCTCATGATGTTTTTCTGCTTTTACTACCGCTTCTCTACACTCTTCTGCGATCGCGAGCGCATCCTCATAATCACCGGTATCCATAGCGTTTCGAGCATTTGAAAGTATATTTTCAATTTCAGTAATCTTTACACCTGACTTTTTTGCGTCGGTGATGCTGGCCTCTGCCGTCGAAAATGCGTCCTCGGCTAAATTCTTATAATGCTGGATTTTTACATGCTCAACCAAGTTTTCCGCTCGTTTGACGTATTTCCAAACAGTCTCAAAATCTTCATCACCACTAATGTTTTC
>CBDVCJ010000206.1:0-7396 GCA_965372445.1 uncultured Thermoplasmata archaeon | reverse complement strand
ATCCCCTTCGGGCATTTTCAAAGCCGAGGCAACTTGACGAAGTAAGTTGCCGCAGACACCTGAATCCGGTGTACGGTTAAGAAAAGGACCTCGGACGATATGGTAGGAAATAGTTAAGGACTCAGGACATAGGACTTCGAACAATACACCTAACACCTAACACCTAACACCTAAAAGGGTACAATACAACGATTAATTTATATATCAACAACCATTTTAACGAAAACATATGACGTTAAAGTGTGCACGCTGTGAGAAACCTATCCCGGAAGGTACTTTTTGTGACGATTGCAAATCGCATCTAACCGGCGGCCATGAGGTCACAGGTCCGTTGGCACCACCCCCCGCCCCCGCACCTATTGCACAACCCGTCATGCCAAAGTCCCCGACCATAAAAACGCCCACACCCCCCTCGCAAGTGCAGCCACCCCCACCGAGTGCACCACCCCAACAATATCCACCACAATATCCTCCACAATATCCACCACAATATCCTCCATATCAGTATCCCCCTTATCCTTATTATCCGTATTATTATCCCCCACGGCCACCTTCAGATGCAGGTAGGGTTATCGCTGGCCTAGGGATCTTGCCATCATATATATTTCTGGGCATCGTACTGCTGATGAATTTCATTATGTTGTTACTAGGGCTGACCTATGTTGTACCCTATTCACTCAAAAATGAAGGTCACGTTGCGTTCGTTTATCCGTTACCGCCATTTTTACAAGGCATTGTACTCGAAGGTATTGCATTTCTGGGTTGGTATCTGATCGTGGTCATTATCATTATAATCTCCATCATCTGGTTGATCTATTCGGAAGGCAGGAAGTTCCTGAATATCTTCGTCAGTTCCGGTAAGCGTATATATCCACCTCCCTCTAGGTCAACTAATTCATTTGTTATGATAGCACAATTGTTCTTTGCCAATATATTTTTCAGTTATTTCATAATATTGATCATGATGATATTTCAGATACCGGTTTCTGCACCGGAGACCGAACCTATCGACGCAGGTGCAATTTTACCGCAATTATTTTACGCGCTTGCGAACGCTTCGGTTGCCGAAGAGCTCGGTGTGAGGATACTCTACTTAGGTTTACCATTATTGTTCATCGATTTGGTGAGGCGTACACCCAAGAAATGGTATAGGTATTTTACAGGCGGTAATTTCGACCTTACACCTATCACCATATTTTTCTTGATCTTCTCATCGGTGGTGTTCGCGCTAGCACATAGTACTAACTGGGGTTATTGGAAAACCATACCCACATTTGTAGCGGGGCTTGCACTGGGATATCTGTTCCTGAAGAAAGGCATCCATACCGCGATTATACTGCATTTCGCTATCGATTATATGATCTTATTTGTTCTGGCAACTTTCGAAGCCGGTGATATGATCTCTGCAACATTATACTCGGTCTTCATACTGTTCGCAATATTTTTATGGTTCGTTGTAGGGATGGTATATTTCGGCAAATATTTGTTCAATATCGTAGAATACATATTCGTTGAATGGTTCGGGTTACGGCGTGAGCCCGCGCCCGAAGCGCCGTCACCCCCCGAAGCAGCACCCGAAGCGGTTTATTTGGACAAGGCGCCGCCGGCAGCTCCGCCCGTACCGCCAGCAGTGCCCGCACCAACCCCTGCCGCAGGCCCGCCACCAGCACCGTATTATCAGTACCCACCACCATATTACAGCTATTATCATCATCCCTATTATTATCATTATTACCAGTATCCAAGACCATGATGTATGGGGAATGTTGCAAGGTTTTTAAAAAAACGTCAACCGAAAAACTAAAATGATGAAGCAACATTATCCTTATTTATCAGGAGGATGCATTATGCCAAGAGTTGTGCATTTTGAGATAAGTTCAGATGACCCGGAGAAAGCGATCGAATTTTATAAAAAGACGTTTGGGTGGGAGTTCAGAAAATGGGAAGGCCCCATGGAATATTGGCATATTACGACGGGAGACGAGAGTACACCGGGTATAGACGGTGGTCTAATCAAAAAAGGACCGCAGAATATAGATGCTAACACCATCAATGTGGATGATGTAGATAACGCGTTAAAAAAGGTCGAAGAGCACGGTGGTACGATCATCGAACCCAAAACGGCGATACCTGGGGTAGGTTACCTGGCCTATTTCAAGGACCCGGACGGTAATATATTCGGGTTGATGAAAGACGACCCGAATGCCAAATGAGCAAAGCCTTAAAAATTCGATAACTTCAATTAAATTCTAGTATAAATCCTGCAAGAGGGACGGGATCTGGTTTTACAAAGCCAATTATATTAAATGTGAACGTTGTAAACTTGTACCAATATGGTAAATAATTATGTCGATCATTCATAATCATAAATTAAGGAAAGTACCGAGCCATTCAAACTTAACTACAGGGTAGCCGGGTAAATGGGTGACCGTTCATCTTAAAATCGGATTAAAAAACCTTAAATAACACAATAATTATTTCAGCACCATGCGAAGACGCGCCTATCCCTTTGGAAGATATCTCGTTAAGGATGAAAACATTAGTGATCTTGGGCCAAAGTTAAAAGATTTTTTAGAAGAACTACAGTTTTCTATTGTTAAATATGACGATAATAACGAGGGGGTTGGCGAGTTAATTATTGCGGTGAACAAAAAAATTGGCGACCTATTAAAACAGCATAAACCACCCGGTCACCTCCAAACTGTAATGAGCGGATTATTGTCCGGGTTTTCAATTGAGATACCAGCTTTACGTGATATGGATGTAGAATCACAACGCGCGGGCATCGAAATATATCTATGGCCTATTGATGATGGTACACTATTGGAATTATTTGTGCTACCGTATATGGAACATTTGAACAAACCTGAAATATTTGGTATAACAGAGACCTGGGATGAAGAAATTACGGATTGGTATCTATGCGAGCGGATCTGGGAGCACCTCGAACCGAAAATCGTCAAGAAATTTGATGCGGAGCCAGTGCATAGAAGGGCTTGAACGACAAATTGTTTTTATTATTTTAGAATTTATTATTTCGAACTTAGGATTTTAATAGTCCAAGGTCTTAATAAATTTCTCAACATTGATCCTAACGTCATCCTCACCCACCAGGTCAAACGGGTTCTCTAAATGGTCCTGGATGTTGTCGAGAGATATTAAAATTATGCTGAAAAGTATGGGAATGACATATATCAATCCTGCAGAGTAGCCTAATGACAGGCTGGCAAAATACGGCCCGTATAATATCGGCAAAGTGAACGTAAAGATCTTGCTGAACGCACGAAGGGTCACTGGTGTGCGGTATTGGTAGATGTGTTTGAGATTCTCGAACGATTCCATCATCTTGTTCAGGTACTGGTTGGCTCTGGAAAAATCAGAGGTCGACATGCCGCGGGTACGGCATTCTTTGAGATATTTTGAAAGTGCAGAGAATTTGGAATAGATACGTTTCTCCATCTTGGCACTATTATCTATATTGGTATTGAACAATTCCCTGCAACTGATCAGCATGTCTTTTAAGATCTTTTTCAAGATAGTTTAAAAACTGTGGTCGGATTCCTCGGTCCAATCCCGCGCTGCAAAATAGATCGCGCGGCCGTGCGCTTTCAGTCGTCCGTAATGGTTCAGCGCTTTCTCGCGCCGTGAATATGCACCGCCTATAGAGAACACTATCGGGAACACAATAGCGATGCCGATCAGTGTTAGCGGAAAATCCGCGAAGAGTTCGAAATAAATACAAAGATAGGTCGCGATAACAGATAGGGCTACTACGATTACCATTTTGGGCGTAAAGATCATTGCCAGGCTTTTAGACCAATTCATATTGTAGAAAAATAGTCATTTGGTATTTAAGATTTCGGTTATGTGGATTTTTGCGATTATATAATTGCTATATATCGGGAGTATCGGGATCAATAAAGTTCCCCACCCCCCTTTTGACCGCTGAGTACGCTGAATACGCTGAATTTTCTTTGGCTATCTCGAATCTCGAAGGTGGAATCTCGAATCCATAAATGATAATAAAATTCAGCGCCTTCAGCGGTTGAAATAAGGGGGGTGGGGGTTCCGGTTCCCGGTTCCCGCTTCTAGGCTCCCTACGCTCCCGAGTTAATGAAAATTATTATCAAAATAATGATAAAATATAATTAGGATAAAATAATCTTGGTATTTGGGGATATTACCAATGGGCGAATATATATACGGTCAGATCTCGAAGATCTATACTTCGTACCCAATACAATATTTTCGATTGTTTTTTACCGAAGATAGTCTTGTCATTGCCAGATATGCCGCGTTTAGTTCGAGACTCATTGAAGGATTGATCGTTCAAACGTATAGGAATATCAGAGAGCACCGACAATTGGAACAGGCTGCAACTAAACAGCAGATAATGGCCGAAATGAAAGATGTGAAAGAAATACAAAAATGGGAGATCCACCAGATCAGGCTCAAGAAAAAGTTGACAGACGCCTCGCTCGAAATAGAACTGCATCCTGAAGAGGGGTTTTTTGGTAAAAAAAGGAATATCAAAAAGTTCGGGTTTGATAAAAAGGAGTTTGAAGCGGCCCAGTTTCTTATGTCAACATATTTTCCGGATAAATTTAAGCAATGATTTGTTTAAAAAATTACCCGGGCAGCTGAAAGCCGATACATTTATTAAGGCATAAGCATATATGCTTTATTGATAATATGAGAACAACTATTGAAATCAGGGACGACTTATATCACAGAATTATCAAAGAATATGGTAAAAGAAAGATATCAATAACTATAAATGAAATCCTCGCAAAATTTTTTTCTAAGACAAAAAAAGATATGTTCGGGGCAGACCCTTGGCTAAAACATGTCGACATGAGCGACCTGAGGGATGAACATGATCGTAACGTTTGATTCCAGTGCTTGGATCGAATACTTTGCGGGCTCAAAACTAGGTCTTAAAGTTAAAAATTTTGTTGACAGTATGGAAATTATATACACACCAAGTATCGATCTGCTAGAAATAAAGAATAAATATCAGAAAGAGAACAAAAAATGGAAAAAAAGAATTATGTTTATTTGCGAGCGCTCTTTAATTATTGATTTAAACACGGAAATTGCTTTACTTGGGGCTGATATGAAGAATAAATATGGGCTTTACAGTATTGATGCAGTTATTTACGCATCCGCTCAGAAAATGAAATCGAAATTACTTACCAAAGACACTCATTTTAAGAATTTAAAAGACGTGACCATGCTGGAATAGAGCACATAATAATATGAACTCGGCGTATATTTTTCAATATCATGCTCACGGGAATGTTACTGTAATGCACCCACTAACGAATCCCGAGTCCCGTGCTTTGAAAAAGCCAAAGGGTTTTTCAAAGCAGAGGTAATTTACAGAGTAAATTACCGCAAATGACAATGAAACATAACTGGCACGAATCCCGATAAATTAGCAGCGCAAAGCTTATGTTCCTGTTGCACAATAAGCTTTGCAACGTTGGGCCAATTGGGAGAATAACCGTGGTAGCATATTTAATTCCACTATTATATTTATTATACAAGTTTACCCATAAATATGAATACCCATTAGCTGTAACAATTATAGTGCTTCTAATATTTTCTAATATTTTGATCTTCACGCTATACTCATCTACGTTTGTTTGTGTTGTTTCTATTATTATTTGTAATATTGCGTTTGTAATTGCTTTAATTTACTTATTAGTTGATATAAAAAGAAATAATAAAGATAAAAAACACTAGAAAAAAATAATAAGTTTAAATCCATTCCTGAACCCGAGAATCTAAATGGTAAAAAAGGGGTTGGACAAAGGATTAAACTTATTGCAAAAAGATATATTTGCAATTATTTGGGTTATATTCATAGCCATAATCATACTCTTAACATATTATGGTAAAGAATACATTAAAGACTTGATCATCGTCAGCATTATATTTCTTGCATTTTTCTTGCTTGAACCTATTGTACGAATGTCACGCGGTAGCAAGATCGCGCATATGCTTTCCGGTGGTAAATATGTACCTCCGTGGAAACGATTTCCGATTTTCTTCGTCGCGGTCGTTATTATTTTCTCAATCAAACATATATTAGAGATCGGACTTGATGAAAACTTGCCGACTGAGTCAATAAACATAATTCTTGTGATCTTCTGGCTCATCTCGATCTTCCTGATTTATCACCTGATCTTCTCAGACAAGCCCGAAGCACCTAAAAAAGTATTACCCAAAGGTAAAAGAATTCATAGACCCCTGCATAAATAACCCAATTCACGAGAAAATTAGAAATGTTGCAAAATTAATTATGTGTGATACCATGATAGCTCTTTTAAAAATTCGAGAAGCCTATGACCGGATCTCGGGGTGTGCAACCAAAACTCCAGTGATGACCTCACGCACCTTAGATAAGATGCTCGGCGCATCAATATATTTCAAATGTGAAAATTTCCAGCGGACCGGCTCGTTCAAGTTCAGAGGTGCATATAATACAGTTAGTATGCTTAATGACGATGAAAAAGCCCAAGGTGTGATCACGCATTCGAGCGGCAACCATGCACAAGCTTTGGCCCTTGCAGCTAAATTATTGGATGTTCCATGTGTGATCGTTATGCCAGAAAATTCAGCCCCCGTTAAGATCAACGCAACCAAAGGTTACGGAGCAGAGGTCATCAAATGCGGCCCGAAACTAGAGGACCGTGAGGCCACAACCTCAAAATTGATCGACGAGCGCGGTTGTTTATTAATACACCAGTATGATAATGATAATATCATCGCAGGCGCCGGCACGGTGGCCTATGAACTCATTCAAGATCCAGTAGCATTAGACCTGATCTTTTGCCCGATCGGCGGCGGTGGACTGATCTCCGGCACTTCAATTGCGGCGAAAGGAATGCTTGACGAGGTCAAGGTCATCGGCACAGAGCCAAAAAATGCCGACGACGCCTATCGTTCATTTAACTCGGGTAAACTTGTACCGAACACCTCGATCGACACCATTGCGGACGGACTGCGAACCTCGCTAAGCGAACGCACATTCAAGATCATACAGCAGAATGTTGACCAAATAATCACGGTTGACGAGCAGGATATCGTTGAGGCTATGAGATTTATTTGGGAACGTATGAAACTCGTTATCGAGCCCTCGGGCGCGGTACCGCTTGCAGGATTACTCACGAAACAGCTCGACGTTAAAGACAAAAGGGTCGGCATAATTTTATCCGGGGGAAATATTGATCTTGAGAAATTCTTTCAACATTTTTAAAGGAAATTAAATTCTAAATCCGAATATCGAAACGGTTAATTTATTATTACCTATTGCAGCAATTTTCTTCGAAAATAGCTTCCGCTCTGAAAAAGCCCATTAGAGGTTTTTCTGAGCGAGGTAGTTTAATTT
>CBDVCJ010000205.1:0-7397 GCA_965372445.1 uncultured Thermoplasmata archaeon | reverse complement strand
AAACCCGGTTTCGTTTTCGAGGCTCGGTTTCGACCGGTTTCGATCGAGCTTCTAAACCGCCTCACGATACTAGCTTCGATACCGCAACCGTTTGAGTTTGGATTTTGTCATTGGGATTTGTTTTGGATTTTGGATTTTGAAATTTGGGTTTAAATTATGTACAAACATTAGCTCTGATTTTCTTAATCTTCAACTTGATCTTCCTGCACACTTTATCAGGTCTATTCATTATATCAGTGCCCCAGACCTGGATGACATGGTAACCCATATCGTGAAGATAATTAGACTTTATACTGTCCTTCTGTTGATTATGGTAGTATTTCCCGTTGGCTTCGATCACTAGCATCAAATCTTCTAGCAGAAAATCTACCTCATACTTTCCGATGTACTGGTTCATTTTGTAGGTTTGGCCCATTTCGTCCAGGAGCTGCGCTAACCGGTCCTCAATGGGTGAATGGCCCCTGAAGTACATTTTACGGGTTCTTCGGGGTTTATATCCATACAATTGGAGATCGTTACTTGCCACCACAAGTCGGTGGAACAGGCCGGGGTCCGAGAATTTTTTAAGGTTTTTCATATACATGGGTTATCACCAAATGATAATATGGATAGAAAAGACTATATACTCTATCACGTTATACACGTTATAGTTGTTATAGCGCCGCTAGCTTTCGTTCAAAAATCGGGAATATCGGGAATAGTTGATCAATGATCGCTTATTGCGGCAACTTGCTTCGCCAAGTTGCCTCTACTTTGAAAAAACCTATGTTTTTCCCAAAGTAACGGGAGTATCGGGAGTATCGAAACTAACACTTAGGACTCCGGACCATCGCTACTCCCGTTACTCCCGACATTGATAAAAAATATGAAACACTCCCGCCACTCCCGATGTTTGGCAACAAAGGTGATATTTGTGCAACATTCCAAGAACCTCCGGGTCGTCATATTCTGCCTCGGCTTCGAAACCGTAAAAGTACTCCAACCCCTCGACTACTACAAAGCCGATAAAGCCTACATGCTTTGCATGACAAAAGGGAAAGGCTACAAGATCTTCCGGGACGAAGTTGTAAAACAGATCAAGAAGAAAGAAGTTGAATTCGTAGAGAAAGAGATGATAGTTTACAAGTTTGCGGACTGCCTTAAAGAGCTGTACAGGATACTTCAAGAGGAAAAAGGGGCCGGCAATCACATCTACGTCAACATCTTCGGCACTCCCGCATACTCCGCAGCAGCGATGGTCGCATGTATGATGAAAGGCGCAATACCGTTCTTCGCCGGTACTAAAAAGTATACGATCGAAGACCCGAAACAATATTTCGTCAAAGGCAAACCCGTAGGTATCTCGAGCGAGGTATGGGACCCTATGGAACTCCCCATATTCCACCTCGAACCCCCCAAAGAGGACGTTATTGAAGCACTGCGCGTGTGGAAAAACCGGAAAGATAAAAAGCACATTATGACCGATTCTGCCATTATAGAAGATCTCGAGAAGAATGGGTTGATGCAGAATGTATATGAGAAAGGGCGTAAGAAAGTGTCGCAGAACGCCAAGATGCAGTATAGGCGAAGATTTTTGGAGAAATGGCTCAAGAAGCAGTGGGTTGAGCAATATGAACGAGGTAAATATAGATTAACTGATTATGGGGACGTTGTGGTTGAAGTATTTTAAAAGTTTCCAAAGTAAAAAAGTATAACTTGTTTCTTAAATAAAAAGGTGAAAAAAACCTATTGTTCAGTATAGTGAACATATGTTCAATAAAGTGAACTTACTATCATTGCGATTATTCGTTTTAAATCCTGACTTCTAAATCTACCACCTGCAATCTCCATCTACTACTCAAAAGTGTTAATAATATCCTGAGTTCAATCCTCTCAATTAAACCTTTGACATCCAGACATTAATTCTTTGAACAGGTACTCTCATATCTTCTAAAATTCTTACTAGTTTCCAACTGTGGGTTATAGGTACTAAAATCGATCCCCGACCTAGACGAATACCACGAACCTTTTCTATAAAACCTGGTTTATAGGTCGAATAAAAATTATTTTTGTATTTTTTATTACTGGTCTTACCATACAGATATCTATCTAACTTGTTCTTGTTTGATTGAGATAGTTTCTGCAGTTTAAATTTGATCAAGCTATATGGCTGCAGCTCTAATTTCTGAATAGAGATATTGGGTATTTTACCAAATAATACCTCACCTTCTCGTAATATATTTTCGACAAATTGTCTGTCAAGACCTGCTAAATTTTTATCAGTATATATTACCTGGAAATCAAGATCATACTTTTTTTCCAAATCTAAAATATCATCGAATATCTTTTTCTCAAGTGAATGTTCCAATTTATTTAAAATTAGACATAGATCTACATCACTCAATTCAGTTCTTTCTTCTCGTACGGTCGAGCCGAACAATATGATTGCGGATACTTTATTTGTTTTACCAATAGCTTGTAAATCTTCAATTAACTCTGAATTTATCATTTTTTAAGAATCCCCAAACAAATTTTTTCTATATTTTTAAAACATTTCTTAACCTCTTCAATATCAACTGGTCTCCAGCTTGCGCCATATACAAATTTTGGCCGAATTTTATTTTCGATGGTTTGGAAGTTTCGCCAAATATCTTCGGTTTTATCCTGAAATATATTTTCATTATTTTCCAGAATTTTTCTAACCAATTGATGTTTATTGATATGAACCATTTCTTGCGCGGCACATGATTCAATTAAATGAAACGCCGCCAGAAAATAAGTCTCAACTCGTGTACCTGCATAAAGATCTTTTTTTTCTGCATCTATTCTAAAGTTCTCATAAAGATCAAAGTGTTTTTCATAGGTGCTCATTGGATTTCCCTTATCATATATGTGATAAATATATTATAAACCTTTCGGCACATAATATGCCGAATGGTTTGAAATATTCTATACAGGGCAATGTTTAGAAAATTCTTCACGTTTAGTAAACCCTGGTGAATTTGGTGCTGTTGTGGCAAAATATAAACCCAAAACCCCAAATCCAAATACTACAAACCAACCCCAAACCCAAAACTCAAAATTAAAAAACGCGTTAAAGCGGGTTTTGGATCTTGTCATTTGAAATTGTTTTGGATTTTGGATTTTGAAATTTGGGTTTAAAACATAATCACTAGGATAACATCCCATGGAACTCCCTACGTTCCATTTGGAACCGCCCAAGAGTGATGTGATCGAAGCGCTGCGCGTATGGAAAAACCGAAAGGATAATAAGTGGATTATGACCGATTCCGCGATCATTGAGGATCTTGAGAAGAACGGATTGATGAAGGATGTATATGAGAAAGGGAGAAAGAAAGTGTCACAGAATGCAAAGATGCAGTACCGGCGTAGATTCTTGGAGAAGTGGCTCAGAAATCAGTGGGTCGAACAATACGAAAGAGGTAAGTATAAATTAACCGAGTACGGTAAAGTTGTGGTGGAAGTGTTTTAACGATTTTAATGATTAACATATCGATGACAAAAATCGCGCCGGTATGGCTAAATGTTGCGTTAGGACACAACACTCAAATGATACAAGCCTCACAATCGGTAAAATTGGACAATAAAAGTCTATGTTTCAGGGGAAGAATCCCCTTTGGTTCAGAAGCCAAAGGGTTCTGAAGCATAAAGGTAGAATCTTTAGATTTTACCTGCGAAAACCCCTCTTTCTTCATCGGATAATGTTGACCTGCGGTCAACATAAACAATTCTACTTCAACATTATAAAAGATCGCGCCGGTGTGGCAACATGTTACCGGGCTTCGAAACCGATACACGAGCTTCGTCATGGGCTCCGAACTTCGTTCAAAGCCCTCGGGCTTATCTTGACTATAAAACCGATATCCTTTGTCGTCAAGCTAACCCTACGAGCTTCGATACCGAAGCCGAGTCTCGATACCCCAAGACATAAGGTTAACAAAAATGCTAAGATGCAATATCGAAGAAGTTTTTTAGAGAAGTGGCTTAAGAAGCAGTGGGTTGAGCAATATGAAAGAGGCAAATATAAATTAACCGAGTACGGTAGAGTTGTGGTGGAAGTGTTTTAACGATTTTAATGATTAACATATCGATGACAAAAATCGCGCCGGTATGGCTAAATGTTGCGTTAGGACACAACACTCAAATGATACAAGCCTCACAATCGGTAAAATTGGACAATAAAAGTCTATGTTTAAGGGGAAGAATCCCCTTAACAACCCCTCTTTCTTCATCGGATGATGTTGACCTGCGGTCAACATAAACAATTCTACTTCAACATTATAAAAAATCGCGCTGGTATGGCGATATGTTGTCGAATCTCCAAACCGAACATCGAACTTTGATACGAGCTTCTAATCCAAAACCGGGCTTCGATACCCCAAGAAAAAAGGTTAGTAAAAATGCTAAAATGCAGTACCGCCGTAGGTTTTTAGATAAATGGCTTAAGAAGCAGTGGGTGGAACAATATGAACGCGGGAAATATCGATTAACCGATTACGGGAAAGTTATTGTGGATGTTTTTTAATGATTTTTATTAACAGTATAACGATGACCAAAATCGCGTCGGTGTGGCAATATGTTATATGTAGCGTAATTTCGCTCATAACTCAAGTGAGGTGCGGCCGAACGAACTCACAGCTCATTACCAAAAGGGTAGACGTTCTTATTTATTTCTTAACTTCAACACAATAAACAGTGGGTGAGGCAGACCGAGAGGGGGAAGTATGAGTTGACTGAGTATGGGGAGGTTGTGGTTGAAGTTTTTTGAGTATCATCCAATATTTTTAAAAAAATATAAATATAATAATTCATTTTAAGTGATGGGACCTAGGGGTGAAATGATGGTAAATGATGATTTAAATATCTTTCATAATGTTATAAAAAATGCATGGAATCAAGTTAGAATAGATCATGCAAAATATGAAGAAACTGACCGAAGGAAGATTGATTCTGAACACGATGTAAAAGCTGTAATGTTTTGGTATCTTAGAAATGCGATTGAAACTTTAGAGAAAATTGGTTATTTAACAAAAAATCAATATTGTCCTTTTATTGAAGCCGGATTTTCAGAATTTGAGGATGTCAGATTTAATGAAATAAGAGGTAAACATACGGATTTAGAAATATTCAATTATATAACGGATCCAAAAGGAGGAAAGCCTTATATTGATTTTGAAATAAAAAGAAAAGCTATATCAATTGATCATAACGATTATAATTATTTAAATGATATAGAGAAATTAAATGTATTAACAAAATTTGATGAAGAAAAAAGAGTATATCTATGTTATATAACCACAAGTGACATAACTGACGTAAAAGATGAAATAAAGAATAGTATTGAAAATAATAACTTTTTTAATGGTTCTAAAGAAAAAATACATTTAGCATACGGAGATTTTAATTCGGATGACATTGAAAAATGGTGTGTTGTTCCATTATTTGAATGAGATTGAATATTATAAATTAAAGGGGAAAATAAATTGAATGATAATGAAAATTCAAAGTTTACTTCAGAAGAAGAAATTAAAATGATTAATAAATTTAGATCAAAACTAGATAAGTTTGCTAATGATAATGATCTAGTAATAGCGGATGTTAAAGGTTGGACCGAATCTAAAATAAGGAAGATGGCATTGGATCCTGAGCATCGCTGTGCATGCGATCCTAAGCACAGAACATGTCCTTGTGATAAATGTATTGATGAATGTAATACTGAATCAGATCATATGTGTCTATGTAGTGTTTTCATGAAACCTTAGAAATGAATTAAACACTAGTAAAGTAGCTACAATCAAAATAGGTATATTCATAAATTCATATAATATATCAAATAAACAAATAAAAATTAATTGCTAATATTTTATTTAAAAAATAGTAAAAGGTGATTATATAATGGTAAAAAATTGGAGTAGTGCTAAAGAAAGATTTAAGAAATACAATTTAGAAAAATCTAAGGATAAAGAAGTAGCAAAAAATGAAATAAAAAATTTGAATGAATTTTTTGAAGACATAGATTATACTCCCCCAAAAAATTTCCGAACCGTTCTAAAAAATTATGATGAACTAATGCAAAAATACAGGAAAAAAAATGGAAAAAAATATGATGAATTAGATCAAGATAGAAAATATAAAGCGTTTAGACAATGTGTAATTTTTGCTAGAGATGACTATAAATGTAAATACTGTTCAATAGATTTTTTTCAAAACTTAAATTTTGATAAAAAAACTCGACATCTCGAGATCGACCATATTCATGGTAAACCGGGCGAAACTAAGGATAATCTAAACACATCCTGCTTTTTTTGTAACCATGCAAAAATGGATACTAAAAAAGATGATTTTGATATTTGGCTAAATCATATTAAAAAAACTTCTAAAAAATAATACCGCTTAGCCCTCAAGAAAATATAATTATTTCTTTAAAATAAGGCATAAACAAAATTACAAAAAAGAGCGTCGATAGTAAATAAAATCCTTCCATTTATTACCTTATTTCGAGGTAAGATGAGTTTTCATTAAATTATTAATCCATTTTTTTATATTTATTTCACCCTTAACAACAAACTCCTGCCCTATAGCAGCACTCTGAAAATAAACCCTATGCCAACTCTTAGCTGAATGATGACTGATCTTCACCTTCTTAAAAAACCGCGGTAGATCCCACCGCGACATCGAATAACCGTGTTTGGTCAGGACAAGATTGTCATGAAAGTCGAACACCCCCGCACCCGGCTGGTTTTTATTAAATGTTAGGGTTGGGCGGGAGACATAGAGTGTGTTGTTCTCAACGTTTAATTTGACAGGATTATTCAAATGCGAGTGGTACCACATCCATTTGGGAAATTTTACTTCATTCTTGACATTCAAAATTTCCCCAACCTGGAGAAACCCGAAGATCACATGTTTTGGTTTTGAGCCGCGAACATATGTCAATTTAGCGTTTTTGTATTCAGTTTCTCTGAATTTACCGAAAAAGAGAAACAAATCGTCCTCTTGGATGCCTTGGTTTTCAAGATGTGTCTGGGCGGCACCCACCTGACCGAAGACCGGTCGCCAGCCCCGTTCGCGAGGTATGGTGGTTTTGTTTAGGTCGGGGTCAAGATGGCAATTAGAGTGTTTCGTTAGTTGGTGCCGCTGCCCTCGGAGCTTGTAGGTAGAAAACAAAGATTTCATTAAATCTTTATAGGTTAGATTTTTGTCAATTGATAAATCGCTATAATGTAAATTGTCCTTTGATGGGATCGGAAACGAGACCAACCTACCATCAGGAAGGATCGGGCTAGGGCGGCCGCCGAAGGATGAGTCGAAGCCTTTGCGGCTGAGGATGAGTTTCATTAATTTTCATAATAAAATAATACTATTTTAATGTCTCTTGACAACTTTTCCAATAATTT
>CBDVCJ010000204.1:0-7430 GCA_965372445.1 uncultured Thermoplasmata archaeon | reverse complement strand
ATCCGCAACAAGCTCGCACACGAGGCGTTGGTTGTATTTGTCATCTATTTTTTCAATTTCAAATTTCACACCTGAAAATCTTTTCTCTAAATATTTTTTCAATTTTTGTTTTCGTTGACTGAAATCCTGAAGTGCTGCTTCCTCTCTTTGTTTAACCGCCATTTCATTTGAGGTGATGCCTATAAAAACTAGCTTACCAATTTCAAATGCCTGTTGAAAAAGGGCTTGATGGCCATCATGTATTCGATTGAATGTGCCGCCAATTACGACTTTCATTTTTACCCGCCCAGCAGTTTATTTGGGATAAGGGATTAGTACACACTATTAAAATATTTTCGATAACCGCTCATTAAGTTGTGAGTTTGTGGCATTTTTGTTACTATGTGGGATAGCTAAAATTTCGCCAATAAGCGTGGGATTGCAAAGTTTAAGCCATTAGGTGTGGGATTGCTAGCTGGTTGTTAAAAGGTGTGGGATAATAACACCTTAAGTTTGGTGTGTGGGATATTAACGCTAATGGTATAGTTCGTGGGAACTGGTGTCATTGGTTTGGTTTGTAGGATAATTATGCATTATGTTTGGTGTGTGGGATAAGACACCATTATGTTTATTTGTTCTAATTGTTAACTAACGAATAGAACATATTATCCAGTAATCAAAGTAATAGAACAAATCAAAGTATAATTAAACATATCCCACATACTAATGATTAACCAAGGTAATCCCACAAACCAAAGTATAGGCAACCATATCCCACGAACTAATGTACAGACAAACAAATCCCACACCATCAGGCTATTAAATTGCAATCTCACGCATAATGGCTTACTTTAATCAATCCTACGCTATTTAGCAATACATTAGCAGTCTCACTAACACTCACAACTAAAAAATTGCGTATAAAGTTATAACTTGGGCAAAGCAATTTATTTCATTTCTTCTCGGTTTCCATCTCAATTGCTTCCTTCGGACATTCACAGGCACATATTCCACAACCCTTGCAGTAATCGTAATTTATAACCGGCCCATCCTCTGACTTAGAGACCGCGCCGTCCGGACAATATTCAAAACAAAAGTAACATTTACGCGTGCATTTATCAAAATCTATTCTTGGCCGCATTGAGCGCCAGCTGCCGGTCTTATAATTCTTAGAGCTCCCCGCCGCAGGATTTATCGCACCTACTGTGATCTTTGCTAGTTCAGTTGCCATTCGTTTCCACCTAACCTGTTATTATAATATTATAATATACTATTTGAACTTTTAATAACTTTAATATTTATCCCATTGTTATGTTATACGCTTGCTCTGCTGCCTTCACATTCTCTTCGGGTTTGATCGGTGCGTTTTCCATTATCGCCTGGGTTATTGCCGGCATTTGTACATTTCCAACGGCTTTCGAATATGCACCCAAGATCGCGGTATTTACAATAGGGCTCGTTCGGGTACCCAGGTTGTTTTCGATCGCAATTGTTGTTGCATCGACAGTAAATACCTTTTTATCATCGCCGAAATCAAACTCATCTGGTTTTTTTAGTGAGTTGATAATAACTATGCCACCCTGTTTCAATCCCTCAGTAACATTTACAACATCTAATAAGCTCGGGTCTAAAACTACTACTGCATCAGGCTCGTAAATTTGGGTCTTGATATCAATAGGTTTCTCATCCATTCTTAAAAAAGCCGCAACGGGCGCGCCACGACGTTCCACCCCAAAGATCGGGAATGCTTGAATATCTTTATCTTCCTTAAATGCCGCCACTGCTAAAATATTGGCAGCTGTTACTGCGCCCTGGCCGCCTCTGCCGTGAAATCGAACTTCATACATTATTTACACCTCAATGATTGCAATCAGGGTAATGTTGTTAATAAGATAAAAGTTTCGATTGTGGCAAGATAAGATTAGAGATCCAAGATTGGAGATTTCCTTTGGAAATACGATATGTGGCGATCTAAGTCGGGAGTATCGGGAACATCGGGAGCACGGGAGTATCGAATCTCGTTCGGGCTCCCGACGGGGGTAATGATCACTCAGACTCCCGGGTTCCCAGGCTCCCGGTTGTTGACAAAGAACTTTCGCCTATCGCCTTTCCGATGGGAATCTTCAATCTAAACTTACCACAGAATAAAAATAATATGCCAAAAAAATATAATTCTTCTTTCCCCAAATTTGTAGCGTAAATAGTTGTTTTAATTAAATCTAGAAACATAATAATTTTTTCTTAAATTAATTAAATATATATATACAAATGTTACTTTCTTAACCGTGTGAAATTACATAATCTAAGTAAAATTACCCAAAGGGTATAAATACAATTAAAGTTAATATATTATTATCTAACGTCTCCAGGATACAAAATAATATTTGATTGGTATAATATGCACCTAGGTGGGGTGCATGAATATATCAATACATCTCTGGAGTGGGGTGAGAAAATGAGACCAAAGAAAACCGTAATCGGTATATTGGCAACAGCCATAGTAATTTTAATGGTCCTAAGTGTGTTACCAGCGGTAACCTCTGATGGCGAAAATGCTTCCGGCCCTCGTGGCGCGGATATACTTTTAGTAAATGATGGTGCACAAACTATTGGGGTTTTAAAGATCCGCGCTGCACTTTTAGCAGGCGGGTATTCAGTCTATTATGCCTCATCTGAAAGCAGTTTACCCGCAGGTTGGGACGACCCGAACAATTATCCCTCAATATTCTGGGTCGGTGGATGCTATTACTACTCGTCCTATTTCTGGTTCACAGATGTGCCCAGTAGCACCAATTCGGGTAGGATCACCAACTATGTACAGAACGGCGGGAATTTTCTGGGGAGCGGAAATGCATTTGATTATACCGGCCATTATTCAGGCACGACCGAACAGCCCTATTTTTATAATGTTCTTCGGTCATATTGTGGTAATCTATGGAATGGCGGCATGGGCGGGACTTCAAGCTCATCCTATAAAACAATTACAATCAGTGATACCACCCATCCAATCTTCAACGATCCCAATCTCGTACCGTACTCTTGGACTTTAGGTTGGACGTCAAGTACGAACTATGTTTTTTGGTACAGCCCAAGTGGACTTTTACCTGGTGGTACCCAGATAGCTTTTTCATACTATACCAACCGTCATGCGATCGTTGTATCTGACGTCGGCGGCGGCGCGGGTAGAACTGTTTTGGTTCGCCACCCCTTGGAATTCAATTGGGACAATACAAATAGAGGTGATATATTAACACCGTTCATTCAGAACGTTGCCAAATGGTTCTCGCATGGTATTCCTGCGGATGTAAGGTTGGAGCCCCAGTCCTTGAAACTAGATTCTATGGGTAACTTTGTCTCCATCAAAGTTGAAGGTTTTCCTGATAATCCCGAATATTCTCCTTATGACGTCGATGCATCATCGGTTAATGTTCAGGGTGTATCTGTAGACTTAAAGTTTGGAACATTCAATGAGAACAGGTTCATCGGCAAAGCTGATAGATTGTCGGTCGAAGATGCGATCGGTTCACCGGGGGCCGAAATCGAAGTCGGGGTCGATGGAAAACTTAATGATGGTACTTCATTTATGGGTGTTACCAAAATAAAAGCACTTTGAACTTGAGGATGCATACACATAAAATGCATCTCCATCTCTCTTTTTTTTATTTTTTTGTTGAATTTATTTTCCAGACATTAAAAATCGATCTAATCCCAAATTTTGTTGGAAAATATCGACACCAATCTTGAAGGTTCGTGGATTACTTTGTCATTATAGAATTATGTTTTTTAGTCGCAAGTCGAAAATGGACATACAGTCTACCAGTCTGCCAGTTGGCCGGTCTGCCGGTCGATCAGAGTGGACAGGTAAACAGGGAGACAGGGAGACAGGGAGACAGGGAGATAGGAAGACAGGAAGACAGGAAGACTGGCGACTCACGACTAAACTCAAAACACAGAATCCGTCTTCTTTATCTTTTCTTTCAAATTGTCAATGATTATATTATTATACTGTAAAGGAAAATACTCAATTCCTGAAACTATAATTATAATGTAAATTTACTACCATGTGAGTAAAATTACAGGAATGATTTTTATATTATAATTAATATATAAGTAAAGTAAGCGGAGGCAAACCTATACAATCCCAAGTGTCGAGATGGGGCTTTAACTAAAGTAAAGCCTATCATTCGCTAAAATTAGAGTTCCAAGGTATAGGCAATTTTCAAACCTCACACAACATTTCCAGCCAAAAAGCGCTAAGGTTTCGGCCACTTAAGCGGCCTCGACCTCATCGCTTTGCTAGTGCAAAAGCGATAGTGGCGCAAAGCGCTAAAGTGTGGCGCGCTATAAATGATAATAAGCCTTTGGAGGGAGGCAACAAATGAAACGCAAAATGATATTGAAAGCCAGCATAACGATATTAATAGTTGTTTTAATGGTACTAAGCATAATGCCTACAGTATCATCATCTAATAAAGCCAAAAATCTAAGTGCGAGCGCTGATATACTTCTTGTTAATGATGGCGCACAAATTGTAGGTGTACTAAAAATCCGAAATGCACTTCTTGCGGCCGGGTACACTGTTCATTATGCCCCATCCGAAGGCAGTTTACCGGTTGGTTGGGACGATCCAAATAATTATCCATCGATCTTTTGGATCGGGGGTTGCTATTTTTACATGAATTATTTTTGGTTCACAGATGTCCCTGCTAGTACAATTCTCGGCAAACTAACAAATTACGTTATGAACGGCGGAAATTTTCTAGGGTGTGGAAATGCGTTTGATTATACCGGTCATTATACAGGTACGGGTGAACAGCCCTATTTCTATAATGTACTATATTCGTATTCCGGTAACCTGTGGGGCGGCGGTGCAGGCGGTACCTCAGGGTCATCCCATAAAACAATTACCGTGAGTGATACGACCCATCCCCTCTTCAACGACCCGAATACGATCCCGCCATTCTGGACCTTAGGATGGACCACAAGTACCAACTATATATTCTGGTATAATCCGAGCGGTCTGTTTCCGGGTGGTACTCAGATAGCTTATTCCGCATTTCCAAACCGTCACGCAATTGTAGTTTCGGACGTTGGCAGTGGCTCAGGCCGAACCGTCTTGGTACGGCACCCGTTGGAATTCAATTGGGATAATACCAACCGCGGTGATATCTTAACACCCTTTATGCAGAACATAGCAAAATGGTTCTCGCAGGGCATTCCTGCGGATGTTTGGATCGAACCCCAAGCCTTGAACCTTGATTCTAAAGGAAATTATGTAAGCATAAAGATCAGGGGCTTCCCGGAAAATCCGGAGTATACCTCTTTTGATATCGATGCATCAACAGTACAAGTCCAAGGGATCTCTATTGAACTTAAGTTCAAGAATTTTAAAGATCATAAATTCTTTGGCAAAGTGGATCGACTATCACTTGAGGATGCTATTGGGGCGCCAGGTGTGGAAGTTGAGATCACTGTTGATGGCCTGCTAAATGACGGTACATCATTCGTTGGCATCGGAACGATCAAAGCGATCAAACATTGATGGTGAATAATATCTATCACCATCCTCTTTTTTATTTTCTTATAGGAATTTCAATGTATTCAACGAAGGATGCATGCGTCGAACTTCGTTCTCCGCATGAACATCCCAAATCCCTACGCCATTTGTGATGTGGAGGATGTGAAAAAGATTCGAGTTTCGTGATTCGAGATACCCTCCTTCCCCCAATTAACGTCAAATAATAAACCGCAGAGTACGCAGAGCTCGCAGAATTAATTAGTTGTGAGTTGTGAAAACGCTTCGCTTGAGTTGTGAGTAATAGTTGCTCACCACTCAAGATCTTGTAAAGCTGGGTCACACTCACATCTCACAACTTAGTTCTGAACCCTCAGCGTACTCAGCGGTTGAAATGGGGGGCGGGGGAATCTGAAATCACGAATCTGAAAACTGGAATCTATCTATCAGCCACCATCCTTTGTCCTTCATCCTCCAACCTCCATCCTTTAAAAATTGCGCTTAAATTCAGACTTTTTGCGAAGCAAATTTTTTTACAATTTCTTAACCATTGTTAGTATATTATGTTATAGTTAATACTAAAAACTACGGTATTAATATGTAGGGTTTTGGCTTTTTTATGGGATTGTTAAATATAACAGGGTAATAATGAAATTTTATATGTAAAATAGAGGTTGGAAGTTACATGTAATTGTATAATAGTTGTAAGTAACTTTACACAAACAATATATATACTATTAATTATATAATGAGATATATATAAAATAAAAGTTATAATATGCGTAGGGGAGCTTAGAGAGTTATCCGTAGTAAATGGATGAGAATTAGCATCATCTTAACAAGATAAATTTCTAAGAACCAATACTGCGCCAAGGTTTCGGCCATTTCACGGCCTAACCTCATCGCTTTGCTAGTGTAAAAGTGATAATGGCGCAAAGCGCCAAGGTGTGGCGCGATATAAATAACAATAAGCCTTAGGAGGGAGGCAAAAAAATGAAGAGGCTATTAATAGGGGGCCTAGCAACAGCAGTGGTTATGCTAATGGTTTTAAGCGTAATCCCTGTAACAGTATCCGAAGACAGCGGAACATCCAGAGGTACCCAACAAATAATTTACGAAGAGCATTTTAGCACTGGGGCCGGCGGATGGTCAGGCCGAATCTGGTCTTGGTCCGGAAGCTACATGCGTTCAGGCACAAGCGGTAGTCGAGTCGAATATTGTTATTCACCGACAATCGACCTTTCAAAAGGTAAGACCAACGCAGAACTATCTGTCAGGGTCTGGAGCCGATATCCCTTTACCATGTATACCTATGTAGAGATCTCTAAAAACAATGGTGCAACCTATAAAAATATCTACCAAGTAGGGTATTCAGGCTGGAGAACACTTACATTCGATAATACAGTAATTACAGATGATTATCTAGTATCCGGCTTCAAAATGCGAATCGGCGGCGGCCATCCCAGTTATGGATGGGGTGGATGGCAATGGTATATCGATGACGTCGTGATCAAAGCCGAAGCTGGAATTGCAGCAACAGTAGATGTAGATCCAGACACTTTAAATCTTGATTCCAATGGTAATTGGGTTACTGTTAGAATCATGGATTTCCCGGAAGACCCTAGCTATGATCCAACACAGGTTATTGACGGTACTGTAACTCTTGAAGATATCGGAGCTGACCCGAATGGACCTTCAGGCATCGAAGACGGTTATTACATGTGTAAAGTTGACCGAATGTTGCTTGAAGATTCAATTGGTGCACCCGGTGATGTCATCGAACTTACTGTTAATGGAGACGTTGCAGACACCTCATTCGAAGGTACGAACTCAATACGAGCGATTCATGGAATTTAGAAAAGTGATTTTTTAAAGTTCACATGAAAATCCGAATTGATGTGTAGATGTTGAAAAATACTATACATCTTTTCTCTTT
>CBDVCJ010000203.1:0-7481 GCA_965372445.1 uncultured Thermoplasmata archaeon | reverse complement strand
CACCTATTACACAAAATCGCCTTCATTAAATGTCGGTGGTGATGGTGACAAAGAATGGATATACTCTGGTGAATTTAATACCACCGTAACAATCAATGAAGCAAATAATGGTTTAGTTAAAGAATTAAATAATTTGACATCATCAATTGGTTTCGGTGATGAATATATTAGGCTGGTTTTATGTTCTGCTTCATCTGGCAAAATTAAAATTACAAATATTAGTATTAAATGGATGTTAAAACCACAAACATTAAACAATAAAATCTCTTCTAATAAATTTGGGATTTTTATTGAGAATTCAACTAATGTTACAGTTGCCTTCAATACAATGGATGAAAATGATTATGGTGTCTATATAAGTAATACCACACAGTATAGTGTCACCGAAAATAGATTAGGAGATGGCAGCGAAATAAAAACAATCACCTTTTCAAGCGGATTAGATAGTTCTTGTAAACTGAGAATTCCTATTGGAGCCGTTGTTACAAATGCGTCGTTCAATCTTACCGGTTCGAGATATGTTCCATTTAATAATAAAACAACAAATTATGAATATCAAGGTACTATTAGTAAATCCGTAACTTTAGGGTTAAATAATAGCATTAATATTACAAAACCTGATAGTTGGTCTGTTAATAGTGCAACGATACAGGCAAATTGGTTATCTCGACCTCTTGGTAATGCAATCAGTGCATGGAGCAACAATTCGATTAATTTTTCGTCAAGTTATTGGAATAGAAGCTCATGGAATCATAACTCCAATATCAATATGAGTAATATTAATTGGATCCAAATGGCTGCAAAACCAAAATCAGAGGTTATCGCTGCATTAACGTTAGATAACAATAATAATATCAAAGCAATAATTTGGAATGAAAGTACCTGGGATACACTTTATAATCTAACGTCAGTGGCCGCATCTAATACTACTGCATGCTTCGATATCGCATTTGAAACGTTATCTGGAAATGCATTAGCGGTATGGAGTAATAATTCAAATGAATTAGATTATAGTATTTGGAATGGAACGGGATGGAGTATAGAGAATAGTATTAGCATTTCTGATGTTAAATGGGTGAAATTAGCTGCCAACCCTTTTACAAATAATATTATTGCTTTAACAATGAATAATAGTAAAATTATCAAAACATTAAGCTGGAATGGTTCCGCGTGGAATAATTCAATTAATACATTAACAACAAACGCAACAACATCTTCTAATGCATGCTTCGACGTAACTTATAATGACTTTGGGATTGCGATGGCTTCATGGAGCGATAATTCTAGTAAATTAAATTATAGCATCTGGAATGGATCTTCATGGAGTACGGAAGAACCTATTAACGAGACTAATATTAATTGGATTAGAATGGAATCATATTTTCAAAATATTATCATAGTTACTCTTAATAATAGTAATTCTATTAAGGCATTTATTTACAATGGTTCGGGATTTGATAGTGGCACAAATCTAACTAATTATGCCACAACTTCAACCAAATTATGTTTCGATATAGCATATGAAGCATTTACAGGTAATGCAATAGTTACTTGGAGTAATAATTCAAATGGATTTGGCTATAGCATTTGGAACGGGACAAATTGGAGTTCTGAATCTCCTATCGTTTTAAATAATATTCAATGGATTCAAATGGATTCCGATCCAAATTCTATCTATATCGTTGCATTAATATTGGATAACAATAATGATTTAAAGGCATTAATTTGGAATGGATCTGCATGGGAGGATCCTACAACTTTAGTAAGTGCGGTGTCTTCAAATAATTATTCATGCTTCGATATTGCTTTTGAAAAACCAATTATATCTGTGACTCCTAGTTCAATAAACCTAACCGTAGAACATAACTCTTATACTAAAATATTTAATAATACTACTAATAAAGCATTTTATTTGAATTATATTCTTAATCCAAATCAAAATATTCTACAATTTAATTTATCTTGTGATGAAGATAATATTACAGGTAATTTTTCAATATCAATTAATTGTGTAAAAAATGTAGAAAAGAATTGGACAAAAATAGAAACTGGCTATAATATATCAGTTCCTTTAAATAGTCCCAGTACAAATATTACCAATCCAAAACTAAAGACCTCACTTCAAGATAACGATTTCGCAATAGCAAACGTAACAGTCATAGAAACAGGACAAGAAATCGTTCAGGATTATATTGATACCAAAACTAAATCCCTAAGTTATATAACCATTGATTTAACCAATATTACAGAAATAAATACTACTTGGGATCCAACCGACACTAATATAACCCTAGACCTAAATCTTACGTTCTATATTGATTCCCCTAATCTTGATGTTGGAGCTGATGGCGATATCGAGTGGTATTCTAATGGTCAATTTAATACAACTGTAAAAATAAATGAAATTAATAATTTAGTTCGTGAGCTAAATGAAAATTTACCGGAATATGGTTCTGGGTATTACAATATTCCCTTAAAATTAACTTCAACCTCTGCAGGAAATATAACTATATCGAATATAACTTTAACATATGATGTAAGATCAATATTATACAATGGAACATCCTCAAATGGGACTTATGGATTCTATATTATTAATTCATATTCCTTTATTTCGAATAATAAGGTAACAAACAATAATAACACAGCAATATATTGCAGTGAATATTCAAAAGCTTCAATAGTTAAAAATATAATTACTTCAAACAACAAAGGGATTTATACGGATTTCTCCTCATCATTAGAGATTCTTAATAACGATTTAATTTCAAATAATACATATGGAATCTATATTGATATAAATTCTACTTCAAATATAATTGAAAACAATTTATTTTCTAATGAAAATGGCATATTCAATAATGAGAATTCATCCTCAACAATAACTAATAATAAAATTCAATCAAATATCTATGGTATTAATTGCTTTAAATCTACTACGACAATTAATAATAATGCTATTACCTCAAATAATACTTATGGAATTTACAGTAAAAACTCAAGTATTGAAATAATAAATAATCTAATTACTCAAAATGTTAAAGGTATTTATAGTGATAATACTAGTATGAACCTTTCAAATAATTTTATGTCTGATAATACCATTGCCGCATCTTTAAATAATTCTAATAATGCTAATTTTATCTTCAGTAACATAAAGTTAAATGATTATGGGATTTATTTAACTAATTCCTCAAATATTACAATAATTAATTGTACATTTAGTTCAAATGAAAATGCAATCTATTCGAATGCATCATCACCAACTCTAATCAATACAACAATTTCCGCTAGCACTGAACTAGATCTAAATATTTCCTTAGATTCGCATCCAATTCTTTTGAATTCTTTGTATTTTATTAATAAAACAAATATTAAAGATACATCGAATATTACACTCAAAAGAACAGTCCCAGTAAGGGTCGTTAACGAAACGGGTGTAGAAATTGAAAATGCTATTGTAAATATTACTGATGTAGGTGAAAATTTAGTTTATTCAGGAACTACAGATGTTGACGGAAATATACCTGTACAACCATTAACTGCTTTTATTCAAGATTCCGTTTCAATAGATTACTTTACGCCTCATATTTTTTCAGCCGAATGTGAAATTAGTGGTACTTTTTATAAGAATCCAATTCAAAATTCATTAGATGTAGGAATAAGTAATGTAATGATAGGGGCCAGTCCTTTTAGTGACTTTTCAGAAATTCAGAGTTTGTCAAATATCTATTTAGGCCCTGATAATGATAATGATGGATTAACTGATGGAGAAGAAATTTATCTATGGGGAACAGATCCAAATGAGGAAGATACAGATGGAGATTCAATTGTTGATGGATTAGAATGCGGAATTACAAGTTCATTAGTCCCTTCTCCAAGTACTTTTACTCAATTTGATAATGATCCTAGCATTATAACCTTTCCGATATCTAATGATACAGATAGAGATGGATTACGTGATAATATAGAAGACGCCAATAATAATGGAGCCATAGATAATGGTGAGACAAATCCAATAAATAAAGATTCAGACGACGACGGTCTCCCAGATGGTTGGATTGATTTTAATTATAATGGGATTAAGGATCTTGGTGAATATGAAGATAAAAATTGTGATGGAATTTTAAATTCTGATGAAACCGACCCTACATTATCTGATACTGATGGTGGAGGAACACCAGATGGAGTTGAAGTAAAATTAGATTCATATGATCCAAGAGATGCTGTTGATGATGGTGGCAGTTTAGATAGTGATGGCGACGGTTTACTGGATACATTAGAAGGTGGAATTACTGATCTTGATGAATTAGATCCCGATTCAGATAATGATGGTCTGACAGATGGTCAGGAAGATGCAGATCATGATGGATTTGTTGATGATGGTGAAACCGATCCAACTAATGATGACAGTGATAATGATGGTTTAATGGATGGAATAGAAGATCCAAGAGACAATAAAGGAAAAAAATTAATATGGTGGTACGAAGCAGAAGATTATACATATAATCCACCTCAACAGATTAAAAAAGGGGTTGATGCAAGCGGTGGGAAATGCATTAAAAGTGATCCTGGTCCAGATTCTCCTTATTATGGGAGAGTTATCATGCAATTAAGTTCATCAGATCTTCCAAATATTGGAGGTGATTTTGATATTTATGTAAGAGCCAAAACTACTGAAAAAGATATGGGCGGAATATATATTTATACTACTAAATCTGGAGGTTTGTCCGGTGGCATTGGGTTCGATCTAATAACTTATTATCGGTGGTATCATGGCAAATTTACCATACCAGATTTAAGTAAAGATACTATTTATTTACTAGATTTAACCCCGTCAGGAGATATTCGGTTAGATAAAATATTTATTGTTAAAACAGATTATTCTCCGATGCGATGGCAGATAAAATCAAAACAAATAACAGATCCAAATCATCCTGATACGGATGGAGATGGATTATTTGATGGAATTGAGGTTAAATACGATTCTAATTCTGATATCGCAAATATATTTTGGTATGAACTGGAAGATTATGCTCTTAATGGTAAATCCTCAATATCAGATGATTCATATGCAAGTAATGGTAAATGCATTATATCTCAAGGTAGCCAAAATCCTTGGAATTTTAATATTGAAAATTATATAGATGGAACTTATATTATTGCAGAAAGAGTGAAATTATATAGTCCTACAACGTCCGGTAATATAGGTATTGATTTTTATTATAAAGATGAATATGGAAACAAAATATTCAGATATAGTAAACCTGAAATAAGTAATAGATTATTAGATTTTGATGGAAAATATAATTGGTATTTTTCACAGGCATTTACATCAATAGATGGTGATTCATTTATAATAAAAGGTGGTACTTCTTACAAGGGTTTATATTATGACAAACTCGCATTAATTCGAATAATAAACAAAGGTGGCAGTTATACAAATGTTTATCCAGATCCTAAAAATAATCCATATTATCATGTTACAGATCCATTGGACCCTGATACGGATGGGGATGGTCTAAGTGATAGTAAAGAAATGAAAGTCACATTTAGAACAAATGCAATTGATACTGATGGAGATGGATATTTGGAATATAAAGATGGTACATTTATATCATATAGTGAAGACGGAGGTGTACCCAAAATTTATGGATTCAGAATTCCGATGTTTTCTATGAGTTGGCCAATTATTGGAAAAACTCCCGATGGCCGTAAAATATTTAAACAGCAAGGATCGGAAACAGAGATAGTAATTCAAGGTCCTCCAACATCAGGAAGTTATTATAGCTATACTACTACAGATACAGATGCTCTCACTCAAGGTGCGATGTATTATGGGCTCCCCCAGTATCCATTACAATCATTTATTGACAGTGAATCTTATAGATTCTGGTTAAATCCAATGAACAGAGATATGGATAAAGATGAGTTAGATGATGGGGAAGAATTCAGAGTAGGATTTCGAACAAATGTGAGAAATGGGTATTATTCTGGTAAGAAGTTAGGAAAAGATAAGTGGATCGCTATTGAGGAAGATAAAATAATTAATAATCAATTAAATGGATATTCTCCAAGTTGGGGGAACTATGCTAGTAATTATTTATCAAACCCATTTAAATTTCGGACTCCAGAGAATTATCGTATTTATGACTTAAAATTATTAAGGGATGTTTCTGAAAATGATGAAGATGTGCATTATGAAGCGTTTGATTACATCGGAATTTTAGAACCCAAGGCTATTTATCATGGTAGTAAATCATTCCTACTTTGGGAAAAACCAAAACCGAAAACTTGGATTGGTGCAAAAAAAATGTATAGACCATTGATAATAGATGTATATAGGGAAACATTAATATATACTAGTAATCCGACTAAATATGATTCAGATGGAGATTCATTAAGTGATAAAGAAGAATTTGATTTAGGGACAGATCCATTAAACCCGGATACTGATATGGATGGATTACTTGATGGATGGGAAGTTAACGGTGTAAATGGCTGTGATTTGCCCGATTTGGGAGCGGATCCATTTGTAAAAGATATTTTTATAGAGATAGATTGGATGGGGCCGGGTGACGATTGTGATGGTCATGAACCTGACAATACAGATGCTAATAGTAATGGATACAGAGATGTTTTTGATTTAATTATTAACGCTTTTAAAGCTAAAAATATTGCAATGCATATAGATGCAGGTGTTCCATGGTCTGATTTAGGAGGAGGTGGAAGTATACCTCATATAGATATAGTTGATAGCAGTAATTTCTATGGAGCCGGTTCAGATGATGAATATCGCAATGTTAATAGTAATAACCACCTTTATGGCAAGTATTTTACTGATAATCGCCAAGGTTTATTTCATTATGGTGTTTTTGGCCATTTAAATCATATGGGCCAGGGGGGAAGTGCTTATACAACCTCATTTCCAAGTGATCTATTCTGGATATCTTTAGGCACAATAGATGAAGAAATAAATTTAGTTGCACATAGCGTTTTACATGAATTAGGACATTCATTTGGATTACGTGCAGACAACTATTATGCAGATGAATATGGGCACCCAATCATGGACTATACGTACCCCAGTGTTATGCGTAAAGGGGCAACTATGGGTGATTTAGGTTATCATGATTATTCCGCGCTATCAAGGGAAATAGACGTATTTGAATATACCGGTGGGATTGGTGGTGAATATATAAAAGTGGATGAACGTTATTATACAAATGATTGGGAGAAAATATTCACAGGGAGTAATTTAGGTGCAGGAATAAAATTAGACAGGAACTTTTAAATTTAGGCACTGATAAAATATCTTTAATTTTGGATTATTAATCTAAATAAACAATTAATATTATACAAATCTCACACACGACAATATAAAAATATATTATTTATTTCAATATATATTTATTAATAAATACGATGTTTGAAATATATAAATAAGATGTGTCATTTTGTTAGTAACAAAAAAAAAAAAT
>CBDVCJ010000202.1:0-7512 GCA_965372445.1 uncultured Thermoplasmata archaeon | reverse complement strand
CAGAAGACTGTACAATTATGATACTTTATGGGGATGGTAAAAAATTATTATCACTAGTAAAATATTTTTAGGTCAATGTTCAAAGGTTATTTTTCAGTAAACGTGAAACGAATTTAAAGGCGACCGGTTGGCCTGTCCGCCAGTCAACCAGTCCGACTGGCAGACTGGCAGACCGGCTGAACCTGAATTTAAAAAAGGAAGTGGGGCTATCCACAAGATTTAAACCTTATTTACTCTATTCACAGCCTAATGTACAAACCCCAAGTTCGAATCTGGCTCAATAAAAATAATAATTTTGTTGTTAGTGAAGGTCGAGCAAAGTTATTGAAGCTGATCGACCGAACAGGTTCATTGCGCCAAGCAGCGCAGGAGATGAAGATGTCCTATCGTTATGCATGGGGGATAGTGCAAAAGATAAACCAAGCCGTGGGTAAAAAGGTCGTAAGATCAGAACGGGGTGGAAAGGGTGGCGGCCAAACCGTACTCACAGATGTCGGGCGTAAAATATTACAAGAATACCAAAATCAGGTTGAGGCAATTGATAAGGTAATAAAATACGGGCCTAAACCTGCTGTTGCAGTCGATGGATTAATAGTCCAACACCAAAAATTAGTGCTGATAAGACGCAAAAATCCACCCTACAAAGGTATGTATGCGCTGCCAGGTGGTTTTGTCGAATATAATGAGACAACCGAAAAGGCAGTACTTCGAGAGATCCTAGAAGAGGTGGGTGTAAAAACTAGAATTAAAAAATTGGTTGGTGTGTATTCAGATCCGAACCGCGACCCACGAGGCCATGTGGTTTCAACTGCATATGAATTGGAAATTATTTCAGGTACATTAAAGGCTGGTGACGATGCCGCGGAGTTCGAACTTGTTCCCATTAATAAAATACCAAAAATTATAGCTGAACTGGCCTTTGACCATGATATGATAATTCAGGATTTTTTAGGACAACGATAATTAACTTTCATTAATCGGGAGCAATGGGAGCATCGGGAACCGGGAGCAACGAAACGGACGCTGGACTCCATGACTCCCCGACTCCAGAACTCCGGACTTACGATACTCTCGAGTCAATAAATATAATTGTTAAATTAGGATAATAAGTGCAATCAATATCTCAATAACGCCCCAATACCGCCTAATTCTTCTAGTAATTCATTGTGTTCAACAAATTCAATTTTGGTGTCTGAGCGGGCTGCGAACTCTACGATCTCTTCGATTACATCAACTTCTGAGGTGTCTTTACTACAATAAGGGCAACTCTTTTTTACACCCTCTTCCACTGCCTGACAATGTTCACAGATCCAACCTTTTAATTTGAGGTCACTGTTCACAACCAGCAATTCTGCTTGGCCGTTGCGGGTGGCTTCGATGGTCTCCTTGATGCCATACACGACCTTGCCGCCTTTTAGTATCTCATTTCGTAATTCCTCAACGATTTCGAGCTCTTCCTTACGCTCAGCTTTCATTGCCAGTTTGATCGTGTCCTTTACTAGTTGGTGTTCGGGCGTTTCAACATCAATATCAACAATTTCAATAACCTTTTCATTAATATTTAGAGGCAACATTTTTTGAAAATGGTGTTTGGCCTCACCAGGACCGGCAATGATTAACCTATGCGGGTTTTCCTGGGTTAAAAATTTTACTAGATCCTCCAGCACTTTTTTATAAAAATGGTCGATTGCACCGGTGCGAAGCCGCTGAAACCTCATTTGTGACCAGCCGCCTTTTTTATGCTTGTTCATAATGTGTGTTGATAATTTTTTGGCATCGATTATAACTCCCATTGAAATCCTGTACATTCTCGCAGAATTGGTATCGATCAAGATCAATCCAAACGTTTCCCAATCATCGATGATCTGCACTAGAAATCTAATGTAGGGTGATGTGTCCACAACTAATTTATTTTCCAGTGGCATTGGTAATTTATAGCTTTTAAAAAAATTCATTGGCTCCGACGCAAAGATCGCTATACCTTTTAGGCCTTTAGAATAATCTTTATTAAAATCAGAATCTGGTGTTTGAAAATATTTTTTTAGTTTATCTAAATTCTTGGTAAAGCTCTCTAATAAATATTTATCTTTTTTTAAAGCAGATCGACATTGTTTTTCTCGTGCTTCAATGAACTTCCAGGGTATGCCTTTCTCTAAGTTCAGGTACAAACTTAGAAAGGTATCTTTCATATCAAATATTTCAGATAATTCCTGTATATCATTATTTAACTTATCACGCTGCTGCTCCCAAAATCTGTCCGTTCCCATTTTCTCAAACCTCTGTCAAATATTACCTAAATCACTATTGAATTAATAACTAATCTATCGAAAACTATTAATCTCATTTATGTATTGTGGTTATACTGCTCTCTGGGAATTGATTATCATAACATTCCAATATAAATGTTCAATTATGGTGATAATTGTGGTAAAGATCAAGATAGAAAATGTCGTGGCTTCTGCACCATTAGGCAAAACACTGGATTTAGAAAAAGTAACCAAGGTGCTTAATGGCGAGTATAACAAAGAGCGTTTTCCGGGCATCATATATCGTGTAAAAGACCCCAAAACCGCAACATTATTGTTCAGGAGCGGCAAGATCGTCTGTACTGGTGCGAGAAGTATTGATGATATCTACAAGGCAATAGCGATCATTATCGAACGGTTGAATAAAGCAGGTTTTAAAATGAACCCGAACCCCGACATTACGATCCAGAATATAGTTGCGACTTATGATCTGGGTACAAATTTGAATCTAAACACCATAGCACTAACCCTCGGGTTTGAACGCATTGAATATGAACCGGAGCAATTTCCAGGGCTTGTTTACCGTATGGACGATCCAAAATTAGTATTATTAATTTTTGGGTCTGGAAAGATCGTTTGTACAGGTGCCAGAACTACAGAAGATATTGAAAAATCCATTTCGATTATTGAGGAGGAATTACGAGGAGTCGGAATAATATAATAATATTTTTTCAGGTTTTTAGGTTGATATACAAAGTCAATTGGAAACGATGAACTTAACTTATAGCGAATAGGGGAGCGTAACTTATGAAATCAGCGTCCAAATGTATCGGCTGTGGTCGATCAAGATTAGTAAATGAACTTTATTTATGTAAAAGATGTAATCGTCATGCATATGATTTTATATCCAAGGATGATATTGAGCGGCATAGATTGCAGCACGAGGCGTTATTAGAGGCCAAAGCGAAAAAAGAGGTGAAAAAGGCAACGATCCAAGCCGAAGCTGAGGCTGAAGAAGGCGCTGAAGGTGCAGAAGAAACTGCCGAAGACGGTGAAGCATCCGCTGAGGAGTCAGATGAACCTGCATCTGAAGCTAGCAAAAAAGAATGAAGTCTATCGTAATTGTATTAACAAATCTAGTTTAATAACTAGTCCCTATATCTGCTAGGCAAAACTCCTACGATTGTTAAAAATAATTTGTAAGAATAAAATGTTTAATTAGATTAATATTATGGCGATAGAAATGGATTCAGAAAAGGTTAAAGACCTGCCAAGTGCAATTTATGTAAATTGTCCAAAATGCAATGAAGAAACTATTCATCACATATTGAAGGGGAAATTAAGTAAAAAGCGCAGCAAAGAAACTCTTGATTGTATAGTTGAATGTAATAAATGTAGTTTGGTCCATCAGGCATTTATTCAGACCCCCAAAACAATATTGGTTCCAATTATAGTCAGTATGATGGGCGAGTCCACCCAGAACACTATCGAATTAAATTCAAATGATGTGCTGGAAGTAGGTGATGAGGTCATTCTCGATAATACAAACCTAAAAATCACATCATTGGAAACGCAAGAAGACAAGCGGGTAGAGAAAACCAAAACTCGTAACGTGAGGACAATTTGGGCAAAAGAGTATGATAAAGTACGTGTTAAGATCTCTGTAAATAAGGGCGGCACCACACTCACACATGACATTTGGGCTGTGCCAGATGAGGAATTTTTTATCGGTGACATATTAAATTTGGGCAAAATCAAGACCGTCATCCATCGTATAAAAACCCGCGAAAAATTATTGAAGTTAGATGGGGCAATGGCGACTGCTCGTGAAATAGTTCGAGTGTATGGGAGCGCAATTAGATGAAAATCTTCTCTAGAAAAGGGACGGGCCGGTCTCGAAATGCCAAAACCACAGATTTTTCAGAAGAACGAAAAAGGTTAGTACAAAAATTAATTCAAGAGGGCCGGATATCGAGTTCAGAGGTGATACGAGCTATGGAAACCGTTCCTCGCGAATTATTCGTATTACCAGAAAACACTAAAAGTGCATATCACGATACTCCGTTAAGCATTGGGGAGGGCCAGACTATTTCAGCTCCGCATATGGTCGGTATTATGGTCGAAGCTTTAGATCTAAAATCGGGCCAAAATGTATTAGAAGTGGGGGCCGGGTCGGGCTATCATGCCGCGGTAGTAGCAGAAATTATACGGTCGAGAGGCAGGATATATTCCGTGGAAATTGTACCAAGACTAGTCGAATTAGCCAAAGCTAATATTAAAAAGGCGAAATTAACCGACATCGTAGAAATTATTCTTGGGGATGGTTCGATCGGATTGGAAGAGCATGCACCTTATGACAGGATTTTTGTTGCCTGTGCCTCACCCGATATTCCCCCACCGTTACTAAATCAATTAAAAGAGGGTGGGATGTTATTAATTCCTGCAGGTACTGGTTTCTATTCCGATCTAATTCAATGTTTCAAAGAAGGTAATAAAATCCGTAAAAAGAATCTTGGTGGTTGTGCTTTTGTGCCGATGAAAGGTAAATACGGTTTTTAATACTTTTAGTTGTTATCCGCTTTTTTTAAAAATCTATCTAGAAGTGGTTAGTGGTAAGATAGGATGTAGGATGGAGGATGGAGGCTGAGGGTTAATTTATTTTGAAAGATGCTCGATGCTTTGATTTAATATTGCCTATTTGATACTCGTTACTCGTCTATCGAGTATCGAGGATCCAGCATCGAGTGTCCATTAACGACATGTGCCCTCCATCCTTCATCCTTCATCCTTCATCCTAAATATATACACAAATAGCTATCTTGCCAGTTACCACTATTGCGAAGTATAATATAAAATAAATTATGAGACGAAGCCTAATTATAATTTCTGTCAAAACTCATAGGTAAAGTTTAAATATAATTATTCATATTTGTTAATATCCCAATGTTTGTTGGGAAATGGTGAGAAAAAAATCAAAGGAGGATGGTAAATGACAAAATACCGAACGTATATGAGTGTAACTCATCACTCAGAAGGAGCTAATCCAAAAGAAGTATATGATGCAATACGAGATCTAGGCTGGAAACCAGTATACGGTGCGTATGATTATGCATATACCTGGGACGATGGATGGGGCGATAATAATAGTTTTGATGAATACTGTGAATATATAAATACTGTTCATTCAAAATTGAAAGGTCTAAATGTATCTTATAATCTTTGGACTACCGAATATGGAAAAGAAGATTTTGAAGTTTGGGAATGCCCATAATCCCATCTTTTCCATTTTTTTTATTTTTTATTTTTTTAATTTATAATATCTGATTTTCAATGATAACATTATACTCCATTAATTTGAATTGGCAATCGTTTTAGTAAGGTTGTGAGAATAAGTCTAGAGCGTCAAATAAGTTGTGGGTTGTGAGGACCCAAGCCCCCTAAGCCTCAAATTTAATTTGAGGTTGATCAAATCATGCCTTTTTGCATAGGGGGCTTGGTTGTGTTGTGCGTTTTGGTCGTGAGTCCTGGAATCGTGGAGTCCGATACGTTATGAGTTGTGGCTAGTTAGGTTATAGGTTCTAGGTTCTAGGTAATAGGTGATAGGGGCATTATTCGAAAGTCTAAGGTCCAAATCGGGAGACGGGAAATGACAGCCCCCCACCCCCATTTTAAACTCGAAAGCGCGAAAACACGAAAGAATTTTTTCAAGTAATGCAATTTCGTGTTCTTCGCGTCCTTCGTGTTAATAAATGGGGGGTGGGGTGATCCATTCCCCATTCCCCATTCCCGTGAAAGGCTTTCGACCTTCAGACCTTGACACAGTGGCAATTAATTATCTATCACCTATCTCCTACCACCTAACACCTTAAAACAGCGCACAACGCCCAACACATAACTATTCAGACTCCTGAATCCGGCGTATGGTTAAGAAAAGGACCTCGGACGATACGGCATTATATGACCAAGGACTTAGGACGATATGGTATTATATGACCAAGGACTTAGGACTCGATAGTAATCGTCAAACTCACAATTGAGTTATTGGTACATTAGATCATCATATCCATCTTTCTTCTTAGCTAAAACTCGTTTCTTTAATGCTTTGCTCTTTTTACCTTTGGTATGTTTTAATGGTCTACGCTGGGTTTCGCGGCGGCCAATGAACTTAAAATCCCATCGTAATAACCGTATGAAGATCTTATCTGGTAAAATATCAAGCGTCACAATCCCACGGCTCTCAAATGCCTTGATTATTCGCGCGATTATTTCTCTTTTTACTTTCAACCTTTTTTGTAACTCTGAGATTGTAATTGGATATTTTTTTAATAAAGTTCTGATGATCCGCTCTTCCATGCTGCCTTTTTGGACCTCGATCATGGAAATAGCTAATGGCGTTATATATATGTAAATTTATCCAAAAATAATAATTTGTTATATATAAGACCTTTCAGTTGTATCTTTGTCAGCTGAATCATCTTGATCTGCAATTGAGATTATATCGATTGCAAGAATTATGTGGGACGGTATGATTCTAACCTTACCTTTTAATTTTTTATGTGTTTTATCTAATTCTAAACAAATACCGTCAATATTACCAACCGCTGTGTATCCTATGAAAGTGCCATTACTTATAATCGGTTCTTCTTTACCACCGAGCGATTTAATTTGGTATTTCGAACCTTTGGTTAGCAGGATCTCATCTATTTCAGTCATTAACTCACCTGATTGTACTAATATTGATTTATGAATTGATCATTTTTTCTTGCCTTCTTCGATCAATTTTTGGAGGTGTTCCACAGTTTTACGATAATTCTCTGTTGCCACACCAATATGTGCTTCAACAAAGTTCCAAGCTTTAGATAGATCACCATAGCGTATCTTATAACCTTTTTTAACTAATTTTAACTTTTTACGACCTTTAGCTTTGATTTCCTCTTCGATTTTTACTTCTTCAAGAATGTCCATTGATTTTAATTTATTCAGATGTCGATAAATGGTCGGATGTGAGGTATCTAAATTGGCTGCAAGTTCCTCGACCAACCATGCCTTTTCTGGCCTGGCAATAAAACAATCAAGAAATAATTTTAATGGAATATCCGGATCGCTTCCTTTTGTTAGATAACCAATTTGTTCTAAAAATGTTTTTGTTACGATAACCTTATCGGTCTCTCCAGTCATTGGAGTATTGCTTACAATTGCAATTTCAAATTTCATACTTCAGCCTCCCCAGGCTAACCTTAGTTCGGTTATGAGTTAGAGATTTAAT
>CBDVCJ010000201.1:0-7571 GCA_965372445.1 uncultured Thermoplasmata archaeon | reverse complement strand
AGCCCGAAGGATTTGAACGAAGTTCTGAGCCCGTGGGTTCGAAGACTGAAGGTCGAGAGCCCGAATGCTTCGAGCAAAGCTCGGAGCATGTGTCGTTAAGCGGTTTCGAAGCGCGAATCGATTCCGATTATCGAGCGTCCTAACGAGCATCGATACCGAAACCGTTAGCCTTCACCTTGACATGACTTGGATTTGGTGTATAGTATTTTCCACTGCAAACCAAAAACTACAAACTGAAAACTTCCGTCTTGAAACTTGAATCCTGAATCCAATATCTTACCACTTATCACTTACCACTTACCACTTCCGTCAAATTGGCTTGCCAATTTGAGGGGCACATGCAATGCTTCTCATTGCATCGCATCATCAGACTGCTACGCACTCTGATAATCTAGGGCAACCACGAGTTGCCCGGGTTACCAACGGGTAGCTCCCCCTTACCACTTATAATGTGATTCTACTCGGCTAAAAACATTTATACTGGTAAATTATATGGGCGGGTTAATATCAATTTAGTACGATAAAACAAATATAATTGGTGATTTAATGGTCGAATTTAAAGCTGTAATTTCAGATCCACGCACAGGCAAAACCTATCCTGCAGTAGTTGCCGGTCATCATGCAAATTCATTAGTAGGTAAAAAGGTCGGTGATGAATTTGATGGGATATTCGTATCGTTACCTGGTTATAAACTTGTGGTGACTGGTGGTAGTGATAAAGATGGATTTCCTATGCGCAAGGAATTGCAAGGCACCCGTCGTAAAAAGTTATTAATAGCAAAAAGCCAAGGATTTCGCCCTAAAGACAAAGGTGTGCGTCGTCGTAAAAGTGTTCGCGGCAATACAATTTCACCGGATATTGTTCAGATCAATATGAGGATTACAGCTTATGGTTCCAAACCCATTGAAGATGCCTTGAAGCATGTAGATGAGAAAAAAGAGTAATAGAAGGCTAAGATATGAAGGCACCCAAACAACCAGAGATCAATATCGGTTTAGTAGGTCATGTAGATCATGGTAAAACTACACTTACCGAAGCATTTAGTGGGGTTTGGACCGACAAACATTCAGAAGAGATCAAACGCGGTATCTCAATTCGGTTAGGTTATGCCGATGCAGCTTTTTATAAATGTACTAACTGTGATGAACCTCAATGTTATGGCGTAGATAATACCTGTAAACATTGCGGTGGCAAATGTGAATTTCTTCGTGCAGTTTCATTTGTGGATTCACCTGGTCATGAAACCTTAATGGCAACAATGTTATCCGGCGCGGCTTTAATGGATACCGCATTGCTATTAATTGCGGCGAATGAAAAATGTCCGCAGCCGCAATCCAAAGAGCATCTTAGAGGTTTAGAGATCTCTGGGATAGAGAAAATAATTATTGTGCAAAATAAAATAGATCTGGTAAGCGACGAAGAGGCGCTTGAGAATTTCAACCAGATCCGTGAATTTGTTAAGGGGACCTGTGCCGAAAGCGCACCGATAATCCCAGTTTCAGCGCATCACGACGCAAATCTCGATTTGCTGATTAAAGCGATTGAAGAATATATGCCGACACCCGAACTCGACCCATCCCAACCGGCCAAGTCATATGTGGCGCGATCGTTCGATGTAAATAAACCCGGCATACGCCCCGAAGAGCTAACCGGCGGCATTATCGGTGGCTCATTACTTCAGGGTGTACTGAAGGTGGGCGACCAGATCGAGATTCGGCCAGGTTTGAAAACCGAAACTCACGGTAAAGCTCAATATGAGAGCTTAACAACCGAAGTTATTTCATTAATTTCAGGCGGTAAAACGCATAAAGAGGTTAGGCCTGGTGGATTAATTGGAATAGGCACAAAACTAGACCCAGCACTGACAAAATCAGATACCCTTACAGGTAATATTGCTGGTGTTCCGGGCACCTTACCGCCCACCTGGCATAATCTAAAGATCGAGGCACATTTATTTGAATCAGTCGTGGGCACAGACCGAGATTTAAAGGTCGAGCCGATAAAGACCAAAGAGCCTTTAATGTTAAATGCCGGCGCTGCGACCACCGCCGGGGTCGTATCAAGTGCGCAAACCGAGATAATAGACATGATCTTGAAATTACCGATTTGTATTGACAAAGGCGAACGAGTAGCAATAAGTCGCAGGATCGAAGAGCGATGGCGATTGATTGGCTATGGGGTGATAAAGTAAATACTAATTCGCATTCTTCAAATAACAATCCAAATTCCGGTAAAAGATTGAATGTAATTTTAGATACTAATGCACTGTTAATGATTTTTCAATTTAAACTTAATATCGAGTCTGAATTAGATAGACTTTTAGGGAGTTATAGTATAATAATTCCATCAGGTGTTGTTGCCGAACTGGAAAAACTCGTAGAGACCGTACCAGAAGCGCAAGCTGCATTGCGGTTATCTGAACGATATAAGATAATCGAACTTGAAACTGACCTTGCACCGATAAAAAAATCGGACGACCACGTTGATCTTGCGATAGTTGCCCTGGCCGAGAAATTAAACGCTATTGTAGTTACAAATGATAAACAATTACGTTCTAACTTAAAAACCAAAAATTTGAAAACTATTTACCTCAAGTCAAAATCACATCTCGAACTTAATTGAGATCTTGATCTCTAAGCTCACATTTTAGCATTTGGAATTATGTTGCGGGGACGGTCGCTAATCCCTCTCCGATCCTAGCATACGACTCTATGATCTCCATGTTACGCTCTAGTAATTTTAGTTCCTTGGTGTCAAATGCCTCGGGACTGATCGAGATGATCATAGTGGAATTGTTCTCAACTATGTAATCGTTGCAACCGTCAATGAATTGCAAAACCGTATTGAATTCATTATAAGTAACTAAGTATTCAAGTCCAATAAGCAGTACCACAGAATCTTGATTCTTATTTAAAAATTCTTTAATCAAATGTTGCAACTTAACCAAACTAGTAGGCGGCAATGTATTTCTTCCTGATAAATTTGTCAGCCAGATATTACTTACATTTTTAGTTTTCATACCATATTTTTCGTGTAATTTATCCAGCGGGACTCGGGTTATGCATAAGCCGCTCTTACCGTCTTTGATGGCATCCTTGAAAAGTTTCACTGCTTTCTCTTCATTATCTTCTTTGACGATATAGCTGAACTTTGGCTGTGCTTGATAAAAAGTCAGGTCCTGAACCGTTTTCTCGACCGTGTCTGCATTTTCGATATATAATATGAATACAGCAATAGCATAGATTACAATAGTTAAGTGTTCCACCAGCCTCCCAACGTAGGCTAATATTAAATTTCCTAACTGAACAATGCTCAGAGCAATAAAGATCGAAGCTATACCGAACCCAATCCCGATTATCACATTAATATAGCCAAAGGTTTTTGTCTTGTAAAACCTCCAGAACAAAACAAAACCTATCATAGCAATAACCAAATCAAATACTAATTCCATGAAATATTCTTCAAGCATTCGCTCTCCTCCAAAATTGGATAAAGTAAATTACACAAAGTAACTAATTTACCAATTCACCAATCTGCATCTCCTCGCGCATAACCAATATTTACTTTCAAGTATAAATCTATTTCCCCAATATTATGAATATATATTAATACACATGTAAAGATTCTTAAAGCACATCCAATTTCTTTTTAGTAAAAATTCTTGATGAGTGCCCAAGTTTAAAAAATTATCAATAAAAACAAAAAAATCAATCAAATGAAAATCGATATATTTTGAGTAGATAATTTCTATCCATATGTACTAATATTTCACATCTCAATTTTAAACCTTGAACAAGTATTATATAATTGTAAGTATATAAATAGTAAACACCTCCATAATCCAAACTAGAACTTAAGCTATCAAGAACTTAAAGAGGAATCATAGAATATGAGAAAAATTTTGGCTATAACAATAGTGATCGAATTAATCACTATAGCCATAATAAATCTGCCATATTATGACTTAGATGCAGATGTACAAAACATCACAAAATTATCCAATGGGGCTGACGAGGAGACATTGTATTTCCTTAGCATGGGCGAAACCAAACTTATAAATATTACACTCCCAACGAACGCAACGGTTACCAAGGCTATAGTGAATATTACTGGTTATCCTATTTTGAATTCTATCGAAATGTATGCTGTGAATGTCATATCCGATGACGTTAACGACAAAGATTCTTATGACCCCGAACTTGGAATCGATCATAATGACGGTATCCATGTGGTTTGGGGTGATGATGGCAATATTAATGGCAGCGGCAACGATATCGATATTTATTATAGACAACGCCCCCAAACTAAACCCTGGACCGAAATAATCTTGCTATCAGATGCAACTCCGAACAGTAACTCAATTGAGCCCACAATGACCATAGATTTGCAAAATAACCGATATGTGGCATGGGTAGACGATGCCAATTACATGGGCTCTGGAGTTGATAATGACATATTTCTAAAAAACTTCACCCAAGGCGTTTGGGGCAGCATTTCCGTTATTTCTGATGACAGTAATAATGGCAACTCGATCGAACCGCAACTCGCAGCCGATGACCTCGGCAACCTTCATTTGGTTTGGGTGGATGACGGTAATATTGCAGGCAGTGGTAACGATCTTGATATTGTATACAGAAAATACAATGTCTCGTTATCTTCATGGGAACTTCCGATCATTATTTCTGATGGAAATAATAACGGCGACTCTAGAACCCCATCAATATTTGTTTTAGACGATTACATTCATATTGCCTGGGAAGATAATTCTGATGTAGATCAAAGTGGCACTGACTTTGATATTCTATACAAATTTTGGAACCCAACGATCGGAAGTTGGAATAATGTTAATGTGGTTTCCGATGATGTAAATGACGGTGAATCTCATAACGTTTCTATTAGCGGTGATAACAATAGCGACTTATTGTTTTGCTGGGAGGATAACGGTAATATTAATAATAGCGGCACCGACCTTGATATTGTATATAGACGTCGGGATGCCGAACTTGGTAACTGGAGCCCTACGACTGTGTTTTCCGAAGAGTCGGATTCTAATAATGCCCTAAGCCCAGTAATACGACACGGATTGTTTGGCAACCTTCATGGCATCTGGAGCGATAATGGTAACATCGATAATAGCGGCAATGATTACGACATAATTCACAAACGGTTCGACGGCATTTCCCTTAATTTCACCCCTCCTTTTATTGTATCTAATGATATTAATGACGGCAGTTCAACAAAACCCAAAATGCTGATCAAAACAACCGGAAACTCAGAGTATTTCCATACTATTTGGGTCGATGACGGCGATATTGCAAATAGCGCTATTGATCGTGATATAATATATAGGTCATATGTCTTTAATTATTCATATCCCTCCGATCTCAAACTTGATATTGGTGATAACAATAACTGGGATTGGAGTGACAATAGCGAACTAAACGGCACTATGGCTATTAGTGACGATATCAATGATAAATGGTTTAGTCTAACACTCAATTCAATTATAACCAACTACAAGGATGTTGACCAAGATTCAGAAATTACAATACCATTAAAATTCTATTCCGGCACAGTCGGATCATTGAAGGTCTTCGATATAAATATCACCTATACCCTCATCCCCGGCCAACCGACGAATCTAACCCTACTGGACGAGATAGATGACTGGCATGTAATTAATAATGTACCGGCCTTTTCATGGGAATTAAATGATCCGGATTCCCAAGAGCAAGGCTGGTTTGAAATCGCGGTTGGTACCAGTCCTGGCAATAATGATCTGTGGGACCCTTCCCCAGTTCAAACATTAGAAACGACAATAACATACGACGGCCTCGAATTGATCGATGGCGAAACATATTATTTCAAAGTGCGCACTAAAGATAATGACGGGTCACGGTGGAGCCCGTGGAGCGAAAATAAAGTTTTCAGGTTGAATACCGCGCCGGGAATGACCTCGTTAACACCTGGAAACGGCACTTATATCCATTCTATTAATATTACCTGGTCCACAGAAGATAACGAATATGACGTTACTTATACTACTATTGAAGCATATTATAATGGACAATGGCAGGTGCTTGTTGATTTAAATGCTGATGAATACTTCGATTGGGACATATCATCAATAGCACCCCAGGAGATCGATCTAAGAGCGAAATGCTGGGACGGTTTCGAACCTTCACCAGATTGGTTGAACCCCGAGGGGTTATTAACGATCCATAGAAATACAGTGCCGATGATAATTATGATCTCTCCACCGCCCGGAGAGTTCAAAGTGAATAAACTCATAAAAATTCAATGGGCGATATTCGATAATGATGTGGATGATTCACATATAGTGGACCTTTATTACGATACTGATAAAGATTTAACAGTTAAAAAGCTAATAAAAATTGGAATAACTGATATTGATTGGTATATTTGGGAGACCGCCAATATCCCGAAAGGTGAGTATTATATATGTGCGGTTGTTTTTGATGACAGCGCGTCGAATTATAGCTACAGTGACGGTTTAATAATTGTAGACCACAGCATCCCGCCAGGGCCGCCTCCGAAGATTGCATTTGTTTTCCCACCCGATATGAGTATGGACCAATCAATCACCACCGATATTTGGGTGCAATTTGACATTCATATCGACCCAAGTTCCTTATCGAAATCCAATTTCTTTATAATGGATGGCACAGGCAAAGGTGTTTCAGGGTTGGTATTATATGATGTCGAAAATAAAAAAGCTAGATTCGGTCCCGACCTGAATCTAACCAATAATGAAACCTATATTATCACTGTTACAACAGGTGTAAAAGATCTGGAGGGTAATAGCTTAGACGGTAACGGTAATGGAATAATGGAAGGTTCACCGAACGACGATTACAGATGGAGCTTCCGGACCATCTCGTTTGCGGGCGATACGATCCCGCCTCATGTTATTAGTACATCCCCTCAAGCCTTGGAAACCAATGTCGATAATTCTACAGATATCACCATTATATTCAGTGAAGCTATGGACGAAGCATCATTGATGAATAGTGTAATGATATATGACGCCAACTTCGACTTTGTCCTTGTAAAAAATATTTTTTATGATAAAAAAACCAATACATTAACAATAATACTTCAAAATAAACTGGCCGATAATATGACCTACACGGTATTGATCACTACTGATGCCAAAGATCTAGCCGGTCGGAATTTGGACGGCAATTATAATAGCATCTCCGAGGGTTCTCCCTGGGATAATTTTGAATTTACTTTTACTACTGGCGAAGAAGTTATTCTACCACCCAATAAACCACCATCTAATGGCACCCCAGGAAACGGAACCAAAGACTCCGACGACCAATTCTTGGCTTCATTACCAATAATAGCCACGATAATAATATTGATCTTAGCAGCATTATCACTCGTATTTTACAGACGCCGCCATCATGACAAATTCATAATTAACAATATTTTAATAATATACAACGACGGAAGATTACTCACACGCTATCACCGCAAAACCGAAAACGCAATTGATGATAGCGCTGTAAGTAGTATGTTTACTGCAATTCAGGATTTTATTCAT
>CBDVCJ010000200.1:0-7683 GCA_965372445.1 uncultured Thermoplasmata archaeon | reverse complement strand
GTAAGAATTTCGCAATAATCCAATTTAGAAAAAAGAAAAAAATTATAGTTTTAAATTTACCAGAAGAAATAGCACGTCAAAATACAAAATACTATGAGATAAAATCATTATCTAAAAGCGTTCAGAAATACTATGGTTGGAAATGTTGTGAAATAATAGTTGAAGATAAAAAACACTTAAATGAGATCTATAGATTATTAAAAATGTCGAAGTCTAACATTACGAATTAAAGATAAATTTCTATATAGACACTTTTTTAATTTTTTTGTTGATAATTATATATTATCCTAATACCAATCTAAACCTAGTTTTAGATAAATCAACCAATCATTGTTTTATATTATATAAATGGGGTCGAGCGGCGCTTCTATATAAAATTTCGGAGCGATGTTTATATTCGTTGTGAGCCCTTCGCCGCCGCGCAAACGGGTTGATAAACCCGATTGACATAATATATAGGAGGTGAAAAAAATATGACCGCCCAGAAAAAATCAGAACCAAAAGATGACCGATACGATATAGCTTTCCAGAACTACAAAAAGACCGGTAAATCTGGCCGATATGATTTCAACGATGAAGTTATTAAAACAATTGAAACGGCTATTGCGAATTCTAAAAACGGAACTGTTAAGATCAGTCTAGAAGATTTCAAACAACTAATCGGTTATTCCGGTGAAGTTACGAACATAGGCAGGTTTGCCTGGTATGTAAGTCGTCAGTACCTTAAACCGAAAGGTCTATTCGTTGGAGCGATTAAGAGCCAAAATAGTGTTTATCTGTCGAAGATATAGATAAGCCGTCAAATTCTTTTTTTTTACTTTTATCATGCGATAGAAAGCAAGGGCGAGATAAAGGGATATTACATAATTAGAAAATCCCAACGTCTTAAAAAAAGTCCCCAAAGATTAGACGTTTCCCGTTGATTTCAGAATCTCGTGGATTTCGGAATCATAACGTACACAACGTACAAAAAGCCACAGTGACAATAAAGAGATTGCTAAAATGTTCTCGTAGCAAAAGAGAAAAAAACATTATGGGACAAATTATATATATTACAATATACATATACATTAATGGTTATAATCAAATTTTTATAACAAAAATTATCCGGACCGGCGGAACGGGTTTTTACCTAAATCTCCCGTTCCGCCTAAAAAAGATTTAGGTGATAATTTTGGATGCATCAAAGATTAATTATAGGGTTATAGGCCGTATTGCCGGTAAATTAGAGAGGGAAAATCCGGATGAGTTGGCAATTGAAGCAATTCCGATAATCAAAAATCATCTGAAGAAAAGAGGGATTAATGATTTATCTGATTATATCAAGAGGCAACCTCGAATAGAAGATATCGATGAAGAAGGTGAACCCTGTCAACGCACAATAAGTACAAGCGAGGCCATTAGCCGAATTATCAACGAAATTGAAAAATCAGAGCCCTCACCTTTAATTGAATCTGATTTTGCAAGATGGGTAGTTGATGACAAGAAGAAGAGCAAAGCTGAAAAAACTAAGTATGGCTATAAAAAATTATTTGACTATATAGAAAAATATTCAGGCATCTCTGATTTTTCAGAACTAAGAGACCCGAAAAGAGCGGTAGATGTAATTAATGGTTTGAAACGTAATGCCAGAGGCGGGATAAACGAAGGGACACTAAGTAATTACAAACGATTTCTTGAACTCTATTCGTTATATAATGAATACTCTAACGACCAAGGCTTTGTTAATCCAATAAACTATAATCCACAGGATAAATTTAAGGGGGAAATCAGACTAGATTCAAATCGAAAACTTGATGTATATAGCCAAGAGGAAATATTGTCTATTCTCGACTTTTTTAAAAATGATAAAATGAGCTACATCAAGTATGTATATGCGTTGCTAACCTATTATGGTTGTTTAGACACATCTGAATCTGTTATGCTTCGCATATTTGATATTAATTTTGAGACACGTTGGATTAATCTGGTTGAGGGCACGAAGCCAAGTAGAAGAAACACTTGGATTCGCGTGGAAAGAGAGGTGCTCGATGAAATCAAAGATTACCTAATAAATGGAAGAGGCAAACCACTGCCCGGGTACGAAGATGTATTATTCATTCAGAAAGAGGGGAAATCAAAAGGCAAACCATTTACGTCAGACACAGTTTCTGATTGGGTAAGAGAGTCAGTGAGAGCTCTTGGTTTAGATAAAAATCATTCAAAGATTAACCATAAGGTAGTATTCAGACAAAGCGGTGCGACTCATAGAATCCAGGAGGGGTGGGCGCCTTCAGACTTAAAGGAACATTTAAGACACAAACGAATTACCACAACCGAGGACAGGTATAATCGATTAAAAACACTTTTAAGCAGAAAAGGAATTAAGACTGGGTTGATAAGATTTGACTCTAGTCCGTATCGAAATGTTGACCAGAAAAACCCAGAAATTAATCCCCGCTCCCAAAACCAAAATCCCTGCTCCCAAACAAAAAATATAATAAAAAGTCCCGACTCCCGGATTTGAACCGGGGATCTGCCGGTATCGGCAGTCTGCCGAGGCTGAACAGCCAATAGGGTCTACAGCCGGCCGCTCTAGCCAGTCTAAGCTAAGTCGGGTGCTATGCATTTGGTTAGAGTGGTAAGTGGTAGCTATTCTATCGGTTAAAGTGGTAGCTATAAAATCTCTGAAAGTGGTAAGTCTTACCACTTACCACTTATCACTTACCACTATAACACAAACCTCTCTACCAAATACCTCGTGAGATGCAATATAATAATAGTAATATAAAAGATTTATTCTATTAAAGCTAAAGGTTTTTTTAAAATATAATTTATTGTTTAAGAAAAAATTTATCTAATTTCTAGATAATATCCCACAATAATCCATTCCAATAATGGACGGGGGATGATATTATGAGTAATGAGAAGAATAAGAAGAGATTAACCACAGCTTTTGGAATCCCGGTAGCAGACGACCAGAACAGCCTCACCGCCGGCGAGCGCGGCCCTGTTATTTTACAGGATGTACATCTATTGGAGAAATTGGGCCATTTTGACCGTGAGCGTATACCTGAACGTGTAGTGCACGCTAAGGGTGCTGGCGCGGGTGGATACTTCGAGGTGACAGCGGATGTAACTAAATATACCAAGGCGAAATTCCTATCTGAAATTGGCAAGAAGACCGCGGTATTTGCACGGTTTTCGACTGTTGGTGGTGAAAAGGGCTCTGCAGACGCCGAGCGCGACCCGCGTGGATTTGCGGTGAAGTTCTATACCGAAGAAGGTAACTACGATTTTGTTGGTAATAATACCCCGGTCTTTTTCATACGTGATCCATTAAAATTTCCGGACTTCATCCATACCCAGAAACGTAATCCAGCCACCAACTGCAAGGATCCGGATATGTTCTGGGATTTCCTTTCACTTACACCGGAGTCGGTTCACCAGGTGACCATTCTATTTTCTGACCGTGGTATTCCAGCCTCATATCGACACATGAATGGTTACAGCAGTCACACTTTCAAATGGTATAACGAAAAAGGCGAATATTTCTGGGTACAGTATCATTTCAAGACCGATCAGGGTATTAAAAACCTTACTCGCCAGGAAGCGGAGGTTATACGGGGTAAGGATACAGATCATGCCACACGAGATCTGTATGACGCCATCGAGCGCGGAGATCACCCGTCGTGGACACTACAAATGCAAATCATGCCGGTAGAGGAGGCGAAAGATTACAGGTTTGATATTCTTGATATCACCAAAGTCTGGCCACATGTTGATTATCCACCGATCGAGGTTGGTAAGCTGGTCTTGAACCGCAACCCAGAAAATTATTTTGCAGAAGTTGAACAGGCCGCATTTTGTCCCGGGAACCTGGTGCCAGGTATTGCCGCTTCGCCGGATAAAATGTTACAAGCGCGGCTGTTTTCGTATCACGACACCCATATTCACAGACTGGGCCCAAACTATCACTTGATACCGGTAAATGCACCCAAGAGCGCCCCGGAGATGAGCTATCAGCGCGACGGGTTTATGCGTACGGATTCTGGTGGGGGAAGCGGTCCGAATTATTGGCCGAACACGTTTAATGGGCCGGAACCGGACATATCTGCTAAAGAACCTCCGATCGAGATCGCGGGAGATGGAGATCGGTATCCTTTTACACATCCAAACGATGATTTTGTACAACCAGGGAATCTTTATCGAGATGTAATGACCGAGCAGGACCGTGAGAATCTGATAGGCAATATTATCGATCATCTTGGTGGAGCACAGAAAAACCTACAACTTCGTCAGACCGCCCTATTCTTCAAGGCCGACCCGGAGTATGGGCGAAGGGTGGCGGAGGGGCTTGGATTGGAGGTTGAAGAGGTCGAGAAGTTAGCTAATATGACGCAAGAGGACCGAGTGGAGGCAACTACATAAATATATCATTCGTTTATTATTTCTTCAGAGCGCGTATTGATAGGATATGTATAGTAACCCCTACCGCAATCGCAATTAAAATTATCCTGATATAAATATTCGTGATAAAGAAATAAACTGAAATTAAGATCGTGATCCATAAGAACGAGATCGCAAATATTTTTATTTTTAGTGGTATGCCTTTCCCCTCTTGATAATTTTTTATATAGTCTCCAAACCATTTATTGTTAATTAACCATTTGTAATACCTTTCCGAGCTTCGTGCATAGCACCAAGCCGCAAGTAACAGAAATGGGGTTGTGGGCAAGATCGGTAAGAAAATGCCGATCAGCCCGATCACCACAAAAAAGGAGCCTGCAGCGATCAATAACTTACGCCCTAATTTGCTATTGGCAAGTTTATTTTGGTCAAAAGGTTCATTGACACCTGATTTTGATTGATGCGACATTTTGAATCGAGGGTTTTAAGACTGGAATTACCTATAAATTTTTTGGCTTATTTGGCTTATCAAATTCCAAGAACCAAGAGACAAATTCCAAACAAGTTCCAAAATTCAAGGTCCAAAATTCCAAACGACATTTAAATTTGGATTTTGGTGCTTGGAGCTTATTTGGTTCTTGGGTTTTGGTTCTTGGTACTTGCCTAATTTGCTAGTATTGCCAATTGGGATTTCATTGGATTATTTGAATATTGGTAGTATTGGAAATATTCAAATTATGGAAACCTTAAATATATCTCCACCATTTAGCCAAAGGGGGCATTAATTATGAACGTCGATGAGTTCAAAAAACACGGCCACGAGTTTGTCGATTGGCTTGCAGAGTATATGGAAAATATCGAGGATTATCCTGTCCATCCCGACCTGGAGCCTGGTGACATCAAGAATAAACTTCCAAAAAATGCACCGGAAAAGGGCGAGCCTATCGAGGATATCTTCAGGGATTTCCAAACCATCATCTTGCCAGGTATTACGCACTGGCAGCACCCGAGATGGTTTGCTTATTTTCCAGCGAATAACAGCCCCCCATCCATACTGGCAGAATTGCTGACCGCCGGGCTCGGCGCGCAGTGCATGATATGGCAGACCTCGCCGGCCGCGGAAGAGCTTGAGATGGTTACTATGGAATGGCTGAGGGCGATGCTGGGGCTACCGGAGGGTATGGCAGGTGTGATACAGGATACGGCGTCCACTGCCAATCTTGTAGCATTAATCACTGCCAGAGAACAAGCCACGGGCTTCCAAAGCAATCTTGTCGGCCTCAAGAGTCAACTAGTCGTGTATTGCTCGGAGGAAGCGCATTCGAGCGTGACCAAAGGCGCGAAGATCGCTGGGTATGGCAAGGATAATATTAATTTGATACCTGCGGACGACAAGTTCGCGATGATACCGGAAGAGCTTGAGAAGGCTATTGTTGAGGATAAGGAGAAAGGGCGAAAGCCTGCCTGCGTGGTCGGCACCCTCGGCACAACCTCGTCGACCGCCGTAGATCCAATGGATAAGCTCGGGCCGATCTGTGAGGAACACGAGGTGTGGTTCCATGTGGATGCTGCGTTTGCCGGTACTGCCGCGATATTACCGGAGAAAAGGTGGATAATGGACGGTGCAGAGTACCTGGATTCGTTCGTTTTCAACCCTCACAAGTGGATGCTGACGAATTTTGATTGCTCGGCGTATTTTGTTAAGGACCCCGAGGTGTTGAAGAAGACGTTCGATATCCATCCCGAGTATCTCAAGACCGGTGTGGATGCCAAGGTGAATAATTATCGGGATTGGGGTATACAGCTCGGTCGGCGTTTCCGCGCGTTGAAGCTGTGGTTCGTGATCAGGTATTATGGGGTGGAGGGGCTTCAGGCGATGGTACGTGAGCATATACGGTTGGCGGGGTTGCTTCAAGAGTGGATCAGGGGGGATGAACGGTTCGAGCTGATGGCGCCTACTGAGTTCAGCCTGGTCTGTTTCAGGTTGAACCCCGGGGATAGATCGGAGCAGGAGCTCGCTGCGCTGAACCAAAAGCTTCTGGAGGAAGTGAATAAGACAAGAAAAACTCTTTTGACGCAGACCACGCTCAAGGATAAGCATGTGATCCGGTTTTCGATCGGGCAGCGTACCACTGAGGAGCGGCATGTGAGGGAGGTTTGGGAGTTGATTGGGGAATATGCGGAGAAATTGAAGTAAGGTAATATTCGTTGCAACAAAAAGTTATTATAGCGATGAAAACAATATTAAATATATGTCGGGGAAAGTTATTCAGACATTATTTATAATTATTTTTATTGTGATTGGAACAGTTCAAATATTGTCAAATAATGTTACCGCTATTGGTGAGCCCGTAGTGAATTTAAGGTTTGATGACGGGGAAGCTGTCCAAGAGGCAAGTGTGGGTCCCGGTGATCCTCAGGCGGTCATATTTCATTGTACTGTAAGTGTCCAAGAAAGCATTGGTAGTGATGTTCAGGGTGTATATATAGAACTAGAATCAAGCTCAGAACAAGGTTGGGAAAGTAATGTTCAACCAGATATTTTTTATATATACCCTGGTAATTCCGAGACTTTCGAAGTGGTAGTTTCAATACCTTTTGGAACTTCATCTGAGATTGAAGATACAATTACAGTTTCCGGCTATGCTGAGAATTATCCTAGTGGTACTGGTGGTACCGAAATAACACCAATTTATGGTACAATAAAAATTAAACCCTATTATCAATTTACTTTGCATCATTTTAATGAACAAATCAAAATCAAACCAGGTACTGACGAACAATTTGAATTTTTAATTGAAAACACAGGTAATGCAATCACTAGATTTTCAATTGAAGTAGAAGATTTTGATAAGTTGGAAGACAAAGGGTATGAGATCGAATTTAGTCACACAACAATTGTAATACCAGAAAAAGAAAATCGATCTATTAAAGTTACAATTATTTTACCAGAACATTTGATGTGGTTAGATGAATATTATGGATTTAGTTATCATATTAAAATAAAAGTCATTTCAGAGGGACAGACAAATGAGGAGGCGAATCATAAATACACAAGTTTAAATCTTTTAGTTTTTCAAGATAATATATTTTTATCTTATGAATTTGTTATATCGATTATTGTAATATTTGTCTCTTCTGCAAATGCCGCCAATAAAACCAGCGCAGACAATGCAGCTGAGGCGATGGCTATGCCCTTTGTTGTTGCCTTTGTTGTATTGCCAACTGCGTCCAGTGCGTCTGTAACTTTCCTGACTTTTTTGTTCATGTTGCTCATCTCAGCAATTCCACCTG
>CBDVCJ010000199.1:0-7724 GCA_965372445.1 uncultured Thermoplasmata archaeon | reverse complement strand
GATAGGTGATAGGGTCTGCTGTCCTCGCGTCCTGGGTCCTGCGTCCGTAGTCCTGAGTTTGGAGTCCTGAGCTTTGGAAATTTCGTAGGAATTTTCAATGCGAGGTAATGAACGAAGTTCATTACCGCAGTCCGGTTAACGAATATGACCTAGGACGATATAGCACTATATGACTAAGGACTTAGGACCGAATGGCAATATTGTATCACGGACCTCGGACGATACGGCATTAAATCGTTAAGGACTCAGGACTAAATGGCATTATATGACCAAGGACTTAGGACACAATAGTTATCGTCAAACACACAAGACACAACACCCAACTATTTAGACTCATTTCGCCTATCGCCTTTCCGAAGGAAATCTCGAATCTCCAAACTCTAATCCATAAAATCAAGGGTATCCTGACCCTAAAATTCATCTTATAAAAAAAAAGCAGGTTAAAGTTACCTCTGGTCGATCGTGGCTTCCCGACCGGGGCCGATCGAAATGATCTTCAGCGGCACACCTGTATTTTCTTGAATATATTTTGCATAATCTGTCAAAGCCGCAGGTAGCGCATCATAGCCCTTGCCGGCGATCTCGAGCCATTCCTCATCGTTAAGGTCGTCCCAGCCCATCAGTTCATCATAAACAGGAGTACATCTGGCAAGAGTTTTAAGGGTGCCGGGGAAGTTTTGGGTTTGCTCACCATCCAATTCATAAGCAGTGCAGACTTTAAGCGCACCTAACCCCGCAAGCACATCAAGTCTTGTGATCGCCAGACCGGTGAGACCGTTGATACGACATGCATAGCGCACCACCACCATATCCAGCCACCCACACCGCCGCGGGCGGCCGGTGGTGGCACCGTATTCGTGACCTTTATCGCGTAGGTGCTCGCCATCCTCGCCCAAAAGTTCAGTCGGGAACGGGCCTTCACCAACTCGGGTGGTATAGGCTTTGACGACGCCGATAACTTCGTTAATTCGCGTCGGGCCAACCCCAGCCCCCGCACAGGCATTGCCCGCAATTGTATTCGAGGAGGTTACATAGGGGTAGGTACCGTGATCGATATCAAGCTGCGTGCCCTGAGCGCCTTCGAACAAAACGATCTTATCGGCCTCTAACGCATTGTTTATCAAAACTGAGGTATCGTCAATGTATTTGCTGAGTTTCTGGCCGTAATCCAGATATTGTTCGAGTATCTCGGTTTTATTGAGCTGTACATCTTCCTCGTAAGCTTTCAACAATCGGTTTTTGAGCGTGATCACATCATCTAATTTCTCGGCCAAGCTCTCCGGGTCAAGCAGGTCTGCCATGCGAATGCCATTACGGCTGACCTTCTCGGTATAGGTCGGCCCGATACCGCGGCCCGTAGTGCCGATCTTGCCTTTGCCTTTGAATTTCTCTTCAATGCCGTCCATTAACTTGTGGTATGGCATGATAACATTGGCACGGTCGCTGATCCTAAGGTTATCAGAGGAATAGCCGCGCTCACGCAGCTCAGAGATCTCTTGGAGCAGGACCTCGGGGTCGACCACAACCCCATTGCCAATAATAATATTCTTACCTGGATGGATCACACCCGAGGGCAGTAAATGGAATTTATGAGTTTCACCGCCGACAACGATCGTATGGCCGGCGTTGTTACCGCCCTGAAATCGTATCACCATCTCGGCTTCATCCGCAAAATAATCTGTGATCTTACCTTTGCCTTCGTCACCCCACTGGGTCCCTACAATAACGGTTGCTGGCATGCTCATACCCCCACTATCTTTATATCATATCCTACATATAAACCCTACGTATAAAGTAGCATAGTTCGGGAATCGGGAAACGGAAATTGGGAATCGGCCGCCCCACCCCCCATAATTTAACACGAAGGCCAGGAAATAAAAAACCACTGAAGGCGCTGAGACTGCAGAAGAACCGATTGTGGGGGTGTAAAGGGTCGGGTGTAGGGTATAATGAAATGTCCCAATACCCAATAAGCTATACCCAACACCCACACAATTTATCTAATAATTCTGCGTCTTCAGCGTCCTCAGCGGTTTATTAGTTGGTGTTAATAATTAGGGTGGGGGAGGCCGAGCCCCAAACTTTGAAAAAGCCTAAAAGGGTTTTTCAAAGCGAGGTAATTTTCGTAGAAAATTACCGCATTAATTATATTAATGACATCCGTCCCGCGGCACGAATCCCGTTAAACGAAGATGTGAGAATTATGGTGGCAATACAGTCACAATCAATCTCTAGGCCGACAACGGCCAAAGTCACAGTTATCCAGGGTGATGACCCGTATAAAAATACCTGGAAGATCTTATCGGCATTGGGCAAGAACTTTATTGATGATGTACGGTCGCCGTTATTGATCAAACCTAATTTGACCTATGACGATTTCAAGCCCGGAGTAACTACGGACCCCCAGGTAGTTAAGGCGATCGTGGATTTTCTACAGAAATATGTATCACTCGACGAGATCATCATCGGGGAAAGCTCGTCGCGAAGCACGATCGTTGCCTTTGAAAAGCTCGGTTATAACAAGCTTTTCAAAGATTATGAAATTGAGCTTGTGGATTTCAACCAGGATGAGAGCGTGGAATTTGAGATCATCAACCCGTTAACCGACCGACCATATACCATCCCACTTTCCAAAACCGCGATGGAATGCAGTTATATCATAAGCTGTGCATTATTAAAGACCCACGACCATGGCATCGCAACTTTTGCGCTTAAAAATATGATGGGCGCGATCGTAGGTGCGGATATGAAGACGCGGATGCACGGCGAAAAATATACACATGATATGACGAACGAGGAGTTCAAGAGGAGTGTTCAAGGTTTTCATCATAATGTCGCGAACCTCGTGAAAATGGTGACGCCAAATTTTGCGGTGATCGACGGTATTGTCGGGCTTGAAGGTAACGGCCCGATCGATGGCACACCGCGCAAAATGGGCGTGGCGCTTGGGGGGTTCGACCCGGTCGCGGTCGATGCGGTGGCGTCTTACCTGATCGGGTTCGACCCGCTGGAAATTGGCTATATCTATCTAAGCGAAAAAATGAGGCTGGGCGTGGCGGATCTATCGAAGATCTCAGTTACGCTCGAGGGCTGGACCAAATTACGCCAATCTTTCAAACCTCACGAGCGCTATGGTTATATGACTTTTAAGCCCTGATTTTTTAATAATTCCAATATTACCAATATTCAAATAAGCCAATAAATTTCTAAATCCCAATTTCAAACTTAGGAGTTAGGAGTCAGGGCAATTTTTTATTGACTAATAAGGATTTGAGATTCGAGATTAGAGTCTGCCACGAGAAAAGCGAAAGGCGAGAACCGAAAGGCGATAGTTGCTTTCGCTTTGGGAATTCCGAAGGGATTCTCAATCGAAAACCATAACAATGATTTTGACGGTAATTTACGATGTAAATTACCTTGCATTGAAAATCCCCTTCGGGCATTTTCAAAGCCGAGGTAACAATGCGAAGCATGTTACCGCAAGTGACTTTGATCATCTTCCGTCTATCATCTATCGCCTATTGCCTTTCCATAGGCTAGCCTCAATCCTCAATCCTTAATCCTGACTCCTAAGTTGGGATTTCCAAATTGGGATTTTATTGGTAGTATTGGTAGTATTTGTAATATTGGTACTATTTTTTTAATAGCCACCCTTCGAAATTCATCAATAATATTTTTAATACTGCATTGCCTTATCCCACTCCAATGGCCGACGATGAAGATATTTCGAGATCAAATCATATATTACTGATAGTTACGAGCATAATCTGGGGCCTGACCTTCCCCGCGATCAAAATTATACTGGATTACATACCACCGATCATACTTGGGGCGGTAAGATATTTTATTGGGGCTTTACCAATTTTAATATATTTGGCTTACAAACAGGAGTTGAAGGATTCGTTTAACTTTTTTAGACGTAACTGGAAATACATCGTAGCCGTTGGAATTTTCATGGTCACAATCCCGAACCTCACACAGAATATTGGGATGTTATACACTACAGCCTCACTTTCATCGATAATACAATCCATCGGTCCGATCGTTGTCATCATTCTTGCGGTGATGTTCCTTCGCGAGAAATTAACGATCTATAGAGTGACTGGGACGATGTTAGCGCTCATCGCGTCGGTGCTGCTGATCTTCGAAGGCGGGGTCTCGATCGAAGATGCCAGTATAATCGGTAATGTTTTGGTCTTCATCTCGGCGGTTTCGTATGGCATTAATGGCGCGATCAGTAAAGTCGCGCTCAAGACCCATACGCCGTTGATACTGGTCGGCTACAGCATGCTCGTCGGGGCATTTCTATTGTTGCCGCTATCGGTCATGCGCAATGAAGGTACGAGCTGGGTATTTGAACAGAATCCAATGTCGATTACACTATTGTTAGCTCTGGCACTATTTCCGTGCTTTATCGCGACGTTGATATGGTTCATCGTGCTGCAGAGCTTGCCGGTCTCGAAGCAGGTGGTTTACGTTTATTTGATACCTATCGTTGCAGTGATATTCTCGATAATATTTTTGGAAGAAGTGTTGACCATTGCGACCGTTATCCTTGGCGCGCTTGTTATCGCGGGGGTGGCGGTGGCACAGTATGAGAAAAAGAAGTTGTGAGTTGTATGCTATTTTTAAGTGGTAGGTGGTAGGAAATAGGAAATAGGGGATAGGTCCGGCGTCCGCAGTCCTGAGCTTTGGAAATTTCGTAGGAATTTTCAATGCGAGGTAATGAACGAAGTTCATTACCGCAGTCCGTAGTCCGGTCACCAAATAAGGACCTCGGACGATATGGTAGGAAATAGTTAAGGACTCAGGACCATCATTATTCCCGATTATTGACATTTCACCGTAATGTCCCTATCTCCTATAACCTATTACCTATAACCTAAATAGTCATAACTCACACCTTAGAATATGCTTATCGAAAAATCTATTAGTCTATAATCCATTAAGTTTCTATATCAAAGGGGGAAGACAAAATGGAGATCGTTGACATGAGTGGATTCAGATCTATTCTAATAATTACAATTTTTATTATTTCGGCACTCGGGGGATTTATGGTTGGTGATCTTGCGAAGGTTGCTGCCGCGCCGTATTCCACACCCGATACCGGCGTATCATGGATATTAGATGATCTCGTCACCAACTCCAGCGGCACGGTGACGTTCGCGGGTGGGGTTTATTACTTGCATGGCGACGTTACGGTCTCGGGGAGCGATACGCTCACGATCAATGCGGGGAGTGTGATTAAATTTGATAAAAGTTTACCTGCACATGAACTTGCAATTCAAGGCACCATCATCACAAAAGCCACTAAATCAAATCAGATAATTTTTACATCGAATGAAAGCACACCAATTGCCGGAGATTGGGATTATATTTTGTTCACAAGCGATTGCACTAACAACCGGTTTGAAAATTGCTCGGTCCAATTTACGACGGATGGCGTTTATTTCGCGTCTGCCACAAATGCCGTTATCAGAAATGTCAATATCACCAATTCTACAACCGGTATCACCTGCTCGGATTCGTCACCGATGATTGAAAACTGTAGCATTTTCAACACATCGAATTTGGATTTCTTTTTGTCAACAAATTCGAAAATTACAACAATCAACACTTCGTTTAACGGAAGCAATGTCAATATCGCCGCAGGCTGCACCTTGACCGTTAAAAATTATCTACACATCCAGACCAATTATACCGGTTTCAGCCTCCCGATCGCTAATGCAGAGGTCGCGGTCAACGACCACCGCGGTTTTAGCTACTACAAAACCTCAGGGTACGGCGGTACTGACCCGAAGACCGATGCCAACGGCGAGCTGCACTGGATACTCGTGACCGATAGGATCTATAACGGTTCCGGCACCGCGACCGAATATGATACGCATATTAATGTATCGGTACCTGGGCTGGTGTTCAGCGGTAATTTATACCCGACAGTAACTGATATGAGCACCACCCATCTCGAGCTTTTCACGGCGCCCGACAGCAATGAACCCACCTCGCAAATGGGGATATTGCCACAATACCACAACACTACCACGATCACACTTACGTATTCGGCAAGTGATATCCAACCCGGTGCAGGTTTGAAACATGTAGAGCTGTGGTACAAAAAAGACCATCTAAATTATGCTAAATATACGGATGTCTTCACCTCGAGCCCGATCCAGTTCAATACCTCAAATACCGGCGGGGACGGTGAATACCTTTTCTATACATTAGCAGTGGATAATGTCAATAATGAAGAAGATGCGCCGTTGTTAAAAGATACCGAGACGATCGTGGACACCCACGCCCCGACCTTTTCGGAGTTCTTACATACGAATATCACCGAAGATTCCGGAACTGTGCCTTGCATTGTCAATGTGACCGTAACCGAGGCATTATCGGGCTTGAAGACCGCGCCGACGATAAGGTTTCGCTATGATTCGACAACGGCACCGAATTGGGACCAGGACTTTACTGAAATGGAGGTCGGAACGCTAACCCAAGATGGCGGTAAATATTATTATGAGATCCACCCCGCCTCGAGCAAAACTTGGGCTTCTTATAACAGCCAAACTATTGTATGGCAGATTATGTGTGAAGATAATGCAGGTAACATTGCGCTCACAAGTTTAGCGGACCTCGATATCCGTGAACATGTCGATAATATCAACCACCAACCAACCTGTACACTTACATCTCCAACAACCAACGATTGGCTTAACGGTATAATTTATCTTACTGCGGAGGTTAGTGATGATGACGATCTTCCAGGAGACCCCGATCACGGTATTGATTACGTGATCTTTCAATATTCACTGGATTCGACCGATGGGACTAACGGTGTATGGAACGATTGTAATGTACCGGATCAATCTGCACCATATAACATCTCATGGCACACGGAGCCGTCGACGGGCACGGATGCGACTGTGTGGCTGCGTGCACGCGCGCGTGATAACGGCGGGTTGGTTTCTGCATACAGCTACCGTTCGATCAAGATCGATAATACGCCGCCGAGCACGAGCCATGATCATGACCATCTCTGGCACACTTCGAGCTTCAAGATCGCGCTTAGTGCCGGTGACAATAACGGCTCCGGTGTAGATACGATCTATTATAAACTTAATGATGGCGCGCTCAAGACCGTGATGGCTGACGGTCACCCCAACATCACCGTCGAGGGCGGCAATAATATTCTCGTGTATTGGGCAGTGGATAGTATCGGCAACGAGGAAGTGCACCGGATATTATCGCCGATCAAGCTCGATGCCTCCGCGCCGCAGATCACCGGCTGGCAATTGACACCGACGAACTTGACCTCGCATTCAACCAGCGGGCTTAGGGTCACTATAAATCTCACCGACCCCAACAACGGCTCCGGGATAGCTGGTACGGCCCCACCGGAACTGGATTATCGTATAGAAGGTGGAAGTTGGGTTGGGTGGGATGCGATGGCGTTCGTACATTCTAACGGGAATGCGAGTTTGGGAAATGGCTATATAGAATCCACATGGCTGTACACGGTCCCGGCACCGAACGCGGGCAGCTGGGCGGATTATACGGGTAAATTTGTATATTATCGTATAAAATGTGAGGATGTTGCGGGTAACGAATTTAATAGCGCGACCCAAAGTGAATTGATCGACCCTGAGGTTATGGGCAACCAACCGCCCCAAATAATCAATACACCAATGAACGATACGACCGTTGGCGACACTATAAATATTACCGCA
>CBDVCJ010000198.1:0-7819 GCA_965372445.1 uncultured Thermoplasmata archaeon | reverse complement strand
GATTTCGAGTTTCCGCTGTTCGCAGGTATAACCTCCACCCGCGATATAATTGCAGGAGCACTCGAGACGACCAAAGAGCAATTGTTATTGAAGCTCGTTGAGGCGTTGCGGAATCCAATTGAGCCGGACCTTATAGAAAATGCACCTTGCCAGGAAGTTGTGGTCGAGGACCCGGATCTAGATAAGATCCCATTTTTGATGCACTTGCCCGGTGATGGCGGAAGATATGCATCTGCAACGGTCGCGATAATAAAGGACCCTGAGACTGGTAGAAACGCGGCGTACCATAGATTGATGCAGCTCGGCAAGAGCCGTTGTAGTGCGCGATTAATACCCAAACGCCAGACCCGCACGACTTACGATAAGATCGAGGGCGACCTTGAAATGGCAGTGTGTATCGGCAATTCGGTAGCTGTTATGGTGGCGGCGTCGTTGGGGCCACCTTCGGGCGTTGATGAACTGGCGATCGCCAATGCTCTTGACGCCACGCCTTTAACGAAGTGCAAGACCAAAGATCTGGAGGTCCCTGCAGAATCCGAGTTTGTGTTGGAAGGTAGAATTACGCGCGAGGTCGATAAAGAAGGACCGTTTGTCGATCTGACCGAGACACGCGATTTCGAGCGGCAGGAGCCGGTATTTGTTATTGATTGTATAACTCACCGCCGGAACGCAATGTATCAGGCTTTACTTCCGGGTAGAATGGAACATAAGATCTTGATGGGCATGCCAAAAGAGCCAACGATCTATGATGAAGTTAGCAAAGTTTGCAACTGTAAAAACGTATTGGTGACTATGGGCGGTGGCTCGTGGCTGCATGGGGTGGTACAGATAGTGAAGAAGGATGTGGAGGACGGTAAGAAAGCCATTGAGGCCGCGTTTAGCGGTCACAATAGCATGAAGCATGTTTGGATCGTAGATGATGATGTAGATATTTACGACCCGAATGCAATTGAATGGGCGCTCGCAACGCGTTTCCAGGGTCACCAGGATATTGTTATGCATGAAGACCAGCCTGGCTCATCTTTAGATCCAAGCGGCGACCATTCCGGCAAAAAGACGATGACCACCAAGATCGGTTTTGACGCTACCAAATCCTTTGATGTCGATCCGATCAAATATCAGAAAGTAAAATATCAGGCAGTGAATTTAGATGATTACCGCGGGTGAAGGCAGATGCAAGGTCTGGCTCCGAAGAGAAGATATGGGTAAGGATATTATCTATCTCGTTGGAGGCGGTGAACGGCCGCATATAGGTGGTGCAGTGCTTATGAGCACGGGTATGGAACGGCCGGAGGCCATCCAATTGGGAACACATCGCGATCACGAGATATTAGAGCCAATAGCGCTTGAGGCACATAAAAAATATCACACCACAGTAATTGCAGTCGGCGGTATTCATATTGATAACGCAACCCAAGAAGAGATTACGAAGATCGTTGAGAATTGTAAGGAGTTGTTGAAATGTATTTGACCCAAACCGAGGAAAAAATGCTTGATGGTGAGCAAGGCGAAGTCTTTGAAAGGATGTTTAGATTATTAGTGAGATTGGGCGAGATCTACGGTGCAGATAAAATGATACCTGTGGGGTCGGTCCAGGTTGCAGGGGTATCGTATAAATCGGTCGGTGATCCGGGGCTGGAATTTCTACAGGATATGGCTTCAAAGGGTGCGAAGGTTAAAGTGTTAACTTATTTGAACCCCGCGGGCATGGATCTGGAGGACTGGAAGGAATTAGGGTTCCCCGAGGATTTTGCCGCCAAGCAGTTAGAGGTTATGGAGGCGTTCAAAAGCATGGGGATCGTCATCACCGCAACCTGCACACCCTATCTTGCAGGTAACCTTCCGCGTTTCAGAGAGCATCTGGCGTGGTCGGAATCTTCGGCAGTCTCGTTCGCGAATTCGGTGATCAGTGCCAGAACCAACCGAGAAGGCGGGCCATCCGCACTGGCGGCGGCAATTTGCGGGGTTACACCCAATTACGGTTTACACCTGGATGAGAACCGGCAGCCGACAATAAAGATCAATATTAAAGATGCTGAGCTACAATACACTTCCGATTTCGGCGCGTTGGGCTATCATGTAGGTAAACAGGTCAAGAACAAGATCCCCTATTTTAGTGGAATACCAGATGCCAATACCAGCCATCTCAAAGCACTAGGCGCGGCGATGGCGGCGTCGGGGGCGGTTGCTTTATATTATATCGAAAATTTAACACCCGAGGCACATCTGATGGAGACCTCCGGGCTGGAAGGTATTGATGTTACTAATTCGGATATACTGGATGTTTATGAGACTTTGAATTGCAATAAAGAGCAGGACATCACAATTTTCGGTTGTCCGCATGCCTCAATGGAGGAGATCGCGGCACTAGCTGCGGAACTGCAGGGTAAAACGCTCAAAAAACCGGTTTGGATCTGTACTTCGAGGATGATGAAGGAAGCTGCGAATAGGATGGGGTTCACCGCCATCATCGAGAACGCCGGGGGTAAGATCGTGGCGGATACGTGTATGGTAGTTTCTCCGATCGAAGATATGGGCTATAAGGTCACAGCTGTGAATTCAGGTAAAGCCGCAAATTATTTACCTAGCTTCTGCAAGCAAGAGGTAGTTTTTAATAATATAAAGGCATTAATTAAAGAGTAATGACCATGCAAGGCAGAATGATAAGTCCAGGCATTATAAAAGGCGAGGCGCTGGTATCTTCCGAACCGATAGGGTTCTACGGTGGGATAGATTCCAAAACCGGTATTTTCATTGAGAAAGGTCATGAACTAGAAGGTCAATCAGTGCAGGATAAGGTTTTAGTGTTTCCCTGTGGTAAAGGTTCAACTGTAGGTTCGTATGTGATCTATGGGTTGAAAAAGAATGGGGTTGCCCCAAAAGCGATCGTGAACCAGGAGACCGAGACGATCGTGGCGACTGGCGCGATCCTGGCGGGGATACCTTGTGTGGATGGCATTGATATTACCAACATAAAAACAGGAGATACAATAACGGTAGATGCGGATAACGGCATAGTCGAACTTGAGTAATTAATGTTAATAGGTGGTAAACATGCGTGTAGGCGATAAGGATGGATTTGGCGAGATCTATAACGAAGACGGAAGTTTGGTATTGAAAGACGGTGAAGAAATTCTAGTTACAGAAGTGAATTTTATACCGACCATCAGGACAACCTGGGGCTATTTTGGCGGTGATGACCTTATGGAAAGCGCCAAGGGCACCGCATTCCTGACGAACCAACGATTTGTGTTCATCGTTATGTTCGATGCCATCCAAAAGATCAAACCCGGCGAAGGTACACCCTCCGGCCCGCAAAGCTATGCAATGAAATTGGATTCGGTGATGGATCTACAGAAGATCGACCCTGAGTTGGGTGTACGTGAATATTTCGAGATTCCGATAAAAGAGATTTTGGCCTGTGAGATCAAAAGTGGGGTTGTGTCGAGTGGTGAACACATAAATGTATATATCCTTTCAAAAGGCGAGCAGTGTCATTTAAGTTTTGTTGCACCGCCCGATTCCGAGCTTTTAAAAAGGTTCAGGAACAACCAAGTCCAAAATGTAGATGAACTCACCAAGAATTTAAAGGAGCATTTTCAAAATATTGATTGGATGTATATTGATAAAGAAAATGATAACCCTTCATAAATTAATTGTATTAACCAGCAGGGGAGGTAGATATAATGGGAATATTAGATAAAGCGAAAGATGTGACCAAAAAAACAGTTGATCTAGGCAAAAGAGCCGGTAAAAAAGGTGTCGATTTAGGCAAGAAAGGTGTGGATGCAACCAAAGAAGCAGTGCGTAAAAAGACCTGTGTGGAATGCAAGCATTATACCGCAAAAGATGAAGAAAAGGGGGATTGCCCCATTGCGGGCGAAAGATTGGCATCGGCAGACATTGCAACCTGTCCGCAACGCGCGTTCGAACCTAGAGCATAGAGTTAAAATTTTATTCAAACTTGAAAGGGGTAAAGGCACAAAGTCCCGCCACACCCTTAAATATTGTTTTTATATCACTTTGTGCCTTCTATAACGTTTGGATTTTGTCATTTGAAATTGTTTTGGATTTTGAAATTGGGGTTTTGGGTTTTGTCGGTAGTATTCTGATACCGTTAGCCAATTACTACCGATAGGATTATTAACAAAAATACCATTCCGTAAACGGGGAAGCGAATATGGAGGCAATAAGTAGCTTTTTCAAGCCAACTGGAGTTGCGGTAATAGGCGCGTCCGAGAAAAAGGGCAAGATCGGCAATATAATCCTAACCAACATAATCTACGGTTCGCCGGATAATGAAATGAAAGGTATTGTCGGCGGATTCAAAGGCAACATATACCCGATCAACCCCAAATCCAAAGAGATCTCGGGCCAAAAGGCCTATGATTCTATAATCAAAGTACCCTCGGATGTGGATATGGCAGTGCTTTGCATACCACCTCAGGGAGTAAAAGGCGCAATCGAAGATTGCGGTAAGAAAGGTGTGAAAGCTGTCGTAATTATCACTGCTGGGTTCTCGGAGATGGGCGAGGATGGTAAGGCCCTCGAAAATGAGATTCTTGAAACTGCAACAAAATACGGCATTCGCATCATCGGTCCGAACTGTCTGGGGATAATCAGCCCCTTCACCGATCTGAACGCCAGCTTTGGCGATGCGGTGCCGCAGCGCGGCCCGATCTCGTTCGCGTCCCAGAGCGGGGCGTTATGTACTTCGGTCATCCAATATTCCTTCGAAGAATTTCTGGGCTTTTCGAATTTTGTTAGTATTGGCAATAAAGTAGATGTGGACGATGCGGACCTTATCGAATATTTCCATTCCGATCCAAATACCAAATGTATTATGCTTTACATCGAATCCCTGAAAGACGCCCGCAAGTTCTTTCATACCGCGCGCAAGGTGGTACGTGACAAACCCATAGTCGCATTCAAATCCGGTTATACCGTAGAGGGCGCGAAAGCCACATCGTCGCACACAGGCAGCATCGCAGGGTCTGACGCAGCCTACGAAGCCGCGTTCAGGCAATCCGGGGTGTTCCGTGCAAGGACGCTCAGCCAGCTCTTTGACGCCTCGCGTGCTCTGGCTTATCAGCCAGTGCCAAAAGGCGAAAATATCGCTATTCTCACAAATGCAGGCGGACCTGGCGTATTGGCGGCGGATAAGGTATATGACCTCGGAATGAGCCTGGTGGATCTATCCGATTACACGATCGAACAGCTTAACGAAATATGTCCACCCAACTGGAGCCACCGCAACCCTGTTGATATAATCGGTGACTCGACCGCCCAACGCTACGACGATGCATTGAAGATACTAATGGATGCCAAGGAAGTTGACGCTATTATACTTTTATTGGCGCCTACAGCTAGAGCCAATCCATTAAATCTTGCATATCGTATCGTAGATATCTATGAAGCCGTCAGAAAACCCCTCACTTGTTCTTTTGTCGGGATGGTGGCTCAAGATTCAGAAAATTATCTCGACAGCAAAGGCATCCCTGAGATCGAATATCCCGAACGGGCCGTATTTGCGATGTATGCGCTGATAGAACGCATGCGGTTCTTGAAAAAGGAGGAACTATTATGAGCCCCGCGGCACTCGAAAAAATTTCACAATATATTGATACTGCAATACAAGAAGGCAAATCGGTCCTTACTTTGGAAGAGTCGCGCATGATCATGGAGCTTTCCGGTATACCGTTCAATAAATGCGGATTTGCCACTACCGAAAAAGAGGCGGTCAAAATTGCTCAGGACATCGGGTTTCCAATAGTTATGAAGATCGTATCGCCGCAGGTCATCCATAAGACCGAAGCTGGCGGTGTCAAGATCGGCATCGATTCCGAAGCTGAAGTTAAAAAAGGATGGAACGATATCATCAATAGCGTGAAAGAGAAGGTACCAGATGCGGAGATCAAAGGAATACTATTGGAAGAAATGGTCAAAGGCACGGAGCTTATCGTGGGGACGACCGTGGACCCACAATTCGGGCACATGATAATGTTCGGTATCGGCGGTATTTTTGTCGAGGTCTACAAAGATGTGAGTTTCAGGCTCATACCGATAACCTCTGGCGATGCAAAGGAAATGATGAACGAAATCAAAGGTAAGGTCTTGCTGGAGGGTGTGAGAGGGTTGCCCGGGGTGGAGCCGGAACAATTGATTAATGTTCTATTGAGCGTTTCGGAGCTCGTACTTAAATATCCGGTAATTGATGAGATGGACATAAATCCATTGATCATAACAGAGCGGGGGCTGGTAGCAGTGGATGCAAGAATTCTACTGAAGATCCCTGAAAAAGCCGAGCCTAAAAAAAAGGAATCTAAAGTCAAGAGGGAAGAGATCGGGGATATCAGCTTGAGGAGCTAAGACTAAAAGTTCTGTGTTCTTTTAGAGTGGTAAGATTGTTTTATGATTACCATAGTGGATTAGAGATTCTAGATTTGAGATTGGAAATAGCAAATGGAAAGGCGAGAGACGATAGGCGACAGGCGAAAGTTCTTCGTCAATGATCGGGAGTAACGACTGTCCTGAGCTTTGGAAATTCCGCAGGAATTTTCAATGCGAGGTAATGAGCGAAGTTCATTACCGCAGTCCGTAGTCCTGAGCTTTGGAAATTCCGTAGGAATTTTCAATGCGAGGTAATGAACGAAGTTCATTACCGCAGTCCTGCGTCAGGTTCCCGTGCTCCCGACATTAGTTATCATATATTGCCTTTCGTCTTTCATATGCTGAACTCCAATCTCTAAACTCCAATCCTGATAGGCAATATTTAGAGACTTACCACTTAAAGAGTGCTTTTACCGAAATTGGGTATTGATCATTCATCGGTTGCGTACTCATTATCTAAGATATAACAGCTATTACACCTAACTGGCATATCATATCTTTCTCCGTTAGGCCACCCTTCTCCATATAACCGATTAAAGGTGCCATGTGCATTATGAAAATTTCGTTGCATTTCTTCGAGCTCTGCTACTCCAGTACAGTTTTGGCAGGAGACGATAGCGGCGTTGACTTTGCGGTTTATTTCTAATTGCTGATTTTGTTCCATATTATTCACCTGTATTAACATTGAGCGTGGGCGATTATCCGTTAAATTTATATACGTTATGTACAATAATTAACAAAAACAGCTAGAATGTGTTAAATATGGATAAAAAAACCAGTATAAACAAGGCAGTCGAGGAAATTTTGGATTCCAAACCATTCATCAGGGACATGTTCAAAATTGACGTGGTAAATTATTCCGGGTTAGCACGATACTTAACACCGATCTTGAAGAAGGAACTGGAAAAAGATAAGATAAATTTAGAAGCTGTAATAATGGCGGTCAAGAGATATTCGGGGAAGGTTAAGGGTGATGCATCATTTCAGAGGGTTTTGGAAGTTATAGCGAAATGCGATCTAAGATTGAAAGGAGATCTGGTTGATGTAACGTTAACCAAAACAGTTGAGAATGATTCTATAGCCTTAGAGGCGTATAAAAAGATCGACTGGAACCGCGGTGACATTATTCACGTTTACCAATCCCTGACCGAGATCGCGATATTGATCGATGATAAAAACAAGAAATTGTTAAAAGATACCCAACCGGTCCATATCGAGCATAATTTGGCAATGATAACATTAAAGACCCCGCCGGAAATGGTTGAGGTTGTCGGATTTATTTATTATTTACTGGGGCCAATATCCAGTGAAGGTATAAATTTGATCGATCTGATCTCTACATATACAGAATTAAATTTTGTCGTTCGAGAGGAAGATGGGGCTAGGACATATAATTTGCTCTTTAATATTATTAAGAAAGCCCGAAAGG
>CBDVCJ010000197.1:0-7825 GCA_965372445.1 uncultured Thermoplasmata archaeon | reverse complement strand
TTGAACGAAGTTCTGAGCCCGTGGGTTCGAAGACTGAAGGTCGAGAGCCCGAAGGTTAGCCAATCTGAAAGGATGGTGCGCCCGAGGGCACGAATGTGCCCGTGTGCTTCGAGCAAAGCTCGGAGCATGTGTCGTAAGGCGTTAATCGTTTGCGGAGTTCGTAACCGTTAGACGAGCCGAAACCGTCGAAAAGTCTGAAGGGGTTTTCGAGGGTCGAGGTAATAAGCGATAGCTTGTTACCGAAACCGCAACCGAAAGACGATACGAGCCTCCCAACCGCAACCCCAAAAAAGAATTTACTCAGCATTAGCAACCTTAGAAGCGACCTCTTTCGCCACTTCGATCGTGCTGGAACTGCCGCCCATATCGTAAGTACGTGCTTTACCTTCCTGGATCGTGCTGGCTATTGCACTATCCAATTTTACGGCTTTATCTTTTTCGCCGAGCCAATCTAACATCATTTTCGTTGCCAGCAGCATCGCCATTGGATTGACCTTGTATTGCCCTGCATATTTGGGCGCCGAGCCGTGCGTGGGCTCGAATAGCGCATAATTATCGCCGATATTTGCACTTGCAGCGAACCCCAGTCCCCCAACAAGCTGACCGCAAAGGTCCGAGATTATATCGCCGAACATATTGGAGGCAACTAGTACGCCATACTTATCGGGGTTCTTGACCAACCACATACACATTGCATCTACATTGGTCTCCCAGAGTTCAATATCCGAATATTCCTCAGCCTGCATTTTACGGGCTTCGCGTATCATCATCCCCGAGGTCTCGCGGATCACATTCGGTTTCTCAACCACTGTGACCGTCGGTCGGCCAAATTCTTTTGCATATTCAAATGCGCTTCTTAAAATGGTCTGGCAGCCTTTACGCGTGAAGATCCGTAATGAAACCGCAATATCATCTAAAGGTGTATCTTTGAATTTCTCCATCTTCTTGTGGTTATTTAATAATGCGTTCATAACTTCCTCAGGTAACGGATGGAACTCGACCCCGGCATAGAGTCCTTGAGTATTTTCCCTGAACATAATGAGATCGATATCGTCACGATAGTTCAGGGGATTGCCTGCATAAGCTTTACATGGACGCATATTGGTGTGAAGGTTAAGGGCCTGTCGGATACCTACTATTGGACTGGAATAAACAAACCCTTTATCTTGAAGCTCTGCTGCAAGCTCGTTGGCTGCTTCGTCTTTGGGTTTGGAGGTTATTGCACCGAACAAACAACAATCAGTATCTTTAAATAATTCGAGGGTTCGTTCCGGGAGTGGGTTGCCTTCGGTCTGCCAGAAATGCCAGCCTACATCCCCGGGTATGAATTCTGCATCTAGATCAATAACTTCAAGCACCAATCGTGCGGCTTCCATTACATCTTTGCCAATGCCGTCACCTTCTAACCATCCAATTTTATATTTCGCCATATTATTAGCCCCCTAACATTTATGTCCCCAATTTTTTCTTAAGGTTTGGTATTAGTCCGCCATCTTTTATGATACCCAGTATAAACACCGGAAGAGGTTTTACTACAAAATCTTCATTTTTGGTCAAATTTTTAATTGTACCGTTTTCCAGATCGACCTCTAGCTCATCACCTTTAGAAATTCTATCAGGCGCTTCATCGCTGATTAAGATCGGAATGCCCAGATTAATTGAGTTGCGGTAATAGATACGTGCAAACGATTTCGCGACAATTGCACCTACCCCTGCATATTTCAAACAAGTTGCAGCCTGTTCGCGGCTCGACCCGCACCCGAAATTTTTACCTGCCACCACGATATCGTCTTTTTGAACATTACCTTTGAACTCGGTATCCAGGTCTTCCATTGCATGTTCCGCCATCTCGTCGGGTTCGACAATGTTAAGAAATCTTCCGGGGAAGATCACATCGGTGTTAATATCGTCGCCATACACCCAAGCTTTACCCTTGACTGGCTCCATAACTATCACGCTCCCTCCTTAAGAAATTCACGTGGGTCTGTAATTTCGCCTGTGATCGCCGAGGCTGCAACTGTCGCGGGCGAGCTCAGATATACTTCGGAATCCGGGCTGCCCATCCTGCCCTTGAAATTACGGTTCGTAGACGCGATCGCACGCTCGCCGGCCGCCATGATACCCTGATGTGCACCCAAGCACGGCCCGCAGCCGGGGTTCAAAATCACGCCACCGGCCTTCACAAAGGTCTGGATCGTGGCGTCTTCCATGGCTTCTAAAAACACATCCTGAGAGGCGGGTATAACGATCAATCTCACATCCGGATGTACGGTTTTGCCCTTGAGGATCTTCGCTGCGATCCGCAGATCGTCAATTCGACCGTTGGTACAGGAACCGATCAAGGCCTGGTTTATCTCGGTTCCTTTGACCTCTGATAACGGCTTAACATTATCAACGGTATGCGGGCACGAGATCTGAGGTTCAAGATCGGCAACGTCGTAATTAAGCTCTTTTTCATAGGACGCATCTTCATCACTATAAACCGCTTCAAAGGAGTCATCGGCGCCAGCACCTTTGAGGTATTCAAAAGTCTTATCGTCCGGTGGCACAATTGCAGCTTTAGCACCCATTTCCATCGACATATTACAGATGGTCATCCGTTCCGAAATTGACATATTGTCAACAGTATCGCCGTAGAACTCAATGGCTCGGTAATCAGCGCCATCCGCTCTCAGGTCACCAATAATATATAAGATAATATCCTTTGTATAAACGCCATCTGGCAATTTGCCGGTCAAATTGATCTTATAGGTATCAGGTACCCGCAGCCACAGCTCGCCAGTCGCCCAAACTCCCGCCATTTCCGTGGCGCCTATGCCGGTACTGAACGCACCGAACGCGCCGTAGGTGGTGGTATGCGAATCCGTACCGACGATCAACATCCCCGCCGAAACATGGCCTTTCTCCGGCATTATCTGATGACAAATGCCTACACGAATATCGTAAAAGTTGGGGATCTGCTGCTCTTTAACAAACTCCCGAATGCTCTTGTGACCTTCAGCGGTTTTTATAACATTCGCAGGTGCTCGATGGTCGATCGGTATTACAATTTTATTCTTGTCCCAGACCTTTTCCACACCTATGGTTTTAAAAACTTTCGATACTAATGCCGCATTATCATGTGACATCGCCATATCCACTTTTGCACTTACAATATCGCCAGGCGTAACAGTATCCTTACTGCCCGTCCGGGCTAAAACTTTCTCGGAAATCGTCTTGCCGGTCATGAACTCAATCCCCCCAACTAGTAGGTAGTCACCCTTATGGGCGAGTGAAATATATATTAATTTCCGTTAACAAATTAATTAAATAGTAATATGTAATATAGAGCTCCTTTTTTAGGACGGTTCAGTTAAGAATTTACTTTCAATTTGGTCAACCTGTCGGCCAGTCTACCAGTCCACCGGACGTCCAATAAGTTGTGAGTTGTGGTTATCTAGGTGATAGGTCTTAGGTGATAGGTTATAGGGACATTACTGTCGAATGTCATTTATCGGGAGTAGCGGGAACCCGGGAGTCTGAGTAAAAATACCACCGTCGGGAGTATCGAAATTAATGAGTATGGTACCCTTTCTCGTTACTCCCGTACTCCCGTTCGCGCTCCCGTACTCCCGATGCTCCCGAAGTGTAGCCTATCACCTATCTCCTATCTCCTACCACCGAACACCTTAATATTGCACATAACGCACAACACCCAACTATGTAGACTCCCGACTCTATAGACTCATATGGAGGCTTGAGACAAATGAGAACACCCGAAGAATATCAAGAGAGCCTTAGGGCAATGAAGCCTAACATTTACAAGTTTGGTGAATTAATTGAAGATGTCACGACCCATCCGACCACCCGGCGAGTAGTTGAAGGTCATTCCCAGACCTTTGCGGCTGCACATGACCCTGAGTTATCAGAAATGGTTACAACAACCTCGCATTTGACCAACGATACGATCTCACGGTACCTTTCAATAATTCGCAGTGCAGACGATATGATCGCGAACTCTAAGATGAAGCGATATATGTTCAATTCAACGGGGACTTGTACTGGCGGTAGATGCGTGGGCTGGACCGCGCTCAATTCGATGTGGGCAACCACCTACGAAATGGACCAGGAATTAGGTACGGATTATCATGAACGTCTAAAAAAATGGCTGATCAACGCCCAGCGTGAAGATATCGCAATTGCCGGGGCACTTACCGACCCAAAAGGGGACAGGACACTCCCGGCCTCGAAACAAGAGGACCCAGATATGAATTTACATATTGTTGAGGTCCGGGAAGACGGCATTGTGATCCGCGGTGCGAAAGCTATGATCGCAGGGGTCGCCGCCGCAAATGAGATATTGATACTTCCCGGCACAAAATACGGCGAGGAGGAACAGGATTATGCAGTCTCAATTGCCATTCCGCGCGATATCGAGGGTTTAACAATAGTCGAAGCGCGCCACCCAAGCGACCTCCGCGAGCTCGAGGAGGGTTTCGATGCGCCGGTGACCTGTGGTGGTATTTCCCAGGGTTATCTTTTCTTCGAGGATGTGGTTGTACCGCCGGAACGGGTCTTTATGGCGCGCGAATACAAGTTCACGCTCAAAGCGGTTTTGAACTTCATTGCACCGTACCGCTCTGCGATCGGTGCTTGTGTCGCCGGCCAGGGAGACGTTATGGCCGGTGCCGCGGTGCTGGTGGCGCGTGCGAACGGGCTATCTGAGAAAAACTTTAGCGACAAGCTTGTGCAGATGTACATCAATAACGAGACAACGTTCGGGATCGGTATCGCGGCTGCGGTGCTTGGCAAACCCCACCCGTCAGGGCTGTGGCAATGTGATCAAGTGCTCGCAAATGTAAATAAAGTTCATACTGCAAGCTTACCCTATGAGACCAAACGACTTGCACAGGAGATCACTGGCGGGATCGGTGAAACCGGCTGTATGCCGTCGTATAAAGATCTTATAGATCCGAACCATGGCGCGTTGGTGCAGAAATATCTGAAAGCCAAATCCACTGCCGAAGTGCGGATGCGCGCTGCGAGGCTGGTGGAGTGGCTGACGCTCGGCGCGGGTGTGCCCGGCTGTATGCACGGCGGCGGGTCGCCGGAAGGTGCCAAGTTAATTATACGAGCAAATGTAGATCTAGAGCGCTGTGTAAATTTAGCGAAAGAATTGGCGGGAATTACTGATTTAGACTAATATAATGTAGCTTTATTTAGCAAAATTCCAAGATGCAAGCACCAAATTCCAAACAAAATCCAATGTCCAATGACCAAATCCCAAAATAATTCCACCAATTGGAATTTGGGTTTTGGTATTTATTTGGAATTTGTATCTTGGTTCTTGGAATTTCATAAGGTGGTTGAGATGCTTGAAGAAACGCCCAGCAAAAAAGCCCATCGTGAGTTCCTGATGAACATGCCCAAGGAGCAACTAATTGAACTTATGTTCACCCATCTTCGCAATATGTGGAGCGTTGACGGGCTCTATTTTGTTGGCATCGAGGACAAATTTGGTACTGAAGCCGCCACCGAAATTGACGCTAATGTCTGGTCTGTAATGGGCAAACTTGAAGCCCGGAGGCTCCGCGAGGTTTTAGGGTTCGAGCCCGATAATATTGAAGCGATCTCAAATTATATCAAAGCTACAGGGTGGCACTTGGATCTGGAAGATGTCGAGCTTGAAATTAGTGATAATAAAATAATCGAAAGGAATATAGATTGCCGGGTACAGAGCGCGCGGCTCAAGAAAGGTCTGGATGAATTTCCGTGCAAGCCGGTACGGTTTGGATATCTGCAGAGTTTTTTCAAGGAATTGAACCCTAACATCGAGGTGCAATGCAATCAATGCCCGCCGGATGTGCACGGTGACGAGCTGTGGTGTGAATGGCAAATATGGCTAAAATGACAGTTGGTTCCTGAGTTGTTGTTTGTGGGATAGCCATTATAACGCCAAAAGTCGTGGGATTGCTATTTGTTTGCTAAATGGCGTGGGATTGGCAAATCATTGCCATTTGGTGTGGGACATGAATGACATTTGTTTGGTTCGTTGGAATGTCTACAGGTTAATCTAATGCGTTCGACCGCTTTTTCGTTATTTTTGTGTGGTTATGATTTATTTTGGTAATCCAACGCTTTCAAGCAATCAAATGGTAATCCTACGCCATAAGGCAAACTTAAGACAATACCACGAACCAAAGAATGAACAAACATGTCCCACGAACCAATAATTAATTAACCATATCCCACGCCATAAGGCAACCATAAAACAATCCCACGACCATCGGCGTAACTTTAGCTCTCCCACAAAATGGCAACACTGCCACAATAACCATTCAAAAATCATTAAATAAACATTCACCCATTCAGTATAAAAAACAACACAGGGGAATTTTCTTATGACAGACGATACCAACGACCCGCAGAAAGTTATAATCATGGGCGCTGCAGGGCGCGATTTCCATAATTTCAATGTCTACTTTAGGGATAATAAAAATTACCAAGTCGTAGCGTTCACGGTGTCACATCAGATACCCGACATCGACGATAAGCTCTATCCGCCGGTGCTTGCAGGCGGCTTGTACCCGGACGGCATACCGATAATGTCAGAACAGGTGTTGCCAGACCTTATCCAAGAGCACCAGGTAGATCAAGTGGTGCTGGCTTATAGCGATATGTCGCATCGAGAGGTAATGTTCCAGGCGTCGTTAGTTTTGGCAAATGGCGCTGATTTCAGGTTGATGGGGCCGAGATCCACGATGTTGACCTCCAAAATACCTGTGATCTCGATTTGTGCCGTTCGAACTGGCTCGGGCAAATCCGCACTTACGCGCAGGGTTTGTGATATTTTGGTCAATAAAGGTCGAAAAGTGATCGCGATCCGACACCCAATGCCGTATGGCGATCTTGCCAAACAGATCTGGCAAAGATATGAAACTTACGAAGATCTGGACAAATACGAATGTACGATCGAAGAGCGCGAGGAATATGAGCCGCATATTGAGAACGGGGTGATAGTCTATGCGGGCGTGGACTATCAAGAGATCCTGAATAAGGTCGAGGCCGAGCAGCCTGATGTGATCGTGTGGGACGGCGGTAATAACGATTTCCCGTTCTACAAACCCAACCTCCACCTGGTACTTACAGACCCACATAGACCGGGTCACGAGATCTCTTATCACCCCGGTGAAATGAACCTGAGGATGGCGGATGTGGTGATCATCAATAAAATGGATACTGCCGACCCCGACAACATCGAGAAGGTGCGAACCAGTATTGAAGCGCGCAACCCGGGTGCGAGAGTTATCGAGGGTACCTTACCGATAACGGTGGACCAGCCCGACCAGCTCAAGGGGAAGAAAGTGCTAGTGGTTGAAGATGGGCCGACACTCACGCATGGTAATATGTCCTATGGTGCCGGTGTTATTGCGGCCAAGAAATTTGGGGCGGCTGAACTTGTCAGCCCTCGCTTCTGTGCGGTAGGCTCGATCCAGGATGTGTTTGACCAGTATGTTCAGGTAAAAGATGTGTTGCCGGCAATGGGCTACAGTGAAGAGCAGGTCAAGGCGCTTCAAGATACGATCAATGCCTGTGAATGCGAATTAGTGGTCGTCGCCACCCCGATAGATCTTGGGAAATTGATCACTGTAAATAAACCGTTGGTTAGGGTAATATATGAGTTCAAAGAACGGCAAGAGGGCGAGATGGAAGATGTGTTGAAGGATTTTTAATTTCTTCTGGAATTGTAAAGTCATATAAGTTCGTGTTAATGTTTTATAATAATATGAAATTCCAAGAACCAAATGCCAAGAGCCAAACAAGCTCCAACTTTGGAAATCCTGAA
>CBDVCJ010000196.1:0-7833 GCA_965372445.1 uncultured Thermoplasmata archaeon | reverse complement strand
CAATGAGAAGTATGACAATAATTATTTTATTCAGTATTGTAAATGATTTCCTGCTATTTATTGATGGGATGTAGAGATTCATAAAAATAAAAAAGAGAGAGAATTTAAACTAGAATGACAAAATAAACAAAAAACTCAATGACGGGTTACACGAGGTGAACCACTAACTCAAACATCTTCTTCTTCGATTGTCGGCTGTGTTTTGATTGTTGGCACCGGAGCTTGTTCCTGTGGCTCCTGCACTTCAACCTGAGGTGTCGGTTGAGGTTAAAGATTGCTTAAATTATTCTTCCAGTTGTTCTTCTTCCGTCAATTGCTCTTGCTCTTGTTCCTCCTTACGTCGTCTCTTGCGACGGGTTATTACAAATATCGTAATTAGTATAACAATTATTATGAGAATTATCAACAAAATTAGCCACCACCAAGATAATTCTTCTTCTGATATTTTACCTGGTTTTTTAATATCTACAGTAAAATTATCGGTGCTTACCGTATTAATGCCATCAGAGGCTGTAAAATAATAAGTATGTGTTCCTTCCGACAATTTTGTGCTGTATGCATAGGTTCCATTTGAAGGATCACCACTCGTTAATGTCATATTGTAAGATTTATTATCAATCACCACTAGAATAAATGTAGGTGCATCGTTATCGAGATCATAATAATGGACCGTAAACGTAAATTCTGTTTCAGTATCGCCTTCGGATGGTGACATTGTGGGATCAGATAAGATAGGTACATTATTTTCATCAACCGGTTCTTTAATAACTCGAAGGTTAAAAACATGCCAATCCCAGCCATCTTCGCCATCATTTACAGTCACATTAACCCAATACCATCCAACATGAGATAATGTAGGAATTCCACTGAGCAATCTTGTCGATTTACTAAAACTCAACCAACTCGCATTGGAATTATAAGACCAAATTAAAGATTCAACAGGTGTGCGGTCATCGGTTGCTTCGTATACTATATTGTATAATTCTCCAGCAGTTATACTGACTTTATCGATTGTGGTTATTTTTGGTGGTTCATTTTCGAATCCTTCTGTGATTACGGATAATATAAACTCATGCCAATCGTGGCCACCGTCACCATCATCCACTGTAATATTAATATTATACCAACCGACATCGCTATTTGTGGGCGTACCTGACAGGATTCCTGTGTTTGAAACAACATCTAACCAGGTTGCGTTGGTGTTCAATGACCAAGCAAATTGCGATAATGGACTATCGATATCAGTGGCGTTATAATCAACTTTGTACAATACATTTGCATTAGCTATGAGTTCATTGTCTGTAATTATCTCAGGTCGATCATTGACATTTAAAACAATTAAGGTATAGTTGGTATAAGCTAACCCATCATCACCATCTTCTACAGAAACATTGACCCAATAGTCACCAACATCATCATTTGTTGGTGTTCCAGAAATAATTCCAGTGGCAGAGTCAATATCAAGCCACGAGCTTGCATTAGTGCTTAAAGACCATATTTGATCTCCGAGTGGGCTGTCTATGTCAGTTGCATTATAATCTACTTCATACAGCTCATCTTCATATGTGAATTCTATGTTATTCGTATTTATCATTGGATTATCATTGATATTAATTACTGTTAATGTAAAATTTGTATAATCCATATCCATGGTGTCATTGATTGAAATATTCACCCAATAGCTGCCGACATCATCGTTCATTGGTGTGCCATTGAGTATAGCTGTGATCTGATTAAAAGCTAGCCAACTTGCATTGGTTGAAGAATCCCAATATCCAAGTTGACCTACATTTGCAAGATCGATATCTTCATATTCATAGCTTACTTTATAATATAAATCTTCAATGGCTGTTGAATTATCTTCGGTTGTGATATTTGGAGGTGTATTATATACTTCTGGTTTATTCACAAGTTTTGTAAATTTAATATAATTACCATCAGAAGCCCAAAATTGATAGCTGTGTACCCCAATATTCAAATGTGTAATATTAAAGAAGTAGTCTTTACCATCCAAGTAATTCATATCATTTGGATCAACTTCCAACATCGAATAATTTATGCCAGTAATTCTCACATTTATTTTTTCTGGAGCTTTATTCTTTACATGATGATATGTTACTGTAAAATTAAAATAAGTATTAGTATTGCCTACAACCGGTGTTACTTTCGGGAGACTTAAAACTAGTGCTATATATGTCCATCTATAAAATATATCATAATCCGTACCTGCTCCGTTTGTATTGTTGGAATCAAACCAAACTATATGACTTTTGTTAAAATTCACTGCAATATCCGGATAAGTTGATACGCCAGTATTATAATTCATACCGGTAAAAGGTTCTGAGATTATTTGTATACCTTCCCAAGAATAGCCAGTAAGATTATATCTATAAAATATATCCCAATCTGTACCTGCACCATTTATAGTAGTATTATCCTGCCAAACCACATAGATTTTGCCATTGATGATTGCTATTGATGGTCGATCAGACCAATCAATATTGATGTTATTACCAAATATTGGTTCTGAGATTACTTGCACGGGTTCCCAGCTGGAACCGGTGAGATTGCATCTAAAGAATATATCCTTGTCTGTGCCCGCCTCGTTCGTATTATTCTCATCTTCCCAAACAACGTAAATTTTACCATTCTCAACTGCTATTGCCGGGGCCTGAGATTCATCAACATTATTATCTTGACCGAAAATAGGTTCTGAGATCACTTGAATATCTTCCCACCCGGAACCAGTAAGATTGCATCTATAAAATATATCCCAATCCAAACCCGCACCGTTCGTGTTGTTATCATCATACCAGACCGCGTAAATTTTACCGTTCTCAACAGCAACATCCACACTTTGTGAATGTCCAGTATTAAAATTCTGACCGGGGACAGGTTCTGAGATTACTTGTACATCTTCCCAACTTGAACCTGTAAGATTGGACTTATAGAATATGTCCCCGTCTGTATCTGCACCGATTGTGTTATTATTATCATTCCAGACTACATAGATTTTATCGTTCTCAACCACTATTTCTGGATCTACACTATATTCAATATTCAAATTTAAACCTGAAATAGGTTCTGAGATTACCTGTATATCTTCCCAACCTTTGCCAGTAAGATTACATCTGTAAAATATATCACAATCCCCAGAACCTGCGCCATTCGTATTATTGAGGTCAGTCCATATCACATAAATTTTACCGTTTTCAACTGCTATCGATGGTTCAAAAGAGTCACCAATATTAATATCTTGACCGAAAACAGGTTCTGAGATAACTTGGATCTCAGACCATTTACTACCGTCAAAATATCGGAAAAATATATCATAATCTGTACCCGCACTATTCGTATTATTATTATCACCCCAAACTGCATAGGTTACATTGCCTTCGACTGCAACTTCAGGCCAGTAAGAATTTCCTATATTAAAATCTTGACCTATTATGGGTTCGGAAAATACTTCGATTGAGCCCCAGTCAAAATCTTCATTACGTATAAGATTGCTTCTTGCATCCGAGGAGATGCTCGCTTCATTTTCCGGATTTGTAGCCAAGAACCCGAAATTCCAATCTATAAATAATATACTTAATAATATAAGACTTAGAACAATAATAGATTTGATTTTTATTTTCAAATCTTTTACATCCTTGAAAAAATTACAACAATTCATTTTATTGTTATATTATTAAAAAGAGTTTCTAAATATTTAACTTTATTGATGCGTTTCTAAATTTCGTAAACAATAAAAAGAGAGAATGAGTTAGTTGAATTTAAGCCAGTCATTGAGATGCTAGCTTGGCTATCCCCGGATAAGATCTTTACATATAAAAATAAAAAATGTCGTAGTTTAATGAGAAGTAAGACAAAAATTATTGAAATGAGTAACTTCACCTAGATTTAGAGGAATATGACAACCGAAAACAGATGGGCGACGATGCTTTAAAACCATTACCAATGGATAACTTGGACGAAGATGGCAGGCAAATGATCTTTTCACTTCCATTAGAAGATTATGATCCCAGCAAGGTCAGTGCAATTGATGCATTAAGATTTGGTATTCAGGTCGAGGAATCCTCGATACTTTTCTACGGTAATGCCGCCAAGATCGTCGGTGATAATGCAATTAAAAACGTTCTCAATGGTTTAGTTGAGTTCGAGCGCGAACATCTCATTCTACTAACGAAAAATTTAAAACAACTGGAATTGGATGGTACCTGGATCGGGCAAGTACAAGTCTAAGAATAAACCTGAATTCATCCTTCATAATATTTTAAAACTAGAGCTTTATTCTGAATTTACAATAGGTGTTATGTTCAGGGCGGCAGTCGACCTCCTTAATTGAGCATTTCACCCCTAATTTTTCTTCTAAAATCGCGCTTAACAAGCTTTTAATGAAATTACATTGGGCAACCACAATATCCTTCTTTTGGTTGCAATCCATATGATTATCCATTGTAATTTCCAATGGTTTTTGCTTTACTATCTGGATCGTACCAAGATTGTTTTTAGACCAGAACGTTTGCATCTCTTTCAATAATGTTTTAAGTTTACGACCTTTAAACTTTTTAGACAGTTCGACACCTAAATCATAACCCAAATGTGAGAGGTATTGGTCATAATCTATTTGTAATGATTTTAGCCAATTTGTAATATTTGACCACACAGGTCTGATTATATTATAAGTTGTGTAATTCAAACCATTATTGAATAGATCCTCAGCAAATTCCTGCATGGTTTCTACTATTGCCTTGTCATTACTCCAGATCGCGATATCTTCACCGCGGATCGGATCTTCGTCATTAGGAATTCGATGCACTAATAGGCATTCATCACCATCAACAATAATAAAATGCATTGAGGGTTCACGCTCGATATTTTTGACGGTAGCGTGCTTGGCTAAACGTTCAACTTTATCGATATTATTTTTATTGACCGGAAAGCCGTATTCAATACCAATGCCTTTTTTCGAAATATCTTCAATGATCGAGAATGAGGTTCGGATAATGCGGCCCGGACTGTGTTCATTGCCAATAGAAACAATTCTTTTTTTGGCATTAGAGTACATATCGCGTATCTTATTTCTTACATTGCGTCTACTATAGAACATCTCAAATTTACCTTGTTCATCTGGGATGTGGGGTTCAACTTTAAATACTTCGACCAGTGGCTCGATCGAACGGTTAAGTTCGTCAGCCTCATCCTTCAATTGGGTTACACGCTGTTCTAAAAATCGTTTAAATGGCACGGCTTTATATTTTAAGGGAGTCTCAGGTATTATATGTACTAATCCTTTATCGTGTAACTGGCGCATAATGCCATAAATCTTCGTGCGGGGTACCCTCGAAACCGCCGGGATCTTATTGGCAGTTGCAGAATTCAGTTCTAGCAATGCGAGATACGCACGGCCCTGATATTCGGTCAACCCAAATTCTTTTAGTTTGTTCAATCGCTCTTCAAAAGTAAGCATATATAACCCCTATCCAACAGATGAAATTTCGTAATATTTTGTAAGTTTTTATAACTTTCCCCTGTAACAATATGTAATTTTAATTATTGGCCAACCCATTTTACAAGTTGTAACCCAAACTGGTGACAAAATAGTCTTTAAATAAACCCAAACGAATATAATTATTGCTTTGAAGTCTTAGATTATTTCGCTATGACCGCTAATGAAACAATGACTTTTCAACAATGAACCTATTTGCCTCCTCTTTGTGTAAATAATGCTTCTGAATATAAAACACTGACTTTTATGCTGGTATCAACCATGACACTAACCTTCTCGATTTAACGGCTTGAATGATTGGACCCCCCTGGCAACTAATTCACTTGATCCGAACCCTTATAGGTTCGAATTTGGTGCTACTCCAATATCGAATGCCGTTACCAACGATCGAATGCAATGCTTTTTATCGATTGCATTTTGCCTCATCATCAATCTCAATAACTAAGGCTTCAAAGCCTCCTCTCTATACGATTTAAAACGATTTAATTTCCAAATTTAATGGTGGTTGAAAAATATGGAAACTTATACTCAATATCAAGCGGCACAGTTTAAAGCTGTAATGTTATTAAAGAAGTATAATTTTGGGGCTGCTTCAACAGCGAAATATTTAGGTAAATCGCGTGGGTTAATACAGAGCTGGATGCAGATCGGTAATAAACATCACTTGGCGAGCCAGCAAATAAAATTTAAGAGCTTTCGCAAGATCTTAAAGGAACTGCGCCGAAATATTACACGCGAGCATCTCGATTATTTTATAGCCCAGCGTTTGCTGGATCTTAAACTTCCGGCAGCATTTATAAGTAAGATCTTAGAGGTACCAACGAGCACGGTGCGATCTTGGCGCCATGGAAAAGTTCCTGTTGAGGTCAAGAAGTTCTTTTTTGATGAGAAATTGGTCGACCGAGAATTTAGAAAATTGATGAAATCTCTTAAGACCGATATTACCAACCGTAACTTGGAATATTTTCAGGCTTTGAATCTTGCGAAAATAGCGCGTGGAAATATTGGACGTAGACGTATTGGTGGTAGGATCATCAGCCAAGTCCTTACAAGCCACTGTAGTTATGTAGAGCCGATCCCAGATAAAACGGTCTCATGCTGGATCAACGGTACCCGCAAACCCTGGGGCGCATTTAAAGTGCTCGAAGATGAGAATATTGTGATGCACGACTATAAAAAGATCTTAAGTGAGTTAACTTACAAACATCTAGATTATCATATCTCAAAGACACTTGCCGAGGAATATGGTTGGAAATACAGCAAAATATCCAAGGTTTTAGGGTTAGATAAGGAACTGGTGCGCGGATGGATTAAAAAGGATCGCGGCCATCCAATCGCGAAAACGTATGTAAATTATTTTATCGTCAGGGATGAATTAAAGAGATATTTGACTGAAGACGAGCTCAACTCAGCCCGCGACGAAATATCTAAAACTATCACAACCGCGCCCGAAAAGCATCCACAACACCCAACGACGACAGTTGATGTTGATAAATTGGAAGATGAACAATCCGAAGAGCCTGATATTAATGCTGAGCTTGAAAATGAACTGATCTATCATCTTGAAACTCTTCCTTTGGGGGTGACTTCTCCGAAAGTGTTAAAATCGATACTTGTCAATTGTCGTGATGCAACGGTTGAGGATATACAGAAAGTCTTGAGCTTAAGTAGTCAAATACTCCAAAATAGAGAGACGGGCAAGTGGATACTTAAAAAATTCGTAGATGAAAGTTCCGAAGAAAAACAAAAGGACGATCTTGAACGATTTAATTGCAAAAATAATAACGGCAAAGTTAATGTGTGCTAACCCCTGTTATTAAACTCAGCTTTGAGATCTATGGATGGATAAAACTCTGAGCTTCGATCTATACGGTTTAGAATATTATTCTAGCGATATCCGTCCATCTCATAACTTATTCTCGTTGATTTATTAATACATTCATTGCGATGCCGGATTATATCCTTTATTGTATTACGTAAGATCGTTGTATTGATCGCACCAACCAATTCACCGACAGGTCGTTTTTTACAAAAGAATTTGAAAGTAGGTACACCCATGATCCCAAACCGTAATGCGAGCGTTATGTTGCGCTCGGTATTGATTCTTGTAAATATCGCATCGCGGCCCAGTTCTTTGGCGAGTTCCTCATATATTGGTGCTATGGCTTTACAGTTCGGACAGGTCGTGGTGTAAAACATCACAGATATAAAGTCGTCTTTATTGTTCAGAAGTTCATCGAACTCAGATTCGTTAATATCTTTTATGTTATTCTCCATAATTAGTTCACTTCTTCTTTTTTTAATTGTATATAAAGCATAAA
>CBDVCJ010000195.1:0-7837 GCA_965372445.1 uncultured Thermoplasmata archaeon | reverse complement strand
TTACATTGTAAATTACCGCCAAAATCATTGTTATGGTTTTCGATTAAAAATTCCTTCGGAATTTCTATAGTTCGAGTTCCCCCCACCCCTTTCGCCTATCGCCTCTCCGAAAGCTAACTAGAATCCTGAATCTGTAATCTCGAATCCAATGGTTAAAAATCAATTAATTGTGCATTCAGCAGTTTATTGTTTCACGGTTTTCGCGCTTTCGCGTTAAAAATTGAGTGGGGCGGTCAAGCCCCCATCCCATTTCCCGAAGAACGAATCTTGAATCGGACTTCGAACGCGGGACCACGGACTCAGGACTCAGGACGCAGGACTCCGGACCCTGACAGCAATTAATAGCCAACTGTAATCTCGAATCCGGGATCTAGGATCTTTTTTTAGCATTTGCTCGACAAAAACTCGATCCTTAGAAAACAAGAATACAAAAATTAAAAAAAAAAAAGGGATGAGCCCTTGCGGGCTCAAACGAGGGGGTTGTTTTGTTTAGTCCTCGGCTTTTTCCTCTTCTTCCTCGGCAGGTGCTTCTTCTTCCTCGGCGGGTGCTTCTTCTTCTTCCGGGATCGCTTCTTCCTCTTCAGGGAGCTCTTCTTCACCTTCTAGGCCTTCTTCCTCTTCCATTTCTTCTTCCATTTCTTCATCTTCGCCTAGTTCTTCTTCCTCGAACTCCTCTTCTTCGACCTCATAGTCTTCCAGCTCTTCTTCCTCGCCTTCTTCGCCTTCTTCTGTCTCTTCTTCTTCGGCTTCGAATTCTGCACCACACTCAGGACAGGTACCAGCACCGGTTTCGAGCTTGGCACCGCATTCGGGACACTCAAATTCCTCTTCCTCGAACTCGGCACCGCACTCGGGACAAACTGTTTCACCGGAACTGACGGCTGCGCCGCACTCCGGACACTCGAACTCTTCGTCCTCGGCGCCTTCCTCTGCTTCGGCCTCTTCTTCTTCAAGCTCTTCCTCGGCGGCCTTCTTCGGGCGCATCGCTAGTGCCAATAGTACAACGATTATGATTATCACAATGATAATCAAGATGATCGCAAGCATGTTGTCGTCCTCGGGTTCGTCTTTGTCTTTCTTCATTGTTGGGACTGCATCCTGACCTGTTTTATCACCATTAGGCCCGACAGTAAATCCATAGGAGATGTCTTTATATCCAGACTTCGAGACTTTGACTGTATAATCTCCCTCTGGTAATGGGGTCGCTTGTGTAAATGATATTTGGCCATTAGCATCTGTCGTTCCTGTCCATACGGTAGTACCACTCGAATCCTTGACTGTTACGGTTGCACCTGAGACTGCACCATCTGCATCATTAACTGTTCCAAGATCGTATGTGTAGGTTGGGGGTGGGATTGTGGTAAAGGTTGATGTGGCTGCTTCAGTCAGGTAACCCTCTGCGGATTCGCCAGCGCCAGTGATTGATACCGTATAATCTGTGTCTTGAGCGAAATCAGCGTGGACAATAGTCACTGTCATGCCATCTGCCGACCAGGTGAAATCAGTACCAAATGCTGCGGTTATTGCTGCTTCGGTCACAGTGGCGTTCATTGCATAATCGAAGGTGATCGTTACCACAGCCGCTAAGGCTACGTCAGTTGCACCGTCAGCTGGAGAAATTGTGGCGGTTACTGTTTCGGGAACTCCCATACCGGTCATGAACATCCAATCGATATCACGCGCTAACATCGCATCGCCTGTTGCATTGGTCAAAGCGTCTGTTATGGTTACGGTATAGTTTGTCTCTGCTGTGAGGGCTGCGTCAGGTGTGAAGGTCGCGATGTTGGTGGTTGTGTTCAGTTCTGTTGTGCCTGTGACTGCACCGCCATCTGCGAGTGTAACTACAAGAGATGTTTCGTTGATCGCTTCTTTGAAATCTATGGCGATCGCGGTATCGACATCAACATCCATGGTTCTGGTTCCTGGTGTTAGATCTGTTGAGGTACCATCTACCATGACCGATGCATCAATATTCACATCCGGTGTTAAGCTCAGGTTGACTTCTGGTGTATCTAAACCAGCAACAACTGTTGCATCTGCCGAATCAGATACATAAAGAGCTTTCGAAGCACCAACAGTCACTGCACCAGCAGCGAGACTGAGCATATATTTACCTTCTGTGTCAGATGTCGTAGATACTGGACCAACAGAAACGTTCGCACCAGCAATTAGGTCACCATTCCAAGCATCAACTACCCAGCCTGATACCGTTCCATTAAGTATTACAATTTCTTCAGTATCAAAGGTGCTGAACCAGTCACGATGCAGGACTGCGACATCTGTGAGGTTGGTTACATCGATTGAGATGATCCAGATCGTGTATTTTTCTGCGTACTCTAGAACCGCGTCCGGTGTGAACACGAAGCTCATGTTGTCATCTGCCCATGCGATCACACCTGCGACAGATGCATCTGTGCTGTCAGTCACATCAAAGGTATTCGTGAGGTTGACTGAGGTTATATTGATCTCTTCCTCGAAGGTCACGGTTACTGTAGCATCAATAAGGACTTCACCTTCTTCATGGGCGGGTGTGACTACTACATCCCAGTCCTCGTACAATGTAAAGTTGACATCTTCAGTAACTTCACCAACCACAACAACGACTGAATCGTTCCAGGCTGAACCAAAATTTGCCATAAATGCCGTCACATTGACAGTACCCGGTACAATATCCATTACTGAATAGTTACCGACATCGTCTGCATCATCAAAGAGTGGCGTGCCGTCAACTGCAACAACAATGTTAGTATAATCTAGGCCCGTGTCACCCATGCCACCTTCGACAAGTGTGACCGTACCATTGACATCGCCGCCTGGTATTTCAATTAGGTCAAAGTTCACGTTCGTTGGGCGCTTGTCGTCTTTTATCATCACAGTATCATTATGAGCATCATAGTAACCGTATGGGGCTGTTACAGTAATGTTGTACGCGGTTACAATTGCCTCGAGGCTCATTTGGTAGAAACCTGTTGCTTCAGTGGTTGTCATTGATATCTCAGTTGTACCATCCCAGGCCTTGACTTCGATGCCTGCTTGGTCTGGGGTGATCATACCTGAAACTGTACCGTTCGGGTGCGGGAAGGTTATGGTGACAGCCTGACCTACAGTGGTAGTGCCAATCGTAGCATTTACCACCACAAGGTACTCTTCGCCACCTACAGCACCAGTCCAAGTCCAATCTGCCCAGGTATCCATCGTCATTACTAAACCGGGGATCGTTACATTTGCTGGGGTCCATACTTCTACATCGTCCGAGGTGTCTGCTATTGTATCGTTATTATTATAAATCATTAATGATACCTGACCTCCACCTAGATCTGCAAAGTCAAGAGTTCCCGTGTTTGTAACTGTGGCATTTATATCCATATCCATTACTGGCCATTTGCTGTCCTTTGAAGGTGATGTGAGAACAAGACTTAGGCCTTCAGTGTCTTCGAAATTCAATACTAGATTAGTTTCATTGTTCGTTGTATTAGCGTCGGTTATTACAGTACCGTCTAATCCCGGGGCAGTTACATTGAATTGATAAAAGCCTGTGCCCGGTGGGGCAATGCCCGGCCAGATTTCGGGGCTTGGATCGCCTGGATTAAGGGTGGTTGTACCTGCATCAATTAATTGAACGCCATAATCAGATTCAGCACCAAATGAGGAGGGGCTCCATTCCGTTGCATTGAGCCTCGCATAGAAATCGGTGGATATATCTTGATTACCACTATTAACCACTAGTACCATAAATGTATGTAAAGCGGTTGTATTGAAAGTGGTTACACCACCGTACATTTCTTTTAGATCAGTAGTTAACATCATTGGTCTAATATCTTCGAGATCTTGAACCATGAAATAGTGTGTGGTATTTGCAGGCATGACGTCTGCACCGCTACTAACAGTTAAGTTCAATTGACCATCTCCAACAGCCGAAAGGTCCCATGTATCCGGGAAATCGGTCCAATCAGAGGTTGCACCAGGTAAAAGGGATGTAACTGTATATTGACTATTATAATCAGAATCCCAATCGGTTGCTATATCTTCATAACCGTCAACATCGACAACCACATTTGTGGCCTCAACATTACCCTTGTTAACGACATTTAATTGGGGGGTGTTGACTGCAGAGGAATAGTTATAGGTTTCTACTCCAGGCATCATCTCTTCGACATATGGGTACGGTGTCATGATCACACCCATAGTGTCAAACATTATATTGGGGACCCACTCGATTACTGTCATATTTTGGATAACTACTTCGGTTGCAGGATATGTGTATGTATCCGGTTTATCTTCGAAACCTATACCGGTTGCAGTTATATTAACCCAAAATGAGGTTGGTGCGGCACCTTCGGCCAGTACATTCGGTGTCCAAAGAGTATCGAATCCGAAACTCATGACTTCATCGGGATCCATCGAAGTTGTTCCGTTCGTACCTAAATCCGCCACCATCGTTGTCAAACCTGCATCACTATAAATTTCACAAGTTACTTCGATATCGGTCAGATATTCTTTACCGGTATTTTCTACTTCCACAGTTATTAACTGTGTTTCGTTCGCATATTCGCCAGTTACACTCATGATCCCACTGAGCATGAAATCTTTCACCGTTATTTCAGGTGCTGTGCTCAGGTCTGCTGTGCTGTTCATGGGCATGAACGCACTGGCGATCAAAGCTCCTATCACCAATACTATCAGTATTTTTTTCCACTTTTTCATTTTTTATCACCTATTTTGTGTTCCTAATTTATTAGATCTTGTCACTTCAAGATATATGTTATTCACTAATCCGATAATCTTGAATTCTTCGACAAGACTCACCGGTGGACTGTAAGTTTTATCTATATATAAAGGTTTTGGTATGGGGTTAGGGTACCTAACCTGCAATTAGTTTAGGGATGTTTAGTGTTTTGTTACCTTCCTTGGGTGTTCCTTACTATATAGTAGAAAGATGGCTTACTTCCGGTTGATACTGAAAGCTGAATATGCTATGGAAGTTATGTACTTTTTTCCGAAAAATTCGACGATTTTAGTAAAATCTTATCGAAACCTTTAAATTCCTAAAATTCTATTAGGGTTTAGTAAAATAAGTTTTACCTAGGTAAATACAAAGTTACTTAATCACTACATTTCCACACACTATCTCGATTATGTTAAATTGTAACGAGATAAAATTTCAATTTACAATCTAATATCGAAGGTATGGTTATGGATGTTGATAATTCTAAAGAAGAATGGCCGGGCGAATTTGTTGTGATGATCGAAGCTTTGGCACATAAACTCAGACGTAGCATATTTTCATTACTATTAGAGCACCCGAGTTTATCTTTTAACCAGCTAATGAACACATTAAACGTCGAGAGGGCGTCACTAGCGTATCATCTAGGTATATTACGAAAGGCTAACCTAATAAATAATTTCTATGACAAACGCGAGGGCGTTAAAGATCATTCATTTTATGAGATCTCGGCGTTTGGCACGAAAATTTATCAGGAACTGTTTGGAAAAGTGAAGCAAAGGCTGGATCTTGAGCAATATAATACAATTAATTTCAGAAATGTTATGACTTATACTATAGAGAGCAAGCCGGAAGCGAAAAATGAGGTGGACGAGCAACAGGATGTTAATACGCCTGAGGAGATCTTAATTATAAATGGTGACGAAACGTCTAAGGTTTCTGAGTGGCAAACACCGATCTTGAACGCCAAAGAATATAAAAAATTATATAGTATAAATTTTCTAAACCAAGAAGAATAAGGATAAAAAATGTGGCGTTTCTCCGAATTTGGCAATTAATTTACAACAATCGGTAATTCGGACTCATGACTCCCGATATCTAGCTATAGATGTCATATATTGCCAATTCATTAAAATAGGGAGAAGATCCAATAATAATTTGGAGGAAAAAATATGTTAAAAAACCAGACGAATTTAATAAGAAAGCCTGACTTTAGGATTATCTATGCTATTGGTGCTATTGGCTCCTGGACACCCCATGATTTCAGAATTAACTTTTACAGTGAAAAGATCCCGGGTGAAAATAATGAATCGTATGTAAACGATGCCCAGGTCGTATTAACTCCAACCGCTGCCAAAGAATTTGCGATTTGGTTAATGCAAAATGTCAAGGAATATGAAGATGCAATGGGTCAAGAGTTAAAATCTCCGGAGTTAGAGGTCAAAAGCGTTGATGAGCGTTTCTCTGATTTGAGAAAAGAGCTGGAAAAGGATCTTAGTGAGTCCTTGAAAACCAAGCTCGAGAAGGAAATAAAATCCGATCTCAAGAGTGTTCTTCAAAAAGAGTTAGAACGCAGTGTGAAAGCGAAGCTGACCAAAGATCTTACCAGCAAGCCGCCGTCAATGAAATTTAAGAAAGGATTAAAGCAAGACATCCAAAAGGATCTGAAGAAGGATTTAAGGGAGGATCTCAAACGCGATTTACGCCAGGACTTGAAGAAGGATTTGAAGACTGCGATCGTTCCTGCGGTCCAGACCGAGTTGAAGAAGGTCGCCAGGACTGCGGGAACGGCGGCAGCCGCCCCAAAGCGTTCAACAGCACAACGCGCACCGGCCAAGAGAGCTCCGAAAAAAGCCAAAGGCAAGGCCAAAGCCGAATCTAAGAAAGTTACTAGAAGGCGTAGGACTGTCAAGAAATGAGATTCTAAGCTTCAGGCTCAAAATCCCAATGTTAGGAGTCAGGATTTGGGTTTGATTGTCTATTATAAGGGGTCAGGACAACATTGATTTTAATGGATTCGAGATTGTAGATTCGAGATTCAAGATGGCAAGTTATTTAAAAGGAAGTTAGAGGATAGAAGATAGAAACTAGAAATTTAACTCTATCGTCTTACTTCCAGCCTCCAGTGTGGGAATGAACGAAGTTCAAGCACACACCTCGGGTATTTTCGTAGAAAATAACCCTCGTCTTCCTATTGGTCAGCCATTAGAAAACTGGAATCCCAAATCTCCAATCCACTATGACAACCCCTAATCCTCAATCCTTAATCCCCAATCCTTAATCCCCAATCCTTAATCCCCAATCCCAACACATTATGCCTAAATTGGAATTTTGTCAATGCTAATCCTTATATATTTTGAATTGAATATATCGGAATTCATAAGGGGATAAATCAATTATCGGGTATGTGATACATTTTGGCAAAAAAGCGACGGCAAAAAGAGGAGAAGAAGGACGATACTGAGTTCAAGTTTCCGGAATTCGACGAGGTTAAATTTATCAAGAAAGAGTTTACCAAAGCCAAAGTAGCCTTCATTACTGCAGGATATGCACTTGTATTTGCGATTATTTCATATGCACTATTACAAACTCTCGGATTGACAAATTGGCAGGTGCCGGTCATTGTTGGATTTTTTGCGGTCTTTACACTTCCGCTATTTTTTAATCAGATCAAGATCGATCTTTCTGAATACGAGCTCAAAAGCTGGATCGGGGCAGGTGCAATATATTTCTTCATATGGCTCGCGGTGTTTATCGTGCTTTGTAACCCGCCTTTCAGTGATTTTGCAGAGCCTGAAATTGAGCCGACGATATATATTCTCAATACCTCCACCGGTGAAGATCAATGGGATGAACCAACTATGGTCGCAGAAACGTATATGGTGCCGTCAGCAAACGATACAAAGATCAGTGCAAAGATCTATGATAACTGGAAACTCGATGAAGGGTCGATAAAGATCACACTGATAGATTCGGCACGGAATAGGAATACATCGAGTATGTTGAGGGTCAATGATGCAGAGTTTATAATCATTTATCCAAAAAATACACTTCAACCAGGACCGTATGATTACATAATAGAAGCTCAAGATGACGCGGGGCATCTTGCAACAT
>CBDVCJ010000194.1:0-7849 GCA_965372445.1 uncultured Thermoplasmata archaeon | reverse complement strand
TACCAAGGGGGAAAGTCTGATACAAAATAAAAATCAATTTCTTCCCTCCCGCCTCAAAGGGGAATGTGATTGAGGATTAAAAATATTTTCTATCAATATCCAGATATTTTTATGTCGTACTTCGACATGAAATACGACATTTTTCCTGAGTGTTACAATATCCCAAATTCTACTGAATAGGGTTCGAATTTCGATACCCGCACTAATTGTTGGGGTAGTATATATATACATAATATTCAAGAAATGTCCCCCCATGCTATTATTTAACACAATAGCGTACAGCAGCTCCTGTTTTGTACGTATTAAATGGGTTGTTGTACAGCAATGTCTTAAAAATGTCCCCTAATTATATATAAAATGTTGATGAAATGAAATATCTGGACATTCAAATGTTTTATTAATTTTTTAACCAAAACTCGATTACATTTGAATTTATATTATTGCCTTTTTGAGATTTACCATATTCAAATTGAATTTTATATTTTCCTGTTTCATTCCAATCATACAAATCAGTATCCCCCCCTTTTTGACCAACTGAATATTCATAATCGAAAATATCTAATGAGATATCAATACTTTCATCTGGAGATAAATGTATATCGTTCCTTATTCTTCTATAGGGAAAATCGACCTGAGGATGACGAGGAAATATTGTATTATTTGAGGGGATCGTAATATTGAATTCAAGTAATCCATTGATTGAAAAATCATGATGAACAAATAAATCTTCATCCGCAATATTTGTTAATTTAATATTCACCATTAGCGATTTTTTTTCAGTTATATTAACAATTTCTTTTTCAGTGGATATTGTAAGTTTTAGATCTCCAGAGGAAGCAAAACCGATTACAAGAATCATTCGAGATAAATACAAACCAATTAAAATCGCTACAATGATTATTATATGAATCAAAATTATAACACTTTTTCGCTTCAATATTTTTGTTTTCCCTATCTCGGCCATAATCCAGTTAATTAAACTATATATTAATAAATATTCCGATAATTAACTGAATTTATTAATAAATAAATTTAATTCTAATCTTATTCGATAAATTTAATGGTTTATCCTCTTTAATTTTCTTTCCCTTTCTCATTGTACAATATATTAAAAATGGTGCGAGATCTGATAATAAAATAATTAATGTCGCACTTCGATACGAAGTAAGACAATTTTTTTAACCCAATAAATAAAATCCTCAGCAAGTGGCTCTACGAGGTGAACCACTGACTCGGGGATTGAGTACTTCCTTTAAAAATAATTAAATTCTAACAAAAGTATTTATACTATTCAGAGATATTATTCACAAAAATCCGGAGTTGGTAAAATAAGGGGAAAGCAAATATTAATATTGATCTGTTTAATTTTGGTATGTTCCGTATTTATAACAGGACAACTTGGAACTAAATCCTCTTCGATTAATGAACATTCATTGACTCGCGGTTCCAGAACTGCATCTTCTGATAATTGGAGCGATCCAATTCCATTAAGCGCAATCGATGATAATAGTACAAAAAATCCTGAAATTGAAGTTTTTAATAACTATGTACATGTGATTTGGGAAGAAAATTATAATATTTTATATCGGCGAAGTGAGGATTTTGGCGAAACTTGGAGCGACATTATCACCTTAGTCAGCGATCAAGAGTACAATGCAACAACACCAGACATTGCTGTAGAAGGAAATAATGTTTACATTGTATGGGTCGATGAAGAAATCATTAGAGGAGACTATATGAATGAAGTTGAAGATGTTTTTGGTGAAATATATTATAAATATAGCTCAAATAACGGGGTGTCTTGGGGTAATGATTTTAGAATTACGGGAGATCATTCTCATTTTCCTTGCATAGATGTAAAAAATGATGAGATTCATATTGTATGGTCTGAAAATAATTATTACGTAACTATTGATTTAACTACTCTTTATAAATTTAAAATTTATTATAATAAATTTGAAAATAATGATTGGCAAACGCCAATATTATTAAATGAATCAACTAAATGGCATCAGTATTATGGTGGGTTTAAGCCAAATCCTGGTGTGAAAGCAAATTTAAATTACGTTCATATTGTGTGGCGAGGTCAAGAATGGAATGGGACCTTTGATGTCGGATACATTCTATATATCAATTCTTACGATAATGGTAATAATTGGAACGATCATTTTATATTAAGTCGAAACGACATTTCTGCTTTTTCCCCAGAACTTGAAGTTAAAAATGATAATGTTTATGTAGTTTTCTTAGAATGGAGCAATCAAGTTCGATTTATTAAAAGTGATGATAATGGTCTTCATTGGGGTGATAGTAAATCCCTAAGTGGAAATGAAATGCCCTTTTATTATGAAGGATTGGGTATCGCCTTACAAAACAATGAAATACATGTGAGTTGGTCAAATAATATTGAATATCCACATACAGAGATTTTTATAAGTCAAAGTTTTAATTATGGAAATACTTGGAATAATGCAACTCAGGTTACTAATAATGAATCTAAATCTTGGTACCCTCAAATTGGAATTGAAGATGGGTATCTTCACGTTATCTGGTTAGATATTAGAGATCCTTATGGAGATGATTTATATTATAAACATTATTATAAAAACACATCCATCGAAATCGTATCTTTCAATAACACAATAATTTTAGAAGATCAATATTATGAACAAGAATTAATCTGCTTAAATGCCGATGGCATAATAACTTGGAGTGTTGAATCCAATTCAAGTTGGTTAAGTTTTGATAAAATGAAAAAATCAATATTTGGAACTCCAACCAACAAAGATGTTGGAACGTATTGGGTCAATATCACCGCTTCAGATAGTTTTGGTGACATCGATGAATTAAATATAACTCTAACTGTTCAAAATGTAAATGACGCACCCGTAATCGAGGGCGCACCCAGAAACATCACCGTTATCCAGACCGAACCAATAAAATTAGATCTTTCTTTTTATATTTATGATATTGATAATTCCACTTCAGATCTATCTCTTCAAACAAGTTCAAAATATATTAAAACCGAAGGCTTAGAATTGTATCTCGATTATAGAAAGGCTGACATAATGTATGAAAATGTAACCATCAATGTGACAGATGGTGAGCTGGTATCTAACAATCATTATCTTGAGGTCGAAATTCTACTTGTTGATGCTTGGAATGTCGAAATAGAAGACTATTCTACCAAAGGAAATAATGTTTCAATTTTTAGCAACATTACAATTACTTTCAACCGGTTAATGAATCATAGCTCTTGTGAAAAGTCGTTTAAAATCACACCATCGATTAGTGGAGAATTTAATTGGAACCATAATATCTTGACTTTTTATCCCGCCAATTTTCTAAAATATAATATCTCATATACGATTTCAATCGACACTGCTGCAACAAGTATTGAAGGTCATCCTTTGGACAGCAACTTCAGTTGGGGATTTACTACCGAAATAATGACAAGTGTAGATAGTGATAAAGATGGTTATCCGGATGAAATAGATTCTTTTCCCGACAATCCAGAATATTATCTCGATACTGACAAGGATGGTATGCCGAATGCATGGGAAGATGAACATGGCCTTAACAAAACTGATCCTGCAGATGCTATGTTCGATCCTGACGATGACGGAAAACCAAATAAAGATGAATTTGACGATGATACTGACCCATTCGTAAGTGACAAGGACCAAGAGAAAGAAATAGATTATATGATCTTTATTGCGATCAACATAATTATTTTGATAGTTTTGGTATTTATCATTATTCTATTTAAAATAAAGAAGAAAAATAAGAAATAAAAAAGGAGAGAGAAAATCAACTGCAACATGAAAACTGCATCGACTTCATCAAAACTGGTTAATGTCGTAGTTCGAAAAGAATAACGACATTTTTTTATATTACCGAATAAATATAAATCTCAGTCACGGGTTCCACGAGGTGAACCACAGACTCAAGCATCTTTTTCTTCAATTGTCGGCTCTGCTTTAATCGTAGGCACCAGCGCTTGTCCCTGTGTCCCCTGCGCTTCAACTTGCGGTTGAGGTTCTACCTGAGGTTCAGGCTGTTCTTCCACCAGCGGCATCGGTGCCGGTTCTGGCGCCGATTCGACCTGTGGTGGTGTAACCTCGGGGATTGGCGGTTGCTCTGGTGAAACTTCTGGCGTAAGTGGTTCTTCAGAGGGTGGCGTCTCTGGTTCTGGTATTTGTTCTGTTGGAACTTCTGATGGTGCTTCTTCTGACACTTGTTCTGGTGGCACTTCTGGAGTCGGGGGTTGTTCGGGAGGTGGTGCTTCGGGTGGTATTTCTTCGGTGGGCGGAGGTTCAACTTCTTCGACTGGCAATTCTTCTTCCTTCCCTTTCTTCTTTTTGAGGAATATGAAGAGCAGGATCAACGCTACGATTATGACTACAATGATTCCGATAAGTGCAAACAACATAGTATTGTCTTCGTCGCCATCTTTGTCTTCGGGTTGACCTTCGGGTTTCTCAATATACGGTGTTACAAGATCTTCTGTATCTACTCTAAATTCACCCAGTCTGGTTGTGAAATAATAGGTATGATTACCTTCGGAAAGTTTGGTACTGTATTCATAATGGCCATTTGTTGAAGTCATATCATACCATTCACCATCAATTACCACCTGGATAGAATCTGGAGGATCACCATCCAGTTGGTTGTAATCTACTGAAAATGTAAATAAGGTTTCAGTATCGCCACTTGTGGGTGTCATCAAGGGATTGCTCAGTTCGGGTGGTTGAGTTGTTATCGGTTCTGTTGTTACATAAAGTGTAAAATCGCTATAATCCCAACCATCCTCGCCATCGAATACTGATACTTTGACCCAATATGAACCCACATCTTTGAGTTGTGGTGTCCCGTTGAGTACACCGGTATTGGGATCGATCCTCAGCCAAGAGCTTGTATTTGTTTCTAAAGACCATTGTAAATTATTTATTGGCGTTCTGTCATCTTCTGCTTCATAATCTACTGAATATTCTTCACCTACAACTGCATTAACTTCGTCTTCAGTAGTTATATTTGGTGGTTGGTTTTCAAATCCTTCTTGATTTAAAGTCAATACAAATTCATGCCAATCCTGACCGTTGTTCCCATCATCAACAGATACGTTAACACCATAAAACCCAACATCATCTACGGTTGGTATGCCAGAAAGCACACCAGTAGTTGAATCTATACCCAACCAACTGGCATTAGTATCCAAAGACCAGGTTAAAGTATCATTGGTCGGGTCAATATCAGTTGCATTATAATCCACCTTATAGAGCGCATTTACTGATGCTTCAAGCACATCTTCAGTCGTAATAACTGGAGGGTCATTTACATTTAATACAATCAATGAAAAGTTAGTAAAAGCCAATCCCATGTCACCGTCTTCTACAGATATATTTACCCAATAACTCCCGATATCATCATTAGTTGGCGTACCGCTAATCACACCTGTATTTTGATTAATATTAAGCCATAAACTCGCATTAGTTTCTAAAAACCATATTTGAGCTTCGAGAGGGCTGTCTATGTCAGTTGCATTATAATCAACTTCGTATAGCTCATCCTCATAAGTGACTTCAATATTTGTGGTATTTATCAATGGGTCATCATTTACATTTATTACTGCCAATGTAAAATTAGTAAAAACCATATCAATGGTGTCATTGATTGAAATATTGACCCAAAATTTGGCTATATTATCATTTGTGGGAGTTCCATAAAGAATCGCAGTCGTTGGATTAAATGACAGCCAACTCGCATTAGTGGAAAAATTCCAAGTTCCAACCTGACCTATATTTTCTCTATCAATATCCTCATATTTATAGTTCAGTTCATAATAATTATCTTCAAATGAAGTAAGGTTATCTTCTGTTATGATTTTGGGTGGTGTATTATAGACATTTGGATTATTATAACATGCAGTGCAAATCGTGTAATTCAAATCAGAAGCCCAAAATTCAAAGGTATGGTCTGTCCCAATAACCATTTTAGTTTTATAAAAGTAATTTTTTCCGTCCCAAAATGTAGTGTCGGCATAGTCCGCCTCTAACATTGAATAATTCAAACCATTAATTTTTACTTTTATTTCTAGCGGGCTTTTATTTTCAGTATGAATATATGTCACTGTAAAATTGTATATTGTACCAGTATTGCCAGAAATTGGTATGACTTTTGGATAAAATAATGCAATTGGAATGGAAGGATATTTTCTATAAAATAAATCTAGATTAGTGCCGACACCACTAATATCGGTGGCATCATACCAAAAAACATGGACCTTACTGAAATTCACTTCAATATCTGGAAAATATGAATGGCCATTATTATAATTCATATTGTTAAATAGCTCTGAAATTACTTGGACAGGTTCCCAGGATGCTCCGGTTAAATTGCATCTATAGAAGATATCGTAATCCATACCTGATCCATTGGTATTATTTTCGTCCTGCCAGACTACATAGATTTTACCATTTTCAACTGCTATCGCAGAATTATTGGACCAGCCGGTATTTCTATTTTCACCGATCACAGGTTCGGAGAGTAATTGAATATCTTCCCATGAGGTGCCAGTCAAATTACTTCTATAATATATATCATAATCAAGACCCGCCCCATTAAGGTAGTATTGATCTTGCCAGATAGTAAAAATTTTACCATTCTCGACTGCTATTTCTGGCCAGATTGAGGATCCAACATCATTATCATTGCCTAGATCAGGCTCTGAGAGTATTTGGATATCCTCCCAGGAATTACCAGTAAGATTACATCTATAGAATATATCATCATCTATAGAACCAGTGCCGAGAATATCATAATTATCCCACCACACAGTATAAATTTTACCGTTCTCAACAGCTATTTCAGGAGCAAAAGAATTTCCATTATTATTATTTTGGCCTAAAATGGGCTCTGAAATTGCTTGTACCTCTTCCCAATTTGTGCCTGTTAAATTGCATCTATAGAAAATATCTACCTCTGTGTAGCCAGCACCACTTGTATTATCTGGATCTGACCAGACTACATATATATTACCATTTTCAACTGCGATTGTTGGCCAAATAGAGGAGTAGATATTATTATTTTGGCCAACAACTGGTTCTGATAGAACTTGAATATCTTCCCAACTCGATCCTGTAATATTACATCTAAAAAATATATCGTGATCGCCACCTGCGCCGTTCGTTTTATTTGTGTCTTCCCATACCACATAGATTTTACCGTCCTCAACTACAAGATCTGGATGATAAGATGGAGCAGTATTATAATTCTTACCAGGAACAGGTTCCGAGATCGCCTGTATTTCAGACCATTTTTCACCGTCAAAATATCTATAAAATATTTCATAATCCCACCAAAACCCACCGCCAACACCATTTAAAGAGGCATTATCTTCCCAGACAACATAGATTTTTTCCCCTTCTGTTGCAATTTTTGGACCCCCAGCTTCCCAATATCTAAGATCTCCTCCTTCAAGAGGCTTGGAAATTACTTCTATTGGGCTCCAATCAAAATTTCCATCTCTGGGAAGTTTATTAGATCTTGAGATTATAATATTGTTCGTCTCATTATCGAGACTTTTAGCTCTTAAATTAATATTACAATCTATTAGATAATAACTGAAAATTACCATGATTATTATTATTATAGACTTGAGTTTTATTCTCAAATAATTTGCCCCCTTGATTAAATATCCGACAAATCATTAGGTTCTTATATTTTTAAAAAGATTTACATGATAATTAACTTTACTGTTTTTTATACAAAAAAGAAAAAGATTGAAATTGTTGTATGCAAAATGGATATATATTTATGGATACATGGAAATGTCGTGCTTCATATTGAA
>CBDVCJ010000193.1:0-7900 GCA_965372445.1 uncultured Thermoplasmata archaeon | reverse complement strand
AAAACCAAGAAAATTGAAGCTAGAAGATAGAAAATGGAAGATAGAAATTATTTAATTGAATCTAGCTTCCATCTTCTTGCTTCTAATTTCTTTAAATCACCACATCCCAAACAAAGGAGGTGGGGATATGTCTGAAGAAAAAAACGAAGACCAAAATTTGTTAAAAATGAAAGACGAGAATTTATTATTTGCCGATGCGACCTCAGTTTATGAAAGCTCGGAATTCGTTATACTTGGCATCCCCTTCGACGGAACCTGTTCCCATCGTAAAGGTGCGAAATATGCGCCGCGCGCCATCCGTCAAGAGTCCTATAATTTTGAAAGTTTAATTTTCGGCTATGATCTTGACCTGCAAACCACCCAGATATTATTCGATTCCGGTGACCTCCCCGAGCTTAATAGTATCGCTCAAATGCTGAAAAGTGTTGAATTATCGACACATGGCATTATAGACGACGGAAAATTCCCGATACTCCTAGGCGGCGAGCATTCCCTAACCCCTGCCGCAGTCAAGTCCTATAGATCAGGCCAACACCCGTCATTCGCCGATCTTGCGGTGATCATTCTGGATGCGCATCTGGATTTCCGTGACGAATATTTGAACCTTCAAAATTCGCATTGCAGTACAGCCAGACGCGTCTCCGAGCTCGTGGGGGTTGAAAATACGGTGCCGATCGGTGTGCGATCTTATTCCATTGAAGAAAAGGTAGATAGTGCAGAGTTAGGCTTGAAGTTTGTTTCAATGTTTGAGATCTTGGATTCAGATATTGAAAGTGCACTCAACCAAGCGCTAGAATTTTTAAATAAAGATGCGCCGATATATTTGAGTCTTGATATCGATGTTATCGACCCCGCATATGCACCGGGAGTAGGTACACCCGAACCTTATGGGTTGAGCCCGCTGGAAATTAAAAAATGTATTGATATTTTAGCTCCGAGACTGGCCGGGTTCGATGTCGTTGAAGTCTCACCACCGTTTGATAATGGCAATACCTCGAGTTTGGCGTCAATGATGGTCAGGACTGTGATCGGCGCAATAAAAAGTCAAAAATAAGCTGATATTATTTTTTATTCTCATTAATTTTTTGGCTAAGAAACGGTATCTCCAACGGTATCGCACGCTCCCGGATCGTGCCCAAATAGGGCAGCGGCTTGGCCATTTTCAACCGTTCGAATTTCGTCGCTTTATCATAACGTTCATAACCCGGGTTGGGCCAGATCATCATTCGTTGAAAGATCACGAAATCGTTCTCGCGTTTCGAGATGCCGGCATAGGAATCGATGCGCACTATGCCTTCCCTTTCGATCTGCTCCAATATCTGGGCGCGGCGTGACAATTTCTTGGATTTGACCTCGCCATCCCTTCCGGTTTCTATCACTACCATCCTATATGCCTGGCCCTTTTCGCTCTCTTCGACGAGCTTGTCCAATAGTTCAAGATCTATCCCCATCGGTTTCTTGGCAAGCTCCGGCCCGGGCGCGCGCCAATACACGGTATCTAACGCAGGCGCACCGTAATAATCCTCTGCAAGCATCCATGGAATATCCTTTAAGAACGCGTTGAATTTCGGGTTGAAACGGATGCCGTATAAAACCCTTACCAATTCCGATTCGGGGTTATTTGAACGATAGACCCGCTGCCATTGCTTATCGGTCAAGGATCGGATCAGTTCGGTCTCCAGATAAAACCGTTTCAATAACTCGATGCTGTGCTCCGGAGACGGCTCCCAACTGGTTTTCAAACCCGGATAAAAAATATTTAAAACCGTGTTCGGGGGCTCTTCGAACGGGTGTATCATAAAGCCATATACATTTCTAAGATAACGCAAATAAGATCTCTTGGAGTTGTATTCGTCCTGCTCATAAAAGGGCCGAAGCGCGGTTGTAAAACGCTTGAATAACGATATGTCCTCTTGAAGCGCATTATCCGGCAGTATTTCATCCAAAATTGATGACACATTATCCTCGGTTTCGGCTTTTTTCACCAATTTTTGAAGGTCCGGACTGTTCAAAATAGCTTCGATACGGTTCTCGATCTTGGGATTGACAATGTACATGTCGGTGAAAATATCTAAAACATCCGCGGAATGTTCGATCGCGCCTACCCTGGTGGTGCCTTTGGCCATGTATATCAAATAGTTTGTTATTCTTTAAAAAGCTATCGAATTCTATGGTAACATAAAGCTTGTTGAGTTGTGAGCTCGTGGGACTACTATTATAATGCCTAGGTGCGTGGGATAATATTGTCTTTATGTCAATTCGTGGGATTGCTATGGGTTGCCATAATGCGTAGGATTCATTGTCTGGTGATTGATGCGTGGGAACGCCATTTGATTACTTGAAGGAGTTGGATTGCTCAAATAAACAATAATCGTGTATATCAAACGAAAAAACGCTCGATGTATTAAATTCGCCAGTAGATAATCCAACGAATCAAAAAAATGGCACTCAAGTCCCATGCATAATGGTAAAAAAGATACAATCCTACGCTTTTTTGCTAATAGATGGCAATCCCACGCATTGTAGCAATGAATATCAATCTCACATTGTTACAACATTACCACTTGCTCACAACTTTATAAAAAAATTACGATGCTTCGGCTTTTTCCATAATAGCCTTGATACGTTTACGTCGGAAGAAATCCTCGCGCTCGCGTTCCTGCAGCTGCATCTCGATATATTTTATGGTCGTTCTCAATCGCGGTATAAAAATATGCTCCAAAGCGTTGACCCTACGCTTGGTCTTCTCGATCTCGTTGGCCAACCTTTCGATCGACCCTTCGACCTCGGCAAGCTTCAAGATCTTCACCAGCACCTTTCTGAGCTTGTCGGTCGCTTCATCTAATTTCGCGGTGGTTTCCAAATAGCCGTAAACCGGCCCTTCAGGTGGTGCAACAGCTTCGACCTCGAGCGACGGCACCTGTACACCCATAATATTGACCACACTGGTAGGAACCTTGCCCATTGGCGGCACTGCAATTGCAACCTCTTCGACCTGGTTCTGGCCCATTATCATCTGTGATTCTATTAATGAAGAATAGGCATTCGTAAGACTATTATTTACATCCGCTCGAAGCGTGTCGCGGGTCTTGATCACATCAAAGAACTGCATGATCAACGCGTCGCGTTTCTCGCTCAATAGCTTGTGACCTTTTTCTGCGAGATTCTGTTTCTTGCGTATTGCTAAAAGCTCCATGCGCGTCGGTTTTACACCTTCCATCTTTTCTTCTGCCATTGCACTCACTGGTCTTTATTGTTAGATTGCGTGCGTGGTTATAATGTTTTTAGTTATATGATTTTCGATTATTTTATATGGATTTTAAAGTCGACCAGTCTACCAGTCAGTCCGACGGACTGGTCGACCGGGTGACTGGAAGACAAGCACCAAATAACAACAGTTACTCACTCTGGAAAATAGATTTAATTAACTCCCAATCGTCTTTTCTAAATAATTTCATGATATTAATAAGAACGAGATATAAACCCAAGAAAACCAGCCCCATTAACAGGACTCTTATAATTGGAGCAAGTGCGGACAAGTAAATATAAGGTAGATAAATGATCGACCCACAGATCACTGCGGTCATTGTTAATTTTAATAGTACCTTCCATGGAAATACATTTTTTAGGTTCACATTCAACTCCTGACGGATCTTGGCAATATAAACGAACGCCATGATATAGGTAACCATCACAGTAGCTGCTGGCGGGCCAAATATAATATCGAACCCTAAATAATCAAATATCTGAATGAAGACAAAATTCGCAATGAAATTCATCACCAGCATTATCACCGCGATCTTGAAAATTATCTTGGTGTTGCCAGTTGCCATAAATATGCCACCGTAGTAGGATACACCGATCGGCAACAGCAACAAATAGATCATTAGTATCGACGCGGCAAGAATATATGATGACGGGAAGAAGATCGTGACGACGTCATTTGCGGCAATGATCAAAAATGCAGTGATCGGAAATAGTATTAACCCTAATTTTCTAATTGATTCGTGCCAGAGCGCGCGGATCTCTTTCAGCTTGTTATGTTTATGTAAATAGCTCATCCGGGGTATGATAATATCCGTGACCGAGCGCTGAACGACTAAAATTATTGGCGTTAGATACGCGCCTATAGAATAAACGGCAAAAATTTCAGGATCTAAAAAGAACGATATGAAATATTTATCCACATTTATATTGATAATACTAACGATCGAGGCTAGCCCGATAGGGAATGCATATACGAGCTGGGCATTGAATTTCGGGCGATTGATGATCTTGCGACCCGGTTTGAAATTTCGAGCAATGTAGCCAATAGCCACACAATATTTGAAAAAGCTCGCCAGTATGATCCCTGCCATGAGGCCGGTGATGCTCTCATAAATTATGACGAACCCGCACATTACTATTATATCCACAATTGCGAACACAATTGCAACTGCAGCCGAGAGGTTAATATCGTCATTCACGATCATTAACACCCCAAGAAACGAGGAGCCGGTGAGCAGGAACGCATGGGCGCCCAGGAGCAACATATATTCGGTAAGATTATTGTTGTACAATAATATGGATAGCGGGCCGCCTAAAAGACTGATAATGAAGAATAAGATCAACCCGGAGAAGAAAATGAAGATCATGGCTTGGAACACAAAAGTACCAGCATCTTTTTTGGCCGAGCGCGGTATAAAATACCTGAGACTTGCGGGTAAGCCAAACAGGAAAAATGGCTGGAGTGTGGTGAATAATAGTACCAATTGCCGGTAACTTCCATACTCTCCCTGGGTCAAATAATGTGTCAATACAACAGGTATGATCAAAGTAATGCCAAACGCGAAAAATCTAGCCGACGAAATTTTAAAAACGTCTTTGGACAGCACCCGAGAGCTCGCCATATATAATTGTGGAATAGGAATGATAATATTAATGTTTCTATTGGATTTGGCATGGTTTTGAGTTTTTATGGGAATGGCAAGAACTGTTCACGGGTTGGGTATAATTTCTGAAAATGCGAAAGACGACATATGGCAATTTATATCGGGAGCGTCGGGAGCACGGGAACCGGGAGCAACGGAAATGGGTGCCTACCCAGGAGTTATCGATACTCCCGTTACTCCCGACTGAGGTATCTATTGTTCAGACTCCCGATACTCCCGGTAGTTGACAAAAAATGACGTCTATTGCCTTTCTGATGAACAATACCACACATGCCATAGAAATTAATACCGCACCTGGCATATTCCACACCAAAATCTTATATTACAAAATTGACTATCTCTCATCCAATTAGAGTTAAATAACGGGGAGCATCAATGAATAATTTTGAGGACCTCGAGTCTAAGATCGAATCTTGCAGCGCCAAGCTCTGTGTTTTGGGGCTTGGATACGTTGGATTGCCGCTCTCGATGTTGTTCTCAGCTAAATTTCAGGTTATTGGTTATGATCAGGATCCGGCTAGAGTGGAGCAATTAATTGAAGGTGTATCCTACATAAAAGACGTACCGCAAGAAACATTAGCAGACCGTCTACACTCAGATAGATTCCACCCTACAACTGATGAAAAGGACCTGACGGATTGTGATATTTACATTATTTGTGTACCCACACCTTTGAACGAAGAGAAATATCCCGACCTTAGTTTTCTTGAAACTGCCTGCGACATTATTTCTAAACATCTCAGTAACGGAAATTTGGTAATATTAGAGAGTACCACCTATCCGGGCACAACGGATGACGTGATGGTGCCGCTTTTGGAACGATCGGGATTGAAAGGGGGCGATGACTTTTTTGCCGCGTTCTCGCCGGAACGGGTCGACCCCGGCAGCCAAGATTTCAAGATCGAGACCACGCCAAAGGTAGTCGGCGGAATAACTGAAGCGTCAACAGATCTTGCATTTGCGCTCTATAACTCTGTGATGAAGGCGGATGTAATACCGGTTAGCAACTGCAAAATTGCCGAAGCCTCGAAGATCCTCGAGAACATTTTCAGGGGTGTTAATATTGCCTTGATAAATGAGATGGCGCTGATCTTCGAAAAGATGGGGATCAATACCTGGGAAGTTATCCATGCCGCGGCGACCAAGCCCTTTGCATTTATGCCGCACTATCCTGGCCCGGGTATCGGCGGCCATTGCATACCTCTGGACCCTTATTATTTATCTTACGAGGCACGAAAATTTGGCGTGATACCGCGCTTCATAGAGTTGAGCGGCGAGATCAACGAATTCATGAAGATCCATACCGTCAATAAAGTTCGGGAAGGGTTGAACCGTTTGGATAAGAAACTTGCGGATTCCAAAATTATGATCATGGGCGTTGCTTATAAAAAGGATATTAGTGACACCCGTGAAAGCCCTGCAGTGACGATAATCGAGGAATTGGTGAGGGCCGGGGCTGAGGTAAGGATTTATGACCCTTTTGTCGATAGCATTTCTACGAAGGCCGGGCAGTTTGAAAGTGCCGAGCTTGATTTTGATGATATTGATTGCTTGGTTTTTATTACCGACCATACTGAATTTAAGAATATTTCTGCGGAAAGGCTTAAAAATAAAGTTGTTATCGATTGTCGTAATATTTTTGACGAGTCAAAGCTGCAAGATGTTATTTATTTAGGGCTGGGCAAACCCTCAAGTATATAATATGACGGATGTTCTATGGTGTGATTAACTTGAAAATAATCAATGTTGTGGGTGCCAGACCGAATTTTATGAAGATCGCGCCAATAATGAAGGCCCAAAAAGCCCATCGCGATATCCAATCCATATTATTACATACCGGTCAACATTACGATTCAGGCTTGAGCGATGTATTTTTCCAAGATCTGAAGATCGACAACCCCCAAATATATCTAGGGGTAGGCTCCAACACCCACGCGAAACAAACCGCCGAGATCATGGAGAAATTTGAAAAGGTCTGTATTAAGGAGCGACCCGACCTTGTGCTGGTGGTGGGCGATGTAAACTCGACCTTAGCATGCTCTTTAGTTGCAGCGAAATTACAGATCAAGGTCGCGCATGTCGAAGCGGGTTTGAGAAGTCGCAACTGGGAGATGCCGGAAGAGATCAATCGAATATTGACCGACAGGCTCGCAGATTATCTGTTCACCACCTCAAAAGATGCTGATGCTAACCTCAAACGTGAGGGTATTGATAACTCGAAAATATTTTTTGTTGGAAATGTGATGATCGATACCTTGAAAAGCTTCGAACAAACGTCAGCGACCAACTCCAAGATCTTAGAGAAATTAAAATTAACCCAAGGCGACTATGCGGTTCTAACGATGCACCGCGCCGAAAATGTAGACCATTCGGACCGCCTGAAAGCTATTCTGGACGGGTTAGAGGAGGTCCAGCAAAAGATCCGTATTATTTATCCGATCCACCCGCGCTCATGTAAGATGATAAGAGCTTTCAGCTATGCCGAGAAGATCATGGCGATGCAAAACTTGAGGTTGATCGATCCCCTTGGGTATCTTGATTTTTTAAGGCTAATGAGCAATGCGAAATTTGTACTTACCGATTCAGGCGGGCTTCAGGAAGAGACGACGGTCTTGGGCATCCCTTGCATAACCTTACGCAGCGAGACCGAGCGCCCGATAACTGTGACCGAAGGTACGAATACCGTTGTTGGTACCGACAAAGCCAAAATCATCCAAGCAAGCTTGAAGATCCTCGACGGTAAATCCAAAAAAGGCAGAGTGCCGGAGTTATGGGATGGCAAGGCTGCAATGAGAATTGTGAAGATACTCCATGAAAATTTACAATAAAAAGTAGATTCTTCTCCTCGAATTTAGGGAGAACCAATAATGAATGGTAAGATTGTTATATTACTATCATAGTGGATTGGAGATTCTAGATTATAGACTGCGGTAATTTTCTGCGAAAATTACCTCGCATTGAAAATTCCG
>CBDVCJ010000192.1:0-7912 GCA_965372445.1 uncultured Thermoplasmata archaeon | reverse complement strand
AGTTGCCTTGCCTTGAAAAACCCTTCGGCTTTTCCAAAGTTGGGGTTTTGGATTTCGTAAGGGTTGCGGTAATTTTCTACGAAAATTACCTTGACCCTTAAAAACCCCTGCGGGGATTTTAACGGTTGCAGTTGAAATTCTCTCTCTTTTTTTAATTTTTTAATATTTGATGGCAAAATTCATTACATAGAAATCCTTTTTAGATACTACCACAATGATAGTCAAGGGGGCTGTGCAATGAAGAAATTTGTGATTGTATTACTAATCTCGCTACTTCTTATTTCGACAATAGGTTATGTAACTTCGAAGCCAATAAACCCACATAAAGGCAATTATGAATTAAATTTAGATGATAATATTTTTCAAAGTACTAACCAAGATATTGAAATTCAAAATAACGATATGAATCCAAAGCCGATGCAATCACGTTCTCTCGCAAACTCACCTTGGCCAATGTTCCGTCATGATCTTAATCATACAGGTCGTAGCCCGTACGATACAAGTGGAAATCTTGGCATTCTGAAATGGAGGTTTAGAGCATACAATGAAATCTCAGCATCACCTGCAATTGGCAGTGATGGTATAATTTATATTTGTTCAAAATATGGATGGATGTCTGCATTGTACCCCAACGGTACAAGAAAATGGAAATGTGGAGCAAGTACTACTGGCTCATCGCCGGCAATAAGCTCTGATGGAACCATTTATGTTGGCGATAACTATTACTTAAATGCCATAAATCCAAACGGTACCAAAAAATGGGGTTATTATAGTGGTGGTTATATAGCATCATCACCAACAATTGGTAATGATGGGACGATTTATTTTGGAGGTAATAACAATAAAATATTTGCATTATACCCAGACGGTACTGAAAAATGGACATTTCCAACAGCGGATCTTGTGCGGTCTTCATCTGCAATCGGTGCCGATGGCACGATATATATTGGTTCTGATGACGATAACTTGTATGCACTTAATCCGAATGGAATTAAAATTTGGAATTATTCTACAGGTGGAGATATACGGTCATCACCAGCAATTGGCACTGATGGTACGATTTATGTTGGCTCGTATGACGATAACTTGTATGCCATTTTTCCAAATGGAACAAAAAAATGGAACTTCACAACTCCCAATTATGTATATTCATCACCTGCAATTGGTACCGATGGTACGATTTATGTGGGTGCAAGTGGTAAATTATATGCCATAAATCCAAATGGTACTTTAAAATGGAGTTATTCAACTGGGTATACGGTAATATCTTCACCTGCGATTGGTTCTGACGGGGCAATATATTTTGGCTCACGTGATAAAAAAATATATGCACTCAACCCAAATGGTATGAAAAAGTGGAGTATCACCACTGGAGATTGGGTTACTTCATCACCTGCAATCGGTGCCGATGGGTCGGTTTATATTGGTTCTCAAGATTACAAACTATATGCAATCGGAAAACAGTCAAATTTAACTCTAGGTTTGGTAACTCCAGGTTCAGGTTATATTGACACTTATTTTAATTATACAGTAACTTATGATAATAATTACAATCAATCCCCAATTTATGTAAAAGTAAATATTGATGGTGTAAATTATTCTATGATAGAAGTTGATGAAAGTGATGTAAGTTATTTCGATGGTAAAAACTATTATTTTAATAGTTCCAATTTTAATTTTGGATGTCATGAATTTAAATTCTGGGCTTCTGATGGAAGTAATATCATTTCAACCGATTTGTTTAATAATCCCAAAGTAAAAAATACTAAACCAAATATTACAATCCAAAATAACTTAACCGCCATCGAAGATATTTATTATGGAGTTACATATGAATATGAAGATATTGACAGAGAAAATGTAGCTCAGGTCGGAACTTGGAACTATTCGACCAACGCAACATGGCTGACATTCAATCCTACAACTGCAATGCTCTATGGTACACCGACCAATGATGATGTTGGAACTTATTGGGTCAATATTTCGATCAATGACACTATAGAAATTGATTTTACAAACTTTACATTGACAGTTATTAATGCAAATGATAACCCAATGATTAATACCACAAATGTAGAAAACACTTTTGAGGACGAAGTGTATGAAGTTGATTATAATGCCACTGATGTAGATAGTTTAATTGATGATCAGATATGGTCTTTAGATACAAATGCAACTTCGTGGCTTGATTTTGATTCGACTACTGGAATAATTAACGGTATTCCCATTAATGATGATCTTGGCGAATATTGGGTCAATGTGTCTGTGGCCGATGGTGATGGTGGAGGCGGCTATACTAATTTCACCCTGATAGTTCTTAACGTAAATGACCCACCTGTGATAACAACCCAAGATGTTTTATTTACAAATGATACCGAATTATATCGAGTGGATTATAATGCCACCGATATCGACAGCCAGCTAACACAACAAACTTGGTCTTTGGAGACCAATGCCACCTGGCTTTCCATAATCCCATCAACAGGGGTGTTGAGCGGTACACCTATATTCAAGAACCTATTCACTGACGAGACTATTATCGTTGCCTGGTGGACTGTAAAAATCACTGTTACCGATGGTGATGGTGGAAGTGACTGGCACGAATTTATTTTAGTTGTTTTTAAAGATCAGGAATTATTAAATGAACCGCCTCTAATTACAACAACTGATGTCGTATCTGCGACTGCAGACAAATTGTATTATCTAGACTATGACGCTATCGATGATTGGACACCAAAAGACCAACTGACTTGGAAATTAAACACAGATGCAAGTTGGTTAACGTTGGTTTCCGAGACTGGTGTTTTATCCGGTACGCCTAGCCTAAGTGATCTCGGAGTTTACTGGGTGAATGTTTCTGTATTGGATACTGATGGTGGCGTAGGGTTCCATAATTTTACTTTAACCGTATACAGCGAATCTAACCAACCGCCTGATATCCTTACTGAAGACGATGTCAATGCAGTTGTCGGTGAGTTATATTCGGTCGATTATGATGCTGATGACGATCGTACGCCACTCGATAAGTTACAATGGTCGTTGGAAACCAGTGCAAGTGATTGGTTGGATATTGACCCAGAAACGGGAGTTTTAAGCGGTACACCTGAACTAAAAGATGTGGGTAGTTATTGGACCAAGGTATCAGTATTCGACAACGAGGATGGTTGGGATTTTACGATCTTTACACTTTATGTAACAACAGAACCGATAACCGAGTTTGAGCCAAAATTAAGTAACCCCTCAGTGACACCAACGAGTGGCAATACTGAAACCCTATTCACATTTTCTGTTGCTTACAGCCAACCGGATGGTGACCTGCCGGACTCAATTCAAGTAGTAATCGATGGAGATGCCAATATTATGGAATCTACAAATGGTCATTATGAATACAAGACCAAATTATCCGAAGGTAATCATACATATTATTTCACTGCCACATTAGGCGAATTTACGGTTAATACAGATACATTCAATACGGGCTATATCACCAAAGCCGACGGTCAGCCCGAAGACGGCGATGGATATGACGATGAGGACAACACAATGCTTTATGCAATTATCGGTATCATTGTTGTCATAATCGTAGTACTGATCCTGCTGTTCATCTTCCTTAAAAAGAAGAAAGAGAAGGAAGAAGAGACGATAGTGGAAGAAGCCCAGGCACCACCTCCGGAAGAAGTGCCGCCCGAAGCGCCACCGCCGGAACAACCCCCGACACCAGAAGTCTCGCCAGAACAAGTACCAGCTCCAGAGACACCACCCCCAGAACAACCTCAGGTTCCTGAAATTCCACCCGAGCAACCGCCACCCCCCGAGGTTACACCTCAAGTACCGCAACCACAGGTCGAACCTGCACCGGCACCGATGCCGCAGGTAGAAGAACAACCAGTACCTCAGGTAGAACAACCGCAAGTTGTACTGCAGGAGCCACAGGGACAAGCTCCGGTGCCCACGGTTAAAACAAAGTTAACAGATCAAGAACAATAGTCTCCGGAAATTCCAAGATGCAAGAACCAAGTTCCAAACAAATTCCAATTTTCAAAGGTCTAAATTCCAAACCCGCGTTTTAGGGATTGGTATTTGGATTTTACTTGGAATTTGGAGGTTTGGTGCTTGGAATTTTTTATAAAAAAAGCAAAAAGTTGAGAGTAGCGGGGAGTGGATTTGAACCACTGACCTACGGGTTATGAGCCCGTCGGGATTTCCTGGCTACCCCACCCCGCTAACAACGATATGATAGCTAGCGTTAAATGATTATTGCTACATAAAAATTGTGGTGGTTTTAGCGGGGAAATCCCAAATCCAAAACTCAAAATCCCAACCCAACAACTGAAGAACCGAAGAATATAAGAACCCAAGAACTTGCCAAATGCCCTAGTACTTTAGTTCCTTGGTTCTTTAGTTCTTAAGTTCGTTTGTAGTATTGGGATTTGGGATTTTATTGGAAATATTGGTAGTATTGGTAATATTGGATTATTGAAAAAAAATCATTCCGCAACTATCCGCAACCCACCTTCTTCATAATAGATCCAAACATTATCCTTAATATGTTTCGCCAAATTCGAGAGCGCTTGATAAACATCGTCCTCGGACACCCCCAACTTGCGCGCCGCGTCGGGCGTCGACCAGCTCTTGCTCTGAAAATCATTATCTTTGATATATTCATAAACCCTCTTATCGAGCTCGGTAAGGTCTTCCATACCCATATTAACACCATTATATTATCTTTATGGATTCGAGATTTTAGATTCCAGTCCCCCCTCCTATCGCCTATCGCCTTTCCGTAGGCTATCTGGAATCTCGAATCCGGAATCTCGAATCTTCACCATTACGCATCCAAATCCATCATTTTCATCTCATACATAAGCGGCCCGTCGGGCTTGGTGTCGGTTTCCATTACTTTTGGATCTGGATTGTAATAACAAAGCTCAACAGGTATTTTCCAGACTTTGGTCTGGCCTTTGCGCATGCCTTTAGCCATTTCCGAGAACCCCTCGATCACACCCGTGCCGATGGTGAAAGGGAATTCATTGGCTTGATTAAATGCCCAAACGTTTTTATTGTAGTTATCATCAACTCCACGGTCTACTAATGTATAATATACTTTGATATTATCTCCATCTTCTGCGGTCTCATCCCCCAGATTAGCAACTCGGGTCCTGACATCAATTGTGGATTTCTTGCTGGTATCTGCCATAGAATAGGCAGTGACCTGCGTCGAGATCGAGCTCTCTAATTGTTCCGGTACCAGCACCTTCAATCTCAGCACTTCAGCGCCCTTCGAGGCCAATCTTATATTATTGCTGCTATCGAGTTTTTCGGGGGCACCTTTATGGCCCTCATCAAGCTCATATGCCCATCCAGCAGGTGGGTCTGAGAGCTGAATTTTGATCGTATCTGTAACTGTGCCTTTATTGGTCACTAACAATAAATATTGAGTCCAAAGGCCCATGTGGGCCTTGTGAGAACTTGAGGCGCCAAAATTATGTGTTTCATGATTGATCACCTCGAGCTTGACACCATAACTAGCGTCAACATCACCATCTTCGGTGTCGTTCTCCTCGGGATATAAAATATAAGCGTAGGCGTAATAACCGCCAAGTACCGCACCGATCAGGATCGCCGCAATACCAAAGATTACTATTGCTTCCTTTCTGGTATTAATATCTGTGGTCTCTCTGGATCGACTACTACGTTTGCGGCCTTTTGGCTTCTTATCGTATTTTTCCGATTCCAGATCGTCTTCGTCCAGATCTTTTTCTTGTGTTCGTTTACGTCGCTTTGCCATATTGATCATCTACTTTTAATTTTTTAAGGATTGTACGCAGATTGATATATTTCACCTTCTTCAATTTCGAGCATTGATATTTTAAAAATTAAATTCTTACCTGCGATCTCTTTATTAAAATCGATCACTATGCCTTCGTCAATGGATATAATTATGCCCGGTAGTGGAGGTTGCTCTTGGCCGACTTGCGCTGGCGATATTTCTTTATAACTTTCATTATATTTCATAAGCACTTCAGCATCGATCACCCTTTGTAACAAGTCGTCTGTTACTCTGTGCCGGATTGTAAATGTCTCTTTGGCACTTGAAACTTCATCAATTGTTGCATTCCAGGGGAATAGGTCGAGACTCGACCCGTACACCGGGTCATGTTTTAGTAATATGTAATCTTCATTGACCTCTTCGATCTCGATTGTCCAACCCCAATAGTTATGCGAGAATGTCTGGCCCTCTTTTAAGGGCAGTTCATTTGGGTATTCCGATTCGAAATTGAACTTTGGGATCGATTCGTACAACGGAAAAGTATCATAAATTGGGATCGTTCGGACCAAACTTTTATTCGACTGCACTACCCCTTCGTCGGCATCCACAAATATTGTGCGGGTCTCGCCCTCTTTCATGCCCATTATGCCATAATACAAGCCTTCCCCAAACACTACCTTAAGTGTGTCTTCGCGTACTGGTACCTTTTCTGCATTCCCCAGCGGTTCCAGCGGCCCTTCACCAAGTATTTCACTAAAAGTTGTGGTCTTGGGGATGGAATCATCATCTGCCACCGAGGGTAACGAAGTTGCAAATACCGGGTTTTTTGAGTTATCATTACCGGTGCGTATCCGGAGCGTATAATCGAATTTTACACCTACACCTTCCTTAACAACCAATACCTTTTCTTTGGAGCCTTCGGACTGGCTATAATTTTCATTGTACCAATTATAAGCTAAGGCACTTACGATCGCGACAATGATAAGAACTATTGCAGCAAGACACATAGCGTCAGTTTTATTCATAGGCTCACTCTAATTATTAATGGATTTTTTCGATATAACCTTCTCTTCCATATATTTATTGGTAATATTTATTCTTTTTTATTAATAACTACCAAATATAACAGAATTATAGATTAATACCGCTATTTATCCCGTCCTAAGTGGTAAGTGGTATTTGTACTATTGGTTAGGGTGGTAAGTGGTAAGAACTTAATTAATACCAAGGTGGATTGGAGATTGGAGACCGCTAAAATGAGGGGTTGTGGGGGGGGAACTCAAATCTCAAATCTAGAATCTCTAATCCAAGTAGGCAATATTAAGATTCTTACCACTTACCACAATTAGAAAGTATTAAGAAAATAAATTCGCAGGTCCCATTAGATCCTCAACCACATTCTTTCCTAAACTCATCATGTAGCATTTTCAGTAACAGCGCCTGTTTTTGTAGATCTTCCTTACTGGGGATCTTAAATCTTATCTTCTCGACATCTTTTATATCCAATGCCCCAAGTATATCAATTATACCTTCGAGCGTTTCGGATTCTATATCTGCAAGTAGAACAAATTTAAAATTCGCATCTTCATCATTTTCTTCTACATATAATTTAATTCTTTTATCGCCATTAACATAAATATAATCCATCATAGATTGCTCTTCAGTATAACCGCTAATCTCGAATCTCAGTACATATTGATTAGTTTGTACCAAATGTAAATGAAATTTATTATTACTTTCAATTAGCTTGATTTTTGTGAATTTCATGTTTCGAGCTATCACATTTATCCCCTTAATGTTATAATCATCGCTTTTGATATTAACTCTCATCTTACAAAAATTTTTAACTGCTATCAATTATGAAAATAAAAACTTTTCGACTCGCGTAAAAATAACTGTTTCACGAGATAGTTAATTAAATACGCGATTTTTCAAGGATGGAGGATGATAGTTAGATTCCAGATTCGGGATTCGAGATTCCAGATTGCCTTCGGATAAGTGAAAGGGGGGAGGGGGGGACTGAAACTTTAAAAATTTCAAAGGAATTTTTAAAGCGAGGTAACTTGGCGAAGCAAGTTAACGCAGGAACCGATATTCCTTATCCGTCTGTAATCTGTAATCTGAAAACTTCTTCTCAGCCTC
>CBDVCJ010000191.1:0-7915 GCA_965372445.1 uncultured Thermoplasmata archaeon | reverse complement strand
CGATCCATTTCGGGTTAGGTTTGATATCGTGTTCCGTCAATAAATTTGAAACCACAGCTTCTCCGCATCTAACTGGTACCCCCACCTCGGATTTCTTGTCCAAGATCAAAACCTTCGCACCCGCCTTCGATGCATGATAGGCTGCGTTCGCACCGCCCGGACCGGCACCGACTACGATAACATCGTATTTCATTTAGGATTCCCTCATCTATTTCAAATTCTAAACTCGAAATCCTAAATTCTAAACAAATACTAATATTTAAATTCCAAACCGTAACTTTGTTTGGATAATTGGGATTTGAGATTTAGATATTGTTTCGAATTTAATGCTTAGGATTTAGGATTTCTAGCATTTTACCTCCATTTTAATTCTCTTAAACATCTCTTTCATAGCCCCAGCCGGGCACATCTTAATACAGTTGCTGCAGTTGTTACAAAGAGCGGAGTCTATATTAATAGAATCTTCGAATACGGTGATGGCGTTCTCGGGACAGATCCCGGCACATCCGCCGCAGTGATCGCAAACACGATCTGATTCAGGTCGTTTCAAAAGTTGTTTGCCTCCTAGTTGAAAAGATTATCAATGTAATAATTTTTTTAGTTTATATTAATTCTTACAAATCTATATTTCTACAGTTAACGCCGTTAACTCGGTGAAAAGTTTTGAGTTGTGGTCGATAGGTTACCACATAAATGGTGTAGCGTTACATAGGTCACCACGTAACCCATAACCCGTAATTGCCGGAAAATTTCAAGAAAATCCAAGCTTAACAATTGTTAAGGCCGCGATCTTTAGCAAAAACATAGCTTTTAAGTATTATTATTTATTCGGTTACCCCCATAACGCAACAAGCTTAACTGGGTAACTAACCGCCCTTATTTCTATGATTTTGCAGTGATATAAAATAGCACGGTTATGATTTTTTTTATTGATCCGAAAACTTAACACTGTTAAGTTTAACGAGAAAAATTTGAAGTCTCGGCGATTTTATAAAAAAAGCCATGACTTAAGTGTTGTTGTTTAACACATGAACCATATCAAGTATGAGACGTTACTGGGTAACCCTAACCCTTTAAGTTGCAAAAAAATAACCAAATTTTTAACGCCTTTAATCTTTGATCAAGTATAAATTTCGTATAAACCACTATTTTACGTTTGTAAACCCCCCCCTTTTCAGGTCAAAAACTGTGTTTTAACAGAAGTCAATATTAACAATCCCATATAATTAAGCCTGAACCTTAACTCTGCAATGGTAAACAAGTCATAATGACTATTAAATCAATAGAATACCATAATATTTAAAAAGTATGTAAGAATATAGTTAAATTCGGTTTACCGATTTTAACTATTTTATCGTTTTAACTATTTTCAATCTATCGGTACTAGTTCACATAGATCAACATCAATAACTTTTGTTGATGACTTTCGGGAATTTATATTTTTTATTGCCTTTGCTCTTTTTCGTTGAACTTGGTTATATAATGTAATCTCAATCAATGCTTTATGATCATTATCTATCAAATATTCATCCCAATGTAAATAACCACAATATACCGGATTTCGAAGAATTGCTAAAATTGTTGGTTTAGCCCATTTTCGCCCTCGCTTTGTTGGAAGATTTTCTTCATTTAGGCTCTTCATTATTTCACCAATAGTTTTACCATCAAAATAATCCATATAGATTCTTTTCACAATTTTTGCTTCTGTATCATTGATAATTAATTCTCCACCTTCATAATTGTAGCCATAGGGGATATTAAAACCTAAATACCCCCTACCGTCTTTTGCTTTCTGTGACATCCCAGTTCTCACACGCTCACCGATCTGCTCACTTTCAAGCTGCGCGATACGCTGAATTATATCCATCACGAATCTTCCCATTGCGGTGGTAGTATCGAAAGACTCCTGCATCGAAGTAAATTCCTTACCCCATCTTTTTAGTGTATCCATCATCACAGTAAAGTTTTTACTATTCCGGTGGATCCGGTCCATTTTCATTACAACGAGTACATCCCATCCCTCTCTTGCGGCTAACATTTTTTGATAAGCCGGTCTATCTACATCACGACCGCTGTAACCATCATCAATAAATTCATCGACAACCTCCCAACTCTTGGCGTTGCAATAAGATCTCAATCTATCCTTTTGCGCATCCAGACTGAAACCTTTTTCGGCCTGGTCCTCGGTCGAGACCCGCGTGTAGATCACGGCGCGCTTGACCTCGCCGCTACTTTCCGCGTTTTCGACCTTTTGCTTTTCTTCCTTTTTTTGTTTTATCATCTGTTGCCTCACTTATTTTTTCTAACGTTATTCCTCTACGAGAAATATCCATTCTTAAATTATCGCCCTTTTCAATATCCAACAACTTCATTATTGTGCTAGGAATGATTACGCCACAGCTATTACCATACTGTTGGACTCTCTGTACTAACATTGACCTTACCATAGTATATATAATGTTACTACTAGTACTTAAACATTTTGGAAAATTATTAATAACCTTGAATACCATTATCTTATTGTGGGCAAGGGGAAATCTAAACTGGATCTAATCTTTAATTACAATTTAAATCTTATTTTCCAACCCATTTGCCCGAAATATATTAAAAATGGTGGTGTTAATAATGAAGGTTGTTACCACATTCATGATAGATATTGATAATGAGACCAAGAAACATATAGTTGATATCATAAAGGATAAGGGTGCCGATTCACCCTGTCCGATGTGTAATAATAAAAGCTGGGAGCTGGCAGACAGTTATTTTAAACATACATTTCAATATGAACAGAAAGGCTCGGATTTGAGTGAAGGTACAATACCCATAATCGGCATGATCTGTAAGAATTGCGGTTTTATTAGCGAGCATGCATTGGATAAATTGGGTAAGATCGAGGATTTTGAATAATTAAGGGAAAGAATATTATCAATTATATTTTGTTTGATAAACTGTCGCCCAGTAAATCATATCGCTCCATCAGTCCTCGAAAATTAAGTTGATTTAAGCATTTTGAGATAGTGTTTTATCATTGTCATAGAAATTTATAAGTCATTATAACACCATTTATATCTGAGGGGAGAGTCTGTCAAACTTCAATCCTCCTCTCCTCTAGGGGATTTAGGGGGAGTTTAATTAATGACTCTTCCCTCACCTTCAGGTTTACATTGTTTTCACTCGCTTTTTAGATGATATCACAAATCGGGAGCCGGGATATGCCCAATATAAATTTAACACAAAAGCATGAAAACAAGAAATAACAATTTTCCAAATTTGGTATTTGATTTTAAACCACGAATTAACACGAATCTGTTATTCGTGAATATTCGTGTGTATTCGTGGTTCCAACAGTTGAATCTAAAATCAATGTTTTATGTTCTTTGTGTTAGATTATGGGGGGTGGGGGATGGTCGAATCCCGATTCCCGTTTTACTGCTTTATTTTCGGGACCAAAACCTTAGTCTTGATCTTCGGAACCGTGGCTTCAGATCTAGGTTTCAATTTTGGAATCACCGAATCAGGCTTGGACTTTAACTTAGGTATTGTTGGTTCGGACTTAGATTTGAGTTTCGGCATTGGAGCTGGTGGCTTTGGTTTGATCTTAGGCGTTGGTGCCGGCGGTTCTGGTTGTGCACGCGGCTCTTGTGGTTTCGGTTTGGGCGGTGCGACGGCCAAAGCTTGATCTTGCAGCGGCGATACTTTTTGAGGAACTACCGTTTTCTCAGGAAGAGCTTGTCTCTCTTCAGGCTTTTCTTCTACGATCTTCTCACCCTGAGCTTTCTTTAGCATTTTGGGTTTCAGCACAAACATAAATAATAGAATGATCACAATTAGTATTATAATAAATAATATCAACCCATAAATTGTCGCATCTTGAGTGCTGGTCTTTTTACCACTACCCTCACCACCGGTCTCCGGATCCACAGTTATAGTAAACGCTAGTGTGTTGGTACCGCCATTCCCATCCGAAACTGTAACCACCACATTATTCGCCCCTTCTTGCTCTTGTGTGGGTGTCCAGGTGATCACACCGGTGGTGGTGCCGATTGTCATACCCTCGGGATATGTGGTCAACGAAAATGTTAACACATCATTGGTCGGGTCAATATCCTCTGCCTCAACATCATAAAAATATTCTGTATCAACTGTGCCTGTTATTACTGGTGACGAGGTGAAACTCGGTGGGTCATTTACATTTGCAACCGTAATCGTGAAACTTTGGGTGGCTTGAGCGTCGCCACTGTCCGTTACCCTGACCGCAACCGGATTTACACCTACATTATCATTGGTGGGGGTCCAGGTCATCAACCCGGTATTAATATCCATCACCATCCCATACGGAGATGCATCCAGATCATAGGTCAATATGTCATCAATATCAATATCGGTCGCCTCGACATTATAGATATATTTTTCACCCTCGATCGCTATTTTTATTGGGGTAGAAATTATTGTGGGCGGATCATTCACATTTACGACATCGATCAAAAAGGATTGGGTATCGGTACCGTCATTTCCATCCGAGACAATAACAACTACATTATTTGAGCCTACTTGTGCATTTGTTGGGCTCCATGTGAGCTCGCCAGTGGCCGGGTCTATCTCCATACCTGTGGGATGCGTTTTCAAAGAAAAGGTCAATATATCTTCTGTCGGGTCTATGTCCACTGCTTGAACATCATAAATATACAGTGTGTCTTCAATAGCCGAAGTTACTGCCGTTGATGTAATTGTGGGTGGATCATTAACATTTGTCACGATTATCGTAAAAGCTTGCGTGGCAGCGCCATTGTTTGTGTCGGCAACCTTGACAGTGACATAATTTTCACCTACCTGGTCATTACTTGGTATCCATGATATCAGGCCTGTATCGCTGGCGATCACCATCTCGTCAGGGCATATGATCAAACTACAACTTAATTCATCCCCGGCATCAATATCATAAGCTTCGACATCGTAGTTGTATTTCACATCTTCCGTTGCGGTTAGAATTGGGGTGGAAGTTATATTGGGCGCGTCATTCACGTTCAATACAGTTAATATATAATTCTGTATATCAATCCCGCCATTACCATCTGCAACGATCGCAATTACCGGGTGCTCGCCGACCTGTTCGTTCGTAGGCACCCAAGAAATCAAGCCGGAAGAACTGTTAATTGTCATTCCTGGCGGGTATGATGATAATTGATAGGTTAATATGTCATTATTGAAATCGAATGCCTCTATATCATATATGTATTGTATATCTTCGGTCGCGGTCTCCAATGGCGCGGATTGGATGGTCGGTGGTAGATTATCTATTGTGGTGAAGGTCCAGGGATTGGGGGCCTCGCCCGCAACTATATTATTACCGCCAAGATCCATTCCGCTAGAGATCTGAAATGTATAGCTGATGTATCTTTCAAATGGATTGTGCATGTAAGTCACAACAGTATCACCCGCATTCCATATTTCGGACCACCCTGCCGGGTTCGGCGAGCAAATGTAATTGACGGTGGAGGTTTCCATCTTCTCGCTGAAGGTCACCACCATATTTGCGGTTATCGCGACATTGGCACTGCCATTTCCAGGTAAGGTCGAGGTTATGGTTGGTGATAAGGCATCTTTGGTTTTGAATGTCCACGGATTCGGGATCGTGCCTGCAATGAGATCATTACCTGCAAGATCCTTAGCTGCCGTGATATGAAATGTATAATTTGTGTAACTTGTAAATAGATCGTGGGTGTAGGTAACTACAGAATCACCGCCGCTCCATATGGGTGACCACCCGGCGGGATTAGGTGTGCAAGTAAACGCGATCGAGCTCGTATCCATCGCCTCGCTGAAGGTCACGACAATATTTGCATTCAAAGTTATGTCGATGATGCCGTCTACAGGCATGGTGGCGGAAATTTTTGGCGCTGTGAAATCTATTGTTGTGAACGACCACGGATTTGGTACACTTCCGCTGATAAGATCATTTCCAGACATATCTTTACCGCTTGTGGCCTGAAAAGTGTATTTGGTGTTCTCGATGAATGAATTATGGGAATACGTAGCGACTGTATTCCCGCCGCTCCAAATGACTGACCACCCGCCAGGGTTAGGATTGCAGACATAGCCAACGGTCGTGTTATCCATTTCCTCGTTAAAGGTCACGATGATCTTTGCAGTTAAAGGTATATTGACCGAGCCGTTGGCCGGTGAGGTAACAGTTATTTTGGGCGGTATCGTATCTTTGCTCGTGAAGCTCCAGGGGTTTGGAAGGCTGGGGTTGAGTGGGTTATCTGCGGTATCTTTGCCTTGGGTAATATGAAATGTGTAGATGGTCTGGGTTGTGAACGGGTTGTGGGAATAGGTAACGGTTTTATCACTATTGGTCCAGGTCGTGCCCCACCCGTCCGGGTCGGGGGTGCATGTATATTTTACCGAGGTCGTGTTCATCTGCTCACTGAACGTCACCACCACATTCGCATTCAATAAAACGCCCTTAGAGCCGTTGGCAGGTGTGGTTGTCGTGATCTCAGGGCCAACGACATCAACGGTTGTGAACGTCCAGGGATTGGGTTTTGAGCCCCCGACAAGATTATTTCCGCCAATGTCTTTAGCTGCTGTAATTCTAAATGAATATGTGGTCAAGCTTCCGAAATTGGAATGGGTAAAGGTAACTACAGAGTTTTTACTGCTCCAAAAAACGCCCCAGCCACCAGGGTTAGGTGAACAAGAAAAAGTTACAGTGGAAGTATTCATAGGCTCACTGAAGGTTACCACTATATTTTCATTCAAGGCAATATCAATCGAATTATGTGTCGGTGAGGTCAAGGTTATTGTCGGTGGTATTATGTCTTTCGTTGTAAACGAGAATTGATAATTACTTTCCAGGTGATTTTCAAGCACATCTTTTGCTGCGATTGAAACCGTAACTGTGTACGTTGTTGAGGAACCTAATGTGGCAGTTGGCGTAAAAGTCACGGTTAGATCGCCATTACTCCACGCGAAATTTTTAAGAGTAAGCCCACCGGATATCGAGAGCGCGCTTTCGGTGGCAGTTATGTTCATTTTGTTTGAGAATGTGATCGAGATCTGCGGGGTGACCGACACATTCACGGCGCCATCTGTGGGTGTGGTGTTTTCGATATGGGGCGCAGTAATGTTCGCGGGTTTGATGATCGGGTACCAATCTTTACTGCCGCCGCCGGGTACATCATATGGAATATCACCGATGCCGTCATTATTCGCGTCAAATCCAGTATAATCGTCCCACCAGTTGCCTTCAGCACCGTCATCCCAGTCGTTGAGCTGGGTAGTGGAATCGTAAGCGTTCTGGCCATTGTTTTTGAAGTTGTTGTGGTGAAGATAATTGTCCATTGCACCTGTAATGTTAACACCCATTGCTAAATTGCTCATAATATCGTTACGGGTAATTGTATTGGTGTCGGAATTGCCGGTAATAAAAATGCCGGTTTGGTTGTTCAAGCTGATATTATTATTCTGGATATTGTTGGTTTTAGAGTTGGTGGTTAGGTTGAGGCCGCACCAATTATTGTTCAAGATCTTGTTATAACCAAAAGTATTGGAGGTGGAAGAATCCAAAAGCACGCCATCTTTGGAGCTATTGGTAATATTATTAATATAAATAATATGCGATTGCATTCTTAAAAATTCGATGCCCCTCAAGTTCGAATTGAGTGTGTTTTTATAGATGTTTGAACTCTGCCAGGTTAAACTATTATTATCTGATTGTGCGTATATTCCTGCGCCATTACTGTGTGAATTAATTATATTTGAATATATGTAATTATTTTGAATATACATTTTACCATTAGTGGATTTACCGTAAAAAGAAATCCCATTTTGGGAATTTGAATAAATTGTATTGGAATATAGATTGTTAAATTCGAAATAGGTGAATCTCCAGATCGAGGTGCTTGCAGAATTA
>CBDVCJ010000190.1:0-7932 GCA_965372445.1 uncultured Thermoplasmata archaeon | reverse complement strand
AACAGTTAAAATAAAATCTGCAAAATCAAATCCACCTTCACCATCGGCCACAGAAACATTTACCACATAGTTGCCAACCTCGTCATTCGTCGGGGTACCGCTTAAAATGCCCGAGGAAGATTCAATATCCAGCCATGAAGTTGCATTAGTCTTCAAAGACCAAATTTGGTGGTTTATAATACTATCTAAATCCATTGCATTATAATCTATTTCATATAATTCATCTTCATAGGATATTTTAATATCTGTTGTATTGATTATTGGGTCATCATTTACATCTATTACTGTCAATGTAAAATTTGTAAAGTCAATATCAATTGTGTCATTAATTTCAATATGAACCCCGTATTTGCCCACCTCATCATTTGTTGGTGTACCATATAGTATTGCTGTCGTAGGGTTGAAAGTAAGCCAAGTTGCATTAGTAGATAAATGCCAAGCTCCACTCTGGCCTACATTAGCTTTATCAATATCGTCATACTCATATTGCACATCATAATATGTATCTTCCATTGCTATTACATTATTTTCTGTTATGATCATTGGAAAAGTGTTATATACATCAGGTAAATTAATCAGATCTGTATTTATTAAGGTATTTCCATCAGATGCCCAAAAACGAAACGTGTGGTTATCTCCAATATTTAGCCTTGTTTGATAATAATACCTTTTACCAATCTTAAATTCTGTATCACTGGGATTCACTTCTAACATTGAGTTATTGATTCCATTAATGTTTATTTTTATTTCAGTTGGTGCAACATTTTCTATTTGACGATAAATTACTGTAAAATTAAAGTATGTACTAGTATTGCCTGAAGTAGGTGTTACATTTGGTTTATCTAAATTCAATAATTTTGGTGTACTTCTATAGAAAATATCTGCATCTGTACCTGCGTTATTTGTGTTATTTTCATCCACCCACACTATAAAAACCCTATTAAGATTTATTTTTATATCTGGCCAACAGGATATATGAGTATTTTTATTATTTTCAAGAGTCGGTTCTGAGACTATTTGAATATTATTCCAATTAGAACCTGTAATATTGCATCTATAAAAAATATCGTAATCTGCTCCAACACCCTTAGTATTATTATTATCTTGCCAAGTAACAAAGATTTTATTGTTTTCTGCTGCTAAACTTGGATATACAGATTCGCCAGTATTATAATTCATATTAAAAACTGGTTCTGAAATTACTTGTATTTCCTCCCAATTATTACCAGTTAAATTACATCTATAAAAGATATCATTATCTATTCCTGCACCGTTCCAAATAGTGCCATCATACCATGCAACATATATATTATTATTATTTACTGCTATTGATGGATATCCAGAACCCGCATAATTAAAATCGTTACCGAAAACAGGTTCTGAAATAACCTGAATATCTCCCCAACCTAAGCCATTAGAATTATATCTATAAAAAATATCCGAATCAGTACCCGCACCATTGACAGCACTCCAATCCGCCCAAACTACATAGATATTATCATTTTCTACATCCAAATCAGGATGATAAGACCATCCATTATTGTTATCTGCGCCGAAAACCGGTTCCGATATGACCTGAGTTTGTTCCCAATAAGTTCCTGTAATATTACATCTATAGAAAATATCTGCATCGACCCAAGCTCCATTCGTATTATTCCAATCATACCACACAACATAGATTTTACTATTTTCAACTGCTATTGATGGATGGACGGAATCTTGCCAATTGAAATTTTTACCATCAGCCGGTTCTGAAATTATTTGGATCTCTTCCCATTTAGAACCAGTCAAATTACATCTAAAGAAAATATCTAAATCAGTTCCTGACCCTTTCATTGAAGTTTGATCATACCATACAACATATATTTTACCATTTTCAACAGTTATCTCTGGATACATTGATTTCATATTATTTAGATTATTACCTGGAATTGGTTCCGAAATAACCTGTATTTTGGACCATGTTTGACCATCGAAATATCTATAAAATATATCATAATCCTCTCCAGAACCATTAATATCTGTTTTATCATGCCAAACTACATAGATATTATCATTCTCAACCGCAATTTTTGTGTGGTTAGATTCTAGAATATTTATATTTTGAGATTCATTTGGCTCTGAGATTATTTCGATTTGTTCCCAAAAAGATGCTTCATTTCCTCTTAAATTATTTAAAGAATCATTAAAATAAATTTTATCTTTTTCACTTTCTTCGGCAACTATATAGAAATTAAAATTTATTTGCAATAATAAAAAAATCGAGATTAAGATTATAATGATTGATTTGACCTTTATTTTCATATATTTCAGCCCCCTTGAATTTATTCTATCGGTCTCTAATTGAGTTAATGAATATTTAACTTTACTGATGATTTATCAGAAAAAGAATAAAAAGAGGGAGAGATTTGGGCTAATCTCACAAAATGAAAGATTTAGACTACATTCCTCCAAGTTTGGGACGATTGAAGGAATCTTACGTTCTATTCTATTTATATCTAGAAAATGTCGTACTTTAATGAGAAGTATGACATTATTATTTATTTCAATGACGGGTTCCACGAGGTGAACCACTGATTCACGCATCCTCATCGATTTTTGGTTGTATTTTGATTTTCGGCAACGGCACTCGTACCTGTGGTTCTGCAGGTTGCTCTACAACGGGCTCCTGCGCTTCAACTTGTGGTTGTGGTGGCTGTTCAACTTGAAGTACTGGTTCTTCTTCCACCTTCGGCATCGGTGCAGGCTGTGGCGGTGGCTCGACTTGAGGTTCGACTTGAGGTGTAACCTCGGGGGGGGTTGGCGGTTGCTCGGGCGGTGGTGTCTCTGGTGCTGGTAGTTGTTCTGGTGGAACGTCCAGCGGTACTTCTTCGGGTGTCGGTTCTACCGCTAATCTTTCTTCCTCAATTGGTTCAGGCTCTTCAGATGGCTTCTTCTTTCTCTTGAGAAATATGAATAACAAGATTAACATTACGATTATAATTATCACTACAATTCCACTCCCTGCATAGAGCATTGTGTTGTCTTCATCGCCATCTCGATCACCATCTTCGGGCTGACCTTCGGTTCTCTCAATATATGGTGTTGCAAGATCTTCTGTTTCTACTGTAAATTCACCTAATGTAGTGGTGAAATAATAGGTATGGTTACCTTCGGATAACTTGGTACTGTATTCGTAGTGACCATTGGATGAGGTCATATCATACCCGACGCCATCGATCACCATCTGGATAGAATCTGGTAGATCACCCTCTCGATGGCTGTAATCTACTGAAAAGGTGAACATAGTCTCAGTATCGCCACTTGTGGGTGTCATTGAGGGATTGCTTAGTTCGGGTGGTAACTTAGTTATTGGTTCCGTTGTAACCCATAATGTGAAATTGCTATAATCCCACCCTTCTTCGCCATCGAATACGGATACCTTGACCCAATAACTTCCAACATCAGTGGAATTAGGTATACCACTTAATATTCCAGCATTTTTATCAATACTAAGCCAAGATGCATTTGTTTCTAAACTCCATATTAAATTACTTACTGGTGTGCGATCATCTTCTGCTTCATAATCAACTGAATATTCTTCACCTACAACTGCATTATTATCATCTTCAGTTAGTATATCTGGGGGGTGGTTCGCTGTTGCATAAACGGTCAAGGTAAAATTATGCGAATTGAATCCGCCTTCACCATCGCCAACGGTAACATTCACCCAATACCAACCGACATGAGCCAAAGTTGGTGAGCCACTTAGAACTCTTGAGATTTTATTAAAACTTAACCAACTTGCATTGCGGTTATAAGACCAAATTAAAGAATCAACAGGTGTTCGGTCATCAGTTGCTTCGTAAATAATGTTATATGATTCACCTGCAGTTATGCTGACTTTATCGATAGTTGTAATTTCTGGCGGGTCATTATCAGGTTCAGGTTCTTCAATTGGGGTAACCACAAGTTTAAATTCATGCCAATCCACTCCATCATCGCCATCGTTTATGGATACATTGACATTATACCATCCCTCATCATTGTTAGAAGGAGTTCCACTCAATATCCCAGAAATATGATTAATAAAAAGCCAGGTAGCATTAGTAGCAACACTCCATGTCTGTTGAGAAAATGGACTATCTATATCCGTCGCATTATAATCAACCTCATATAGAACATATGCAGGAGCTTCAAGAACATCTTCTGTGGTTATAACCGGGGGATCATTCACATTATGTACTGTTAAAGTAAAATTATGTTCATCATAACCGCCATTTCCATCGGATATGTTTATTCTTACCCGATAAGTGCCAACATCCCCGTTATTAGGGATTCCATATAGAGTATGATTTTCGAAACCCCAATTTAGCCACGATGCATTTGATTCATATGCCCAAGTTATAATGTCTCCAATATCTATTTCTGTGGCATTATAAACTACTTCATAATATTCATCTTCATCAATAACAACAACATCTATTGTATTAATCATTGGAGCATCATTTGAATTTATAACCGTCAGAGTAAAATTATGTTCATCAAAACCATTATGTCCATCAGTAATATTAATGCAAACCCAGTAAATACCAACATCTTCATTCCTGGGAGTGCCATTTATAGTATGATTCTCCATGTTCCAATAAAGCCATGTTGCATTATCTGATTCTACCCAAAAAATTATATCGTTATTTTTATCTGAGGCATTGTATTTTACTTCATAATATTTATCTTCAATTGCATATAATTCATCTAAAGTATCAATTGAAGGTGCAAACTTATATAGATTGAATATGAAATTTTCAGTTCTTGTTGAAGAAATATTCACATTACGAGTAAGATTAATTTCATTTTTTGTGACCATAATGCTGTGATTATTCATGGAATGATCTATTGAAGAAGCATATTGAATATAACTTAAACAGATAATCCATCCTGTAAATCCTCTATCATTTGTAATTTTATTAGCAATAGGATTATTATTTGCATCTGTTACATTTACAAATACATCAGATAATGGATTACCTAAATTGTCACTTACATTTACATGAAGATACCATTTGACTGTTAATTTTGAGGTTGATTCAATGTACAGCCCATCAAAAAATGGCAGGAAAATATGTGCTACAAAACAAGCACTTTTTGGGGAGTGATATAACATGGTAGGAAAGTCTAATTTCTCTCCTCATGAGAAGGCTGAAGTTGTATTGTTAGCGTTCAAAAGCCCTGACAATATCTCTGAGATCTGTAGGAAACATAATATCGCTCCAATCACATTTGCTAGGTGGAAGAAAAACTATCTAGAAGGAGGGTTGAATGCTTTGAAGCCTAGTGCTAAGTTTAATACTGATATTTATGAAAAGGAGACTCAGAAACTCAAGTTCATTATCGGCGACTTATATGTTGAACTTGAGTATTTAAAAAAAAAATTGGGGATGATAAAATGAAAAAACATCTCCCCGTCGGATTTTGGAACACACTCTTCAACGACATTGAAGAACATAATATGAAACCCGATGTCGTAAGAAGAACTCTTGGGTTATGTACATCGACATTCTATCGTAAACGCAAACAATTTAATAACGGGGGCATTCGCCCCCGTAAACCCGGCAGCGGAAGACCAATTGTCTATCATGCAAAAACCTACGAACCCATGATCAAAGAAATCCTGAAAGATCACCCACCTGTTGTTGGCCATAAACGTATCTGGATGGCTATGAAAAAAAGGGGCGTCAAGTTCTCGCAAGGTACTGCATATAGAATTCTAAAAGAACTTAATCTGTTGGTCCCCAAAAGAAAAGGTCGCTGTAGAAAAAAATACAAACCGATCCAAGTCAACAGCCCAAATGAAGTATGGATCGCTGATACGACAACCTGGTGGATCGGAAAACACCGGGTCGAGATCTATATCTGCCTCGACGCGTATAGCAGATTTCTACCAAGAGTTATGGTATCGATGGACCGGACCGCGAAAGCTACTGTGAGATATTATGAACAGCTCTTCAAAGACAATATCCCAATGGCAATCCACACCGATAACGGTCCCGAGTTCGCTAACAAGAACGCTCTGGCTTATCTCGGTGAACGAAACGTAGAGTGGCGGCATGGTCCAAGCCACACCCCTGAAGCGCAGGGGTTGGTCGAACGATTAGTGAAAACACTCAAAGAAGAGTGGCTTATGTGGAAAGAACCAAATGATACAATAGAACTGCAATCTTGTCTGGAAGAATTCAAAACCTGGTATAATGAATTGAGATTTCATTCAGCTATTGATTATCAAGTTCCACAGGAGGTTTATTATGCTTCAACATAGAAAAAACTATAGGGAAAAAAAACTATCATATTTTATTGTGAAGGACAATTCAACATAGACATTTGATTTATTAAATGTTGTATTAATTAAAATTGGACGAGAGTGAGTTCCACCCAAAAAGATATCATAAAATGTTGAATTGAGAATTGTATTGTTAATTATTGTTGGCATAGCCGTTCCACCAGTACCATCATTATATGCATTTATACCTCGTTCATTATTAATAAAATAATTACTCTCGATTGAGGGCGAGGAACCATCATGAAATGAGACACCGAATCTATTATTATATGCAGTATTATTCCTAGCAATGATTGAGGTCAACCCCACGAAAGTAATCCCTGCCCAGCTATTGGATACATTATTGGATTCAATTAATCCACTAGTTGAACCTAAAGAGACCGCATGGCCGTTAATTCCTTTCGGGGAGGTGCCAGTTCCACCTTGGCCTCCCGAGACACTATTATTAATTATTCGGATAGAATTGGTATTCCGGATATAAATTGCGCTTCCACCATCACCCCCGTCACCAGGTGTAGCATTTCCGCCATTCCCTCCTCGAATTGTACTATTTGTTATTGCTATATTCATACCATTGTTAATCCGTACACCTGCACCACCATAACCACCACTACTACCCGTTGAATCATATCCATCTCCACCCAAGATTTTACAATTTTCTATGGTGAGATTTTTGTAGCTATTCATTGCTATACCACGCTTCCCTGACTTCATGCCCTGACGCAAACAAAATCCTGTTAGGTTCACGAAATTCGACTCTATTCTTAAGGTAACATCAGATGCACCACCTACAATTGTTGTATTTGTCTTTCCGTATCCTATTAAGGTCAGTGATTTGTTAACTATGATATTTTCATTATATGTGCCTGCCCAGACAGATATAGTGTCGCCATTGGTTGCATTATCAATCGCTTCTTGAATGGTGGTATACATTGCACCACCATCATCATTTACAGTGAGGATGATACCTTCTACTTTTGTATTGTCAAAGCTAAACTCAAATATGAATAAAAATCCACTGACAATTAAGAAATTAATTATCAATATTGAAAAAAATTTTTTAATAATATTTTTTTTCATCCATTTCAGCCCCCTTGAATAATAGGTTGATTAATAATAAATGAATTAATGAATATTTAACTTTACTGATAATTCACCAGAAAAATAAAAAAAAGAGAGAGATTTCAACTGCATAGCAAAAAACTTGCCCAATTCTGTCATATTTGCACGAGTTGGGTCGAAGTTCAAATCCACTCCCCGTCACTTAGAAGTTATGCCCGTCATTAAAAATATATTATTTGATTAAAAACAAGAAGGATCGACTATTATTGGAAAACGTCATACTCTGATGAGAAGCTGGAATTATTTTATACCCAACTCAATCATTCTTTTAACTAGAAGCTTCTGAACTTCTTCATCTTGTAAAAGGGTCGATAACTTCTCATCCACACTTTTTATCTCGTCCTGCAGAGCGACGGCAGTTTCTAGATCAAGCACAGATCCGCAACGCATACAAAATTTACCTGTAGCCTTGTTTATCATACTACATCTGGGACATTTTTTAGAGGCGAGGGTGCTTTCAATTGGTACACTTTTTGGTTGTATACCTCTCAGTT